>JAFURY010000051.1 GCA_017480795.1 Succinivibrionaceae bacterium
ATCCAAGAGGGATAAGGCGGCACAGAAAAGTTACGGCCTCATCCTGAAGCATATTCATGCAGCATTGGCTTGATGGTCGCTGTCTAATGGAGAGGAAAGGGGTGGTGCGAAAGGTAATTCCTTAACTTCGGGGGCATGGTTACATTTGGAAAGTGCAGGATCGTTTTTCATCGTGTCGGAGGAGTCATGCTGGTTTCCAAACTTTCCAAAATCGCGCTGGCGGTGCTTGCCGCTTTTGCGCTGTCGTCATGCGGCGGAAGTCATTCCCATTCCGGAGGATCCGGCCAGGAGCAGTCGGGAGGATCGGAACAGGAACAGTCCGGAGGATCGGAACAGGAACAGTCCGGAGGACAGGATTCGAAGGATGGCTCCAACAGTCTCGCCAGCGTGTCCTTCAGCTGCGACAGCACCATGACCGGCGTCAGTCTTTTCAAAGACTACAAGGGAGCCGTCGGAGAAGCTGCGACCGACGAGGAGATTCCCGAGTACAGCCATACGGTTGCCATTGATTTTGACGGACTGAAGTACAGCGTCGACGGCGGAGAACAGATCTCGCTGACCGACAGTTCCGGTCTGCCTGATGGCATCGGTTTTGTCATTGGAGACGAACTGGTGACGGTTGACATTTCAGGCGCCGAGGGCAACTTCAAATTCTCGCTTTCCGGAACCCTTGAAAGAAGCATCGATGTCACCGCGGCCAAAAACGCCAAAATCGGACTTGAACTTGACGGCGCAGTGATAAAAGGCGGCAATTACCCCGCCATTGCGATCGGGCCGAAGACTGCGACGGTTTACGTTACCCTCAAGGGTGAAAACACGCTTTCCGACAGTCGCGAATTCGGAATCGGCTACAGCAGCGCCAACTGAGTGGACTACTACGACGCCAATGCTGCCGCGGAGGACATCGCCGATGATGCCAAGCAAACACGGACGTGGGCGCCGGGCTCGGACGACAACGGAGTTCTTTCCACCAAGGGCACGCTGCGCATAAGCGGCGACGGCACGCTGAACGTTGAAACGAAATACAAGCACGGCCTTTACGCCAAGAACCGGATTTACATGTTCGGTGGCAACGTGGGCGTATTCAACCAGGGGCGCAACGGCATTCAGAGCAAGAACGGCTTTGACATGTCAGGAGGCACGGTGCTGCTTTGCGGCGTGGGAGAGCATACCAACAAGCAAAGCCGCGGCATCATCGTCTCCGGCGATGAAAGCGAGGACGGCGCCGGGCTTGGCGGCATCAGCATTTCAGGCGGCGTCATCGGCATTCAGACCACAGGCAAGGCCATCAGCGCCAAATGGGACATCGACGAGGATGCCGAAACCGATGACACCTCCGACGATCCGTCTCCGGTGGTTTCAGTCAGCGGCGGCGTCATCAATATCGTGACCACCGCGAAGGTGGTGGATTCCGATTTCAGCGACACAGTCAGCTATTACGACGAGGACGGACTCCCGGTCACGGAGAAGGAAAGCTGCTCCCCTGAAGGCATCGAGGGCAAGCTGGGAGTCGACATCAGCGGCGGCACCATCGCCATCAGCTCCACCGACGACGCGCTGAACGCCAGCCGCGACATCAGCGGCAGCGATCGGGGCTATGTGACCATCAGAGACGGCCTGGAAAGCCCTCGCGTCTGGCTGAAGAGTTCTTCGGCCGATGCCATCGACTCCAACGGCGACATCAACATTGAAGGCGGCGTGGTGGTTGCCGTCTCCTCCCTTGGCAGCGAGGACGGCTTTGACTGCGACGGCGCTCTGAATTTCAGAGGAGGACTTGCCGTGGGCATAAGCGGCAGCAGCCACGTCTACGCCAGGGAAACCTCGGACAACGAGCAGAACGTGTTTGTTCTTTCCTCCTCCTACGCCGGAAAGCCTGGAACATCCATGGCCATCGCCAATTCAGCCGGCAAGGCGGTATTCGCCTTTGAAATTCCTTCTGACATCTCAAGCTACGGCATCATGACTCTGTCCTCGCCGGAGCTTGCATCTTCAGACACCTACAGCATCGTCTCAGGCGCGACGCTGGGAGGCGGCGGCAGCTTCGGCGGACTGTACGAGGAGATGCCGGACGTGTCGGGCGGGACCAGCGCCGGAACCATAACCACATCCTCCGGAACCCGCGTTTACACCCTGGGTTCCTCGGGACAGTCGCAGCCTGGCGGAGGCAATCCTCCGTCCGATGGCGGCACACCTCCGTCCGATGGCGGCACACCTCCGGGATGGTCCTCCGGCGGCGCTGCAACCGAAACGCTTCCGTAGCTTTCGCTTTTTCCTGTATGAAACATACGGCCCGCCGGCTCGCCGCCTGCGGGCTTTGTTTTGACTTCGGACTTCATGGATGCGGAAAGTTCGCCCGGCGCATCAGTCTGCTTTCTGCGCCGGAAAGATCTGAGACTTCCGCGCAAGCTCGCCGCATTCATTGCCGCGCTTTGGACGATACCGCGTCAAGTGTGTCGCGTGTTACACTTTTGGCCAGTGAAAATTAATTTGTGCTTCATTCATGTGCTAGAATTTTCACAGGTTAAATAGCGGATCTGTTTTCAAATTTTTTCATAAGGCGGTGGGTATATGGCAGAGGCCAAAAAGGCAGGCAGGAGTCCTGCTCAGAATTCCGGTTCGGACAAGGCTCTCAACGTTGACAAAAGCGCGTTCGTGGAAACGCTGGAAAAGTGCGGGAGCTCTCATGTTCTGATGCTTCGTCCTCACGGTTTCGGCAAGTCTCACCTGATGGATCTTCTCTTTTCCTACTACGACAAGTCCAGTCTGGCATCATTCAACGAGAAGTATGCCGGAACCTATATCAGAATGCATCCTACGACGCTGAAGAACTCCTTCAGGGTTCTGCGCTTCGTGTTCTCCTCTCTTGGAGGCGCCGACGAGCAGGAGTTCGAGGCGAACTTCAAGAAAATCGTTCTCGATGGGCTGGATGCGTTTCTGAAACGCAATCCAGATGTGGATTTCGCTCTTGACGACGACATGAAGGCGGATCCGATTTTCGCTCTTACCGGACTGTGTCTCAATTTCTCCCAGCAGTTTCCGGCGGAGAAAATCTATCTGCTGATCGAGGATTACGACAACTTCGCCTATGACGTGCTGTTTGAAAACCGCATGGAACTCGCATCCGCCGATTTTCTGGTGGATTTCTACGAATCCATCAAGTCCGTGCTGAACGTGACCATCGGCCGCACCTTCATCACCGGCGTATTCCCGATCGCCTTCGGTTCCCTTTTCGGAGAGAACGGTCTGAATGTGGTCAGAAACTTCGCCTCCTTCCGCTCCTTCGCCGATGTGGCCGGCTTCACCGCGCAGGAGCTTGGAGCTATTGCTCCCGACTTTGCGGGCAAGGGCAAGCTGGGCGGCGTAGAGAAGATTGTTCAGGATCTGGACGCCACCGCCGGAGGATATGTTTTCTCGCCTTATTCGGCAGATCCGCTGTACAACCCTCGGGATACCGCAGCCTATCTTCAGGAAAAGAAAACCGATGGCACCGACGAGAAATACCAGAAGCGTCTCAACACCATTCTTGATCTGTCCCAGGGCTTTGATCTGAAGGATCTGATAGATCGGATCCTCCGTCGCGACCTGATCAAACTCACCAGCGTAACGCCGTTTTTGCGTCTGTCCCTGGTAAGCTCCTACAACAACAGCGATCTCCTTTCGCTGCTGTTTTATCTGGGCTATCTTTCCATGGCGCGGGACTCCATCAAAAAGACCGGAGCCGTCGCTCTGGTTTGTCCAAACGATCATATCGCCGGCTTTTTCCGTCGGTACTATGAGGACAAGAAACTGGACGCGCTTCCAGATGATTTCTGATGCAGCTGTCTGATTTTGTTCGCACTGTCGGTCAGGAGTGGATGCGCCGCTACCGCGGCAGAGTAGGCAAACTCAGTCTGTCGGCAGGTTTTACCTGTCCAAACCGCGACGGAACTGTCGGAAGAGGCGGCTGCTCTTTCTGTTCGGTTTCCTCCTTTTCCGGCGCTCGCGAGACCTCGGTCTCCGATCAGATCAGAGCTCAGAAGGATCAGGGCTCTGATTTTTATTTTGCCTATTTTCAGGCCTATACCAGCACCTACGGCGAGGTCGAATCGCTTAAAAAACTCTACGACGAGGCTCTCTCCCACGAGAGCGTCATCGGGCTGAGCGTCGGCACCAGGCCTGACTGCATAAGCGACGAGTGTCTGGATCTGCTGAGTTCCTATCAGGATGCCGGCAGTCATGTTATTGTGGAGCTGGGACTGCAGAGCATTCATGACAGAACGCTGAGGCTCATCAACCGGGGGCATGATGCCGGATGCTACCGGGATTCCGCCAGGCGGATACTTGTCCGCGGACTTGAACTTTGCACCCATCTCATTGTTGGTCTGCCCGGCGAAAGTCTTGATGACAATCTCATCAGTCTTGAGGCGGCCCTGGAGTCTGGCAGTCATGGGCTGAAACTTCATCCCCTGCATATTGTCAGGGGATCGAGAATGGCCTCGGACTATCGCCGGGGCGAGATCCGGCTGCTTTCCAGGGACGAATACGTTGCCCGGGCGGGGGAAATGATAGCCAGAACGCCATCGCGCATCGTTTACCATCGGGTTTCGGCCACCGCCATGGACGGAACTCTCATTGCGCCGGAGTACTGCAGACGGAAATTCGAAATCATCGATTCGCTCACGAACTACCTGGCAAGATACGGAGTCCAGGGCAGCGCGGTGGGAGATCCTTATGTGCCTGAGGAACTGACAAAGACAGACGTTTGAGGAGACTGCGCCGGCGGTCGCGCATGAGACCGGTTGAGAAAACAAATGTGGTTGCGCCAAGGGCATTTGAGGAGATCTGAGCGGATTCGATTTGGACGTCCGATCTGCGCCTCGGACGGAAGCCGGCGGCTGGAGCTGAGAGAATTTTCTTGAGGATATTTTTCAATGGCTGACGTTTGGGTTCGCGTTGACACGGGACATGACCGAACGCATTGCGAGGACGGAGCTCTGGTGGAAAACCGGGTGCTGGCTCCCGGTTTTTACAATCTTGACGCGAGTCTGCCGTGCGTTTTCGCGGTGGCCGACGGCGTGGGGGGACACGCCGGCGCGGAGGAGGCGTCGTATTTCGTGCTCAAGCGGGTTTCGGAAATGTACCGTTGCGGGCTTACCCCGGACGAACTTGTCTCGCTTATGGTGACGGTGGATTCCGAACTGATTGATTTTTCGTCCTTCGTCAAGGGCAAGGAACGCATGGCCTCCACGCTGACCATGATCATCGTCGAGGGAAAAAGGGCTCTGATGGCCCATGTGGGCAACACCAGGCTGCTTGAGGTCAGAAACGGAGTGATGAGGCAGCTGACCCATGATCAGACAGCCCGCCAGATCATGCTTGACAGCGGCAACTATTCCTCCGCCAGAGACTACGGCAATTCCGAACTCCTGGGCTTCATGGGCGGAGCCTCGGTCAACGGCATCGCCTACCTGAAGGTGTCGGAACTCTGGAACGACGGCAACCGGCCGGATCAGCTGATCCTCACCACCGACGGAATTCATGATTATATTGAACCTGACCGGTTCGCAGCCCTCTACGAGGCCAATCACATGTATCCCCGTCGCCTGTTTCAGTTTATCTACAACGAGGCCGAGAAGAACGGTTCGGAAGATGACAAGACCATGATGGTGATCCGCTTTTAGATCGCGACATTTTCTCGTTGGGCGCAGCGTGACAATTTCGGAGATGGAAACTCAATATTTGCCATGCCGGCTTTTAGAAAAATGGCTTTTGCTGCCGATGACCGCTGGCTGACAGGACTTTTGGCCTCGGAGAAACCTATGGGTTCAGAAAATCAAGAACCGCTGAAAACGATAGGCGTAGGCACGGAACTCTTTCACAATCTGATAGAAAACAACCGTTACTACGTGGACAAGACCCCTTTTATCAAAACGGTCTTCAAAGACACCGGCTCCGATGTAATGCTCATCGCCAGACCGCGGCGTTTCGGCAAAACGCTGACCATGAGCACCTTTTACGATTTCCTGTCCTTCAATCCCGAAAACCCGGATGACGTTTCGCGCCAGGAGGGATGGTTCAAAGACACCGAAATCTGCAGGAACGCGGAATATCGTGACTTCTGC
>JAFURY010000052.1 GCA_017480795.1 Succinivibrionaceae bacterium
AAGTCGCCTGCGGGGGATGCCGCGGGAAGGTTGCACCGGGGTGTAGCGCAGTCTGGCTAGCGCGCGTGCTTTGGGAGCATGAGGCCGGGGGTTCGAATCCCTTCACCCCGACTCTGATCCTACCCGGATCATGTGGCCCCGTGGTCAAGAGGCCTAAGACATCGCCCTTTCACGGCGGTAACTCGGGTTCGAATCCCGACGGGGTCACACTTTTCTTCCTGAACTGTTATGGGCCTTTAGCTCAGTTGGTTAGAGCGGCCGGCTCATAACCGGTTGGTCCCGGGTTCGAGTCCCTGAAGGCCCACAGTTCTTATGGCCCGGTAGCTCAGTTGGTTAGAGCGCCAGCCTGTCACGCTGGAGGTCGAGGGTTCGAGCCCCTTCCGGGTCGCCACCTTTCAGGTCGAAGGGTATTGGGACTCTAACAGAGCTTCGTGCTGGCGTAGCTCAATTGGCAGAGCAGCTGATTTGTAATCAGCAGGTTGCGGGTTCGAGTCCCATCGCCAGCTCCACCCTTTGGGTCAAGAGGGAAGTCCATAGTATGGGTAGGTTCCCGAGTGGCCAAAGGGAGCAGACTGTAAATCTGCCGCGACACGCTTCGGTGGTTCGAATCCACCCCTGCCCACTTCATTCCATGCGGGAATGGCGGAATTGGCAGACGCGCATGATTCAGGTTCATGTGTGCAATACGCACTTGCAGGTTCAAGTCCTGTTTCCCGCACCACAGAACCCTTGATTTTTCAAGGGTTCTGCTTCTTTTTGGCGGCCTTCCACCCCAACCCCACCCCAACGGACCTGATATTGGGGTGGGGCTATACGCCATGGGACATGGTTGGGTGAAATTTTCTATTATTGTTCATCGTTTTACAACCCGGCGATGAACTTTTCCATGCGGTTCGCGCTTTCCTTCTGCATGGTAGCGGTGACGTGTGCGTAGCGATCCAGCGTGAATGCCGAGGAGTAATGCCCGGCGTTCTGCTGGATCGTTTTTACGTCATCCCCCGCCATAATGGAACTTACCACATAAGTGTGTCTCAGATCATGGAAGCGATGGGCGTCGATGCCCGCTGCCACAAGGATCTTGTGAAGAATCTTCCATGCGGTCGGCTGGGACAGGTGGCTGCCATCCGGATGCGTGAACACCAGGTTGGGGAAGCCTCCATCGTTCCATGCCGGCCCCAGCGCTATCCGCTGTGCTTCCTGCTCTTCCTTGTGCTTCTTCAGCACCTGGAAGACCGTAGGAGCGGGAGCGATCGTGCGGGGCTTGCTGTTCTTCGGTGTCGCAAACCGGAAGACTTCGCCTTTCTTTCTCGGCTGAGCCAGCTGCTTGGTGACCCGAATCAGACCGTTCTCAAAGTCCACAGAATCCCAGGTCAGCCCCAGCAGCTCGCCGGACCGCAATCCGGTGAAGATTGCGGTCACGATGAGCGCTTCGTGCTCGTGACCTTTCAGAAAGGCCAGCAGCTTGGAAAGTTCCGGCGTATCCAGCGGATGAATCTCCGCTTGCTCGATCCGGGGCAGGATGCAGTTGCTGGATGGATTCTTGCTCAGGTAGCCTATCCTGACAGCTACATCCAGTGCCTTATGCAGGCAGCCGTGAATGTTCTTGATGGATTTCGGACTGAGCCCTTCCTCCCGCTTCTTATTGTAGAGGCGCTGAATCATGGGCGTTCGGAGTGCCGACAGTTTGACGTCTCCGAGCGCGGGGATGATGTGCACCCTGATCTGCATTTCGTAGGTATCAGCAGTGCCGAGCTTCACATTCCCCAGGTAGTCGCGGTGCCACATGGTCAGCCATTGGCCGAGGGTCAGGCCGCTGTCCTCTCTGAAATCACCATGGTCGATGGTGACGGAGACTTCGGTCAGCTTCTTCCGGACTTCCGCCTGGGTTCTGCCATAGACCGAATGCCGTTTTCCATCGGCACAGTATCGGGCTTCCCAGCTTCCGTCAGCCCGTTTTCTGATGGTTCCTTCGCCGTTAGCACGCTTTCTTGCCATTCGTATCTCCTTCCGACAGCCAGTCCATGAGCGCCTGGCGGGCGATCACAATCTTCTTTCCGACGTGGATGGACGGGATCTCATTGCTGTGAACAAGCTCGTACATCTTCGGCTTGCTGATCCCGATCAGCTCGGCGGCTTCCCGGACGGACAATGTCATTTTCGTGCCCGGCGATGATTGCTGAGATGTGCTGTTGTCAAGGTGCTCCGGCTCCCGAGCGGGAGCGCTTTGATTATTCAGAGCGTTGAGCGCTGCCTCAACGACCTGAATAACCTCATCTTTAGTATAAAGCCTGTTTCTCATCATTTCAATATCCTTTCGCACTTTAAAGTGATAAAAAGTTGTAAACTTTCTTCTGTTTGATTGCTCCTGCCGTTTTGTTACCGGTTTAGAACCCCATTTTTGATGGGGACGATATATTTATCGTTCGCCTTCAAAATTGCCCTTTTTCGTGCCCGGAACCCCTTGAAAAATAAGGACTTTTTCTTTCCTAAAGCGTTTCAACCGGTAACAAAACTTGTTTGATTTCTGTGAAAAGCCATTTTGCATAGAAGCGCTTTTTCCCCGTTTTGATGCGTCCATGCGTCCGGTGATCGTGGCTCAAGGGTGGTCTTTCTCCCCTGGTGTCTGGACGCATGGACGCTTTGTTTGAGGCAAAAGTCGCTTTATGCATCTTTGAACGGGTTGTCATCAGGATCGACCTTCTGCCATCCGCCTTGCATGTAACCCGACGGGCTGATGATAGATCCGATTCCCCTGAAGCCTCTCACCTCGCGACCTGCGCTGTTGGTGAGATGAGTGGTGTATCGGATGCCGAGCTTCTCCTCATTGGCGCTCAGGTATTCCACAAACGTCTTTCGCTTCATAGGCGGGTAGGCGTTTTCATCGCACCAGGTACAGTACACGGCATACAGATCCTTGGAGCTGATGGAGCGTTCCGGATCGCGGACAATGTACCCCTTCGACTCCAGGAACAGCTCAATGTTGTTGGCGTCCTTCTTCACCATCTCCCGGTTCAGCTTCGCCCGACCGCTCTCTGTGAATTGGAAATTGTTCTTCACCAGCCGCAGCAGTCCCGCCATCGCCCAAAGGAAGATGCCCTCCATTTCTTCACAGAGCTTTTCCGAAAGGTTGGGATCATCGATTCTGTCCGGCGGCTTTCGCTTCGTTGTCAGGATCAGCTGCCGGCGGAAGAAGCCATCACTGCGGTCATAGAGGGAAACCAGATCGCCGTTGGAGAAGGCAAGGATGCGGGCGTACATAAATCCCTGATAGCTCTGCTTTCCTTTGCGTTCCAAATCCATTTTCCCCTTTGCCGTGACAATCGCTTTGATGTAATTCGTCTGCTTCAGCGCTTCCAGCCGCATGTCGTCGTCGATCATCAGGTGAATGTGCTCCAGGTCGGCACGGGCGAAAGGGTTTTCAGAAATCTTTCCGACGCTTCCGTCCTTCGCGTTGGGTCCGAACATCCGGGACAGCACATGGCCGATCTGGCTCTTGCCTTCGCCGCCGCTGCCCTTGATCACCATCATCTTCTGCCCGGCATTGCTGGGAATCAGGCAGTACCCGATGAATTCCTGCAGCGTGGGAATGTCCTCCGGCCAGAAAAGCTCTGACAGGAATTTCAGCCAGCGCTCCGGCTTTTTCACTTTCGGATTGAACCGAACAGGGAACCTGCTTCTGACGATCTCATTCTTCGCTTCGATGAAGCTGCCGTCCAGAAACACCGTGCCATTCTGCACGTGAACCCGATCTGTCTGCGGCAGCAATCCGGTCACCTGGGCTTTGATGCGAAGATCCTTCATGATGTCATCCACCTTTTTGCTCATCCCGGTGACGATGAAAGGCTCCAGTTGCTGATAAATGGTTTGCCGCATGGCGTCCTCGTTGGTGACCCTGCCTTCCGTGGTGAAGAAGGAATTCTCGGTGTAGGCAAGCCGGTGACGTTCCAGAAATTCACGGCAGAAGATGGGCTCATTGATTGTTTTCCCCGTGAACCATTCCGGCCAGGTATCAAGCCGCTCGATCTTTTTCTGGGCCATCGTTCATTACCTCCTGACATCCATCGTTGAGGATCGCTTCGATTTTTGCAACAGCATCTGTGTTCCTGATATGATCCATGATGGCTTTCCGCTCGTCCGGGTCGGATGAAAAGAGACGATCAATGGCATCGCCCAGGGTTGGCAGGTGATGAACAGCGTGCATGAATCGGTCATCCCAGTTTTCATCTTCTGGCTCAGAGGGAGCGAACTCTTCCTTCCATTTCACCAGGAGCCGCTCATACTCGATCAGGATTTTGAGCACGCGCTGCTCCTCTTTTCTTTCGATCATGGCAGCGGGCAGCTTCGGGATCGGCGCGCTTTGTCCCGGCGGCAGCGGCTGAATGTTGAAATCATTCGCCAGCTTTTTCGCCGCGTCATACAGTGAAAGATCGAATAGTTTTGCCGTGAAGTCGATCACATCGCCGGTGGTGTGGCAGCCGAAGCAGTAAAACCGTTCGTCGATTTTCATGGAAGGATGACGGTCATCGTGGAATGGACAGCAGGCCATGCCACTGCGATCCACGGGAACGCCATAGCGCTCTGCTGCCTGACGGGTGGTAACTTGGGATTTGACTTGGGTAAAAAGTAAACTCATTATTTCCTCCTGTTGCTGATGTTTCTGTTGTGCTTTCTGCTGTATGTCCGATCACACAGCAGGAGGACGTCCCGCCGTCCCGCGTTCGGATCATGCTTCGCGAGGGCATGACGCAGGACGGCTTTATATGAACGCACAGGATAGCTTTTCCTGCGCGGGAAATCGTAGGGGATGAAGCCTTACGCTCTGGCTTTCACCGACACCATATCACATAGCCTTCAAAATCGTTTTCACGTTTTGAAAACTTCGGAAAGCGTTGCGGCGTAAGGATTTGTTGGCATCTTTGCGTCTGTCAGATTTCCTAAAATGACGGTTTTACTGGGTTTCCCGGGCCAAAAGTTTTCACGAAATGAAATTTCTTTTTTCAGGAACACGGTTCCATGGCCTCCTGAAAAGGGCCCCGGAGCATAGTAGCAAGCAGGGCAAAGGTAGCACCTTTTGCACTTTGCTTGTTGGATGGCACGGCCCCCAAGCCCCTTTTTACCAGCGCAAGCGCTGTGGTTGTTTTGCGAATCAGCGGGATTCGTCATCGTGATGGACGGCGTGTTCATCGAAGTGGTGATCTTTTGGTATGACATGTTGGTGACTATTTGGTGCGCTGTCCCGTTCCAGAATTTCGTAGTTATACCGAATGTGCTTGAGTTCAGTCAGCTGTGGTTTCAGTTCATCGAGCGCTGCCTGATCGTCATCTTTCCGCTTCTTCATCTCATCGTATTCCGCCATCAGTTCTTTCAGCGTCGGCATCTTTCCATCATGAGAGGAATAAACAGCCTGGGCATTCCTGTGATCTTCAATCTCCTGCCGATGCTCCTGATAGAATTTCACCGACCAGCCGGATTCCCGATACTGGGTATAAATCTCTTTCGTCCGGCTGTAATCCCGGATCGCTTGACGCTGCCGGTTGATCTCCTTCATCCGATTTTGCTTTTCTCGTATGGAAGCTTTCAGAGAATCTCGCTGATCGGTCAGCTCCTGAATCTGAACATTCAGTTCTTCCAGCGAACCGATGTGATGCTCTTTCAAGAAGATCACCATCTGCGCTTTCGCGTCGATGTTGTTCCGCTCTGCCCATACTTGATAGCCTTTCCCTCTGCCGGCGCGAAGCTTTGCTTCAATGTCGATCAACCGCTTGATCTGACTTTCGGTATAATCGCCCCGCGGGATTTTCGGAATGTGCACATGATCATGTGCCAGCGTCCGGCGCAAAGATGCTTCATCGTATTCCAGGCCGAGGGTATCAAGACGAATATACCGTTCACCCTCCGGCGGCTTGATGCTGATTTGCGCGCCGCGCTTGATGCGGCAACCGGCATCTTCCAGCAGCTGCATCAGCGCATCAAAGCCGTCAGGCTGCATCCGCAGTACAGCGTCAATGATCATCCGCAGCTCGTCCCGATGGGTGAACCTTCTCTGATTGCCCTGCCATTTGTCGTAAGTGACGGTCTTATCCTGCGGGTTCTGAATGACTGACAAGCTGTGTTCCCAGCAGAGCGAATCGCTGATCTGCGCCAGATCCTTTGCCGATTGCTTCACGTCCCGGTATTTATGCTGCCCATCCAGATCGGTGGAACAGATGATGATGTGATTATGGATGTGATGCTTGTCGATGTGTGTCGCAACGACGTAGGCGAACTGATCGTTGGTCATCAGGGAGGCCAGCTCTTTACCAATTTCGTTTGCTTCCTCCGGCGTGATTTCATCCGGCTTGAAAGCCTGCCGGACATGATAGCCGATCACTTCGTTTTCCTGCGTGCGTCCTGTGTTCGCTTGGTACTCCTGGCGGAAAAGCATGAACTCATCCGCCGCCGTTTCAGGCGAGCAAGCGTAAGTCGAAACCAGGATTCCACCGTCTGTTTTCTTTGGATTCATGATGTAGTCCAGCCGGTCCCCAATACATTGCCGGGCCGTTTTTCCTTTGTTGATGTGAATGGACATGATACAAGTGGCTGCCATGGGTACTCCTTTCAATGTTGAATTTGATCCAGCCTGTGAAGAATGCTGCTCAGAATTGTCCGCAGTTCTTTCTGCTGATCTTTTATGTCATCCATTTCAGTTTCAAAGATGGACCCGCGTTCGTTTAACCGCCGGGCGATTTGGTTGACATTGTTGCTCAGGCTGCCCATGAGGCGAACCGCTTCGTGCAGCTCCGGCAAATCCAGCTTCAGCACATATCCGTTCAAGGCCATGGCTCGGATGAAGGCTGATTGGTTTTTGATCCCGAAGGTTTTCATTTTTTGCTGAATGATGGCATCCTCTTCCGGTGTCGCCTTGAAGCTGTAATGAATCGTGCGGTTTTTCTTTTCTGTCATTGTGCTCCCTCCAGTCTTTGAAATCTGTCTGTCATGTCGGCTTTCGGCTGACATTCATTTCATTGCTGTTGGTTCGGGCTTATTTTTCACTGCTGCCTCTGGCAAGAAACCTTGTTTGGCTCACTGCCGGTCCTTTCGGCGCTCCCTTCCGAAGAGGAAGATCATGGCGGTTTGGACAGATCTGGAAACGTGGCCCTGGTTGTCAAGGTACGCTTCACTGGCGATGCCAGCGAATGATGAGGGGAAGCTCATCGCCTATAAATGGCGAAAATCAGCGATTTTGGAAACACCTGAGCAATATTTTTTGCCGAGGCGAAGGTCAAGCTGCACATTTAGCCAGACACCCCTCACCCCTACATGGGAAAAATCGAGCAAAATGACACCACCTCCAGAAAATTTTCAGCATGCAGATCATTATCGTCGTTTTCTCCCTTCACTCTTAAATGTCCAAATTCGAGCTTTTTGGAAACCACTTTCGATATTTTTTTGAAATTACTTCGCACGAGTATCAACAGCCATTGATTACGCCCATGAATCATGTCGGCATCACATCCTGTCAGCGGCTGTATATTGCCCGCTACCCTTCTATGTAAAAATCGAGGCAAAGTGACACCACCTCCAGAAAATCTTTTTCAGCACGTGAGTCATCATCTAATGTCCAAAATCGGGCCTTTTGGAAACCACTTTCGGAAAATTTTTGAAATTGCTTCGCACGAGTATCAACAGCCATCGATCACCCCCGCGAATCATGCCATCATCGCCTCCTGTCAGCGGCTGCATATTGCCCGCTGCCCTTCTATGTAAAAACCAAGGCAAAGTGGAAACACTTTTGGGAAATTTTCTGATACGCAGCGTTTAGCATCGTCTTCAGAGGGTATTATTGCCCTCATGCGGGCAACGCTCCTTTCATTTGCCCCTCCATATCTACATGGCGAAAATCAGCGATTTTGGAAACACCTGAGCAAAAAAATTTTGTCGGCATGAAGCTCGTGCTATAAATTGCCCTACACTCTAACATGTAAAAAATCGAACAAAGTGACACCGGCAAAATCTAATTTTGTAGCAGATGTGACCATGTGGAATTGTATGCGCAAGTTATCGCATCATCTTGAATGAAGGTTGCAGGCACAAAAATAGCCCTGTGCATTCAGGCGCAGAGCTTATCAGGGAGGAAAAGCAGTTGGAGTTTTTTGCCAAGGGGATGAAGAAAAGCACCAGCATATGCCGGTGCTTTCGATCCATTTTACATGATACATTTTACCACTGATGCCGGGTGGCCTCAAGGTGTCTTTGCAGTGTGGTTAGGGTGTCTTTTGAGTGTCTTCTTAAAATGGGTCAAACTGCCTCTTCTGCCTGGACGGCAGTGCCCACAGCCGTCAGCATCAGGATAGCGGCTGCAACGACCGACAGCATCCGGGAAAGCTTTTTGAACATCGTTTTCATCCTCCAAAGAAATTTACGGAAAGTCTTGTTAGACACCGCTAACTTGTATTATAATAGCGTTGAAATGACTTGCAATAGTTTTCGGGTCATTTCAAAAATTTTGTAGGAGGGTCTGCCGGATGAATGCGTTCAGCCCGGAAAAAAGGACAAGCATTGAAGCCTGCATGGTCGAGGAAGGCTTTTCCATGCTGAAGGAAGGCGGGCTCAGGAATATCCGCATTGACGAAATCGCCCGGAAATGCGGCATTGCCAAAGGCAGCTTTTATTCCTTTTTCGATACGAAAGCGGCGTTCATCTATCGCATCATGGTATCCAAACGGGAGGAAGCCAAAAGGGAATTGCAGGATCATCTGCAGAATGGAAAGCTGAGCTTTGACGGTTTGTATCAATATTTGCTTTGGCTGGCGCAAAGCGATCTGGATATCTTTGCGCATCTTTCCGAAAAGGAACAGCAGGAGTTGAAACGGCAATGGCCGGCAGCCTGGTTTAACAATGACGGCAACAATATCCTTACGGTATCCCGGATTCTGGATTGCCTCGAAAAACCCCGGCAGGATGCGGATAAGCTGCTGTTTGCAAACTGCCTGAAGTTGATTGCACTGGCCAAGGCCGAAAGGCAGGTATTTGCTTCTCCGGCTTTTGAATCGATGATTGAAAGCATCGTCCGTCTTGCGTGCGAAACAGTTTGTTTTCAATCCTGTTAGGTTCATGACGATGGGAGGAACGAGAAGAGCATGAAATACGTTGGGTTCTACTGGACGGTGTTTGCGCCGCTGATGAAAAAGAGCATCCGGAAGCGTTTCAATCAGGAGCTGGCTGATCAGGCGATCCGGCATGGGAAAGCCGAATACAGGGGATTGCTCTCCCGTGCGGACGACCTGGGCCCAGGAAATCCCATGGCGCAGAATGCTTACTTTGCCTATGTCTTTGCGGGAGCCTGGCTTGGCAGCGGGAAGAAAATCACGCCGGATGAGATGGCATTGGTGATGACCGATGTGCTGGAGAGCAGCCTGCTTCGCATGATATTTGGCATGACGGATTTGAATAAGACGCCGAAAAAGTGGGAGCATGACATGCGGAAGTATGAGGCCTGGTACAAGGCTCACGGAAAAGACTATCCCGTCAACTGGGTCGTGCGCTTTGATGAAACCCTCCATCAGGAGGGAAGCTATTATTGCTTTACCCGCTGTCCCATCTGTGAATTCTGCCGGCGGGAGGGCATCTCAGAGCTTATGCCTGCGCTCTGTTCGACGGATGAGGTGATGTTCCGGCTGCAGCATGGGAAGCTCCACCGTGAGCACACCATCGCAAACGGGGACGGTGTCTGCGACTACTGGATCGTTGGCGATCAGGTGAACAATCCAATCTAAGAGCAATTGGAAAATGAAGAAACCCATCTCTTATTTTGTTGCTTGAAGAGAAAGTAGCCGGGAGGGCAGATTTATCTGCCTCTCCTTGACTGGCAGCAGTGTTTTATTCCCACATCCCTTTCTTAAACAAAAACTCTGGTTTCCGATTTGGATCACCAGAGTTTTTTGTCCCAATTCTGTTTTTATCTCACTGGCTGCTTGACAGGAGGCGGCTCATTTGGAGGCACTTTCCTATGCCCGCATGTACCGTTTAACGATGCCTACCCTGAGGCCATTTTGAACCCGGCTTCCGGGGTTCCCGGGTTCAACGTTGCATTGTATAAAATAGCCAGATGAGATAGAGAATATGCACCAGTCAGACAATGGCAGGGACCACGCATTCCAGACCGGGTATATCGTCGTAACGTCTTGACCTTGGCGCACATACTGCCCGATCTTTTCCGCGACCGTGAAAATATCTGTCTTTCTCAAAACAGAGCTCACAGACATATCGGCATCTCCCTTTTTCAGATGCTCCAGTCCGCGCTGGCCGCCTGCAATTGCGTCATGCGGCGGAAGATGCTCTTGTCCTTCGCCATGAGCTCCGCAGGGCTGCCCTCCTCAGCCACCTGGCCATCAGCCAATACCACGATTTTATCTGCGGCCTCTACCGTGCGCATCCGGTGAGCAATTACCAGCACGGTTTTGCCCTGCAGCAGCCGGGACAGCGCGCCTTGCACCCTGGTTTCGTTTTCCACGTCCAAGGAGGCCGTGGCCTCGTCCAGCAGCACGATGGGCGCGTTCTTGAGCAGCGCCCGGGCGATGGAGATTCGCTGGCGCTCGCCGCCGGAGAGCTTCGCGCCGTTTTCCCCGATGGGCGTCTGATACCCTTTGGGCAGCTTTTCCACGAACTCATCACAGTTGGCGGCCCTGGCCGCGGCGCGTACCTCTTCATCCGTCGCGCCGTGTTTGCCCAGGCGGATGTTCTCCATCACCGTGTCGTCAAACAGCACCACGTCTTGGAACACCATCGAATAGTCCGTCAACAGCACTTCCGGATCAACGGTGGAAATATCCACGCCGCCCACCGTGATCTGTCCCTGATCGATGTCCCACAGCCTGGCCGCAAGGCGGGCGCAGGTGCTTTTGCCGCCGCCGGAGGGGCCCACCAGGGCGGTAACTTCGCCTTCCTTCGCCGTGAAGCTGACGCCCTTCAGCACCTGCTTGTCGTCATAGGAGAAGCCTACATCCCTGAATTCGATATCATGTCCATTCGGCGCAAAGCGTTCCGCGCCTTCCGCCGTGGGTGTGTCGTAGATTTCGTTCAGCCGGTTTGCGGACACCTGGCTCATGAACATTTCCGCAATCAGCGCCAGGGCCTGGTCGAAGGGCGCGTACACCCGCGTGATCACCAACAGGAACATGAACAAAAGCATAAAGTCGATCTGGCCGGAGAGGATCAGCCCGGTGCCGGTCAGGATGGTGGTGGCGACGCCCAAGCGCATGATCACGCTGGCTCCATTGACAAACAGACCGGTCACCAGTTCGCCATGGATGTTGGTCTTTTCATGCCGGTCGATTTTGTCATTCAGCGTTTGCAGAAAACGCGCCTCCTGGTTGGTGGCCCGGATCTCCCGGATGTTCTCCAGCGTTTCCTGGATACCATCGGACACCTGCAGGCTGTCCTTCTTCAGCTTTTCGGAATTGCGCCGGGACAGCTTCCGGCTGCCGAACAGCAGCGCGAAGGCCACCGGAACACCCCACAGCACGGCGATTGCCAGCCGCCAATCATAGCAGAACAGCACAATGGCGATGATCACCGTGGAGATGATCGCGCCGTGCAGGTACCCCAGACAATGGGACCATACGTGTTCCAGCCGGTTCACATCGCCCATGACGGTTTCGGTCAGGTCAGCCAGGTCACGCTTGCCAAAGTATCCCAGGGGAAGCTTGCGTAGCCGTTCCGCCAAGCTCAGGCGGGTGGCCTTCACCTCGCTGTATACCAGGCCGTAGGTAGCTTTGTACTGCTGAATGTGCGTGATCAGAGAAAGAACGATAAAGGCCAGCACCAGTAAGATGAAAACCCATGCGTTGGGCAGCGGCGAACCCTTTGTCAGCGTGTCCATGTATTTCGCCATCATCAGGTACAGGATGCCCATGCCGCCCATGACCACCAGATTGACGATCACCGTCCAGAAAGCACCCTTTTTTGTATTCTTCACGCCCTGGTCGGTGAGGGCGTAACGGCGCTGAAACGCTTTGCCAAACATTTACTTCGCCTCCTCTGCGGTGATTTTCCATTGTACGGCCTGGTTGTAATCCTTCCACATCCGGGCGTACAAACCATTCCCACGCACCAGCTCGGCGTGAGTGCCCTGCTCGGCCACCCGGCCTTCGTTCAGCACGATGATCTGATCCGCGTTCACCACCGTGGACAGGCGATGAGCGATCATGATCACTGTGCGGCCCTGCGTCAGCGCGGCAAAAGCCTTTTGGATCATCGCCTCGTTTTCCGGGTCGGCAAAAGCGGTGGCCTCATCCAGCACCACAAGGGGTGCGTCTTTCAGGATGGCTCTCGCCAGCGCCACCCGCTGCTGCTCGCCGCCGGACAGATAGGTGCCCTCCGTGCCGATCACGGTGTCGATGCCGTGCGGCAGTTTGGCGATGATATCATCGCATTGAGCGGCGGACAGCGCTTTTTCAACCTCCTGCCGGGTGGCATCGGGACGGGAGGCACGCACGTTTTCCAGGATGCTGGCTTTGAACAGCCGGTTGTTCTGGAACACGAAGGCCACCTGGTTCATCAGCACATGGGGATCGGTGTCCCGCACGTCCACGCCGCCCACCTTCACGGCGCCGGAGGTGACATCCCAGAACCGGGGGATCAGGCTGGCCGCGGTGGTCTTGCCGCCGCCGGAGGGGCCCACCAGCGCCACTGTCTGGCCGGGCTTCACAGAGAAGGATACATGATCCAGCGCAGGCAGCTC
Organism: Succinivibrionaceae bacterium; assembly: GCA_017480795.1. GTDB lineage: Bacteria > Pseudomonadota > Gammaproteobacteria > Enterobacterales > Succinivibrionaceae > UBA2804. The sequence goes on from JAFURY010000052.1 coordinate 12,722, forward strand.
TGCCCCGTCGTAAGTGAAGGACACGTCCTCAAATTCCACGCTGTTGTCCCTGGGCGTTTTCGGGTGATCGGTGATTTTCAGCGTCGGCGCGCTCATCACCTGGTCGATGCGGCCCAGAGCGGTCTTGGCCAGCATCATGCCGCTGGCGGCGAACATGATCCGGGCCAGGGCGGTGGAGATGATGGCTGAAAACACTGCGTAGAACGCGAAGTTGGTCACAAAACTCGCTAAGGTTCCGGCGCTGAAGGCGGCGGGAGCCAGCAGCAGGGCCACAGGAACCAGGAACACAAAAGCACCTTCCGTGGCGGTCAGATTGACAGCCTGGGGTACCTTGCACACGTCGGCCTGATAATGCTCTGCCTTGGCGCTGTAATCCTCGATGGCCTGCTTGAAGGCCCTGAAGGAATACACCGTCTGCTGGAACACCTTCACCACCGGGATGCCCCGCACATATTCGGTACCCGCCTTGCTCATCGTGTCCTGGGCGGCCTGGTATTCCGCCATCAGGCCGGCGTTTTTGCCGCCCATCATGGTGAACAGCGCCCCGATGGATACCACCGCCGCCAGCAGGCAGGCCGCGCCCATCCGCCAGTCGAACCAGAACATCAGCACCAGCGTCGCGATGAACATGGCGACGGTGCCCACGATGTCGGCCAAGTTATGGGCCAGCAGGGTTTCCGTTTCGGCCGCCGCACCGTCCAGACGGTTGCGCAAAAGGCCTGAAGCGTTGCTGTCAAAGAAGCCCAGCGGCGCTTTCATCAGGTGCGCCATGCCCTGCTTGCGGATGTTGGAGGCCGTGCGGAAGGCGGCCAGATGGGTGCACATCAGGGCGCAGAAATAAACGATGATGCCCGCCAGCGCAAAGGCGAAGGCCATCCAGCCGTACCGGGCGATCCCCGCTGCCTCCGTCCAATTGGGAGCTGCGGCAATAAGATCCCGGGCCACCAGCCAGATGCAGATGTAAGGAAGCATCCCCAGCACCATGGCTACAGCCGACAGGCCCAGCCCCAGGAAGGTGAGCCCCTTATAGCTTCCGGCATAGCCGAGCAGTTGACTGAGATCACTTTGTTTCTTCTCTTTCAATGAAATCCCTCACTTTCCTGTTAGCTAACGTTTCTTTGTTAGCGTTAACTAACTTCATTTTATGCATATCGCCTGTCCCATGTGGAACAGGCGGTATCATTATTTCCCGGTGCGACAGGTGCTGTATGCAAAGCCGAACAACGTCTTCCAGCCCGGCAAAAAGAAACTTTCTACCGCTTTCAGGCACCTGAGGGCTTCGTCCTGCGAATATTGATGAATAACCGGCTCAAACAGCGCGGTCACATAAGCGCTCATCACCAGATGCATTTCCTTTTTGCCGAGTGGCTGGATTTCAAGTCCTGAAAGCTGCAAGACGGGCAGATAATCCAGCATCTCCTTCTGCGCATTCTCGGTGAGATCGTGCAGAAAGTGTTCGTACTTTGTGCCCTGAGAGCAAGTCAGCAGCAGGTGATAATCTTCCATACTGGGGTAAACCAAATCCCTCATCATATCAATCCAGGAATCCCGCCAGACGGGTAAGCTTCCCCCGGACAGAGCCTCCTCATAGCGGGCGATGTGGACCTCCTGCCATATGCGGATTGCTTCCACACATGGCGAAACGATCTGATCAAACAGGTCTTCTTTGTCCCGGCAATGTCTGTAGAGGCCCGCTGCAGTCAGCCCGCACCGCACGCCTACGCGGCGCATAGAGGCCTTTTCAAAGCCGTACTCCAGGAATTCCTCTCTGGCTGCGGCCAGAACCCTGGCATGGCTGGCGGTTTTGTCTTTCGGCATACCAATCTCCATAGAAAACATGGTTAGCTAACATTGTAAACTATAAATCGTTTTCTGTCAGATGTCAAGTAAAACTTTCAGGAGAATCTTTTTTTCAGATCATAAGCGGACGTCTCTATCCATAGGATGAAGAAAAGTGCCTCTGAAGAGACGCTCATTGATAAATCTACTTCGCCAACACTGTATTTGCAGATTGCTCACGATTTGCTGTTCTGATCACAGCCCTGCGTGAAATGATGATGGCAGTGCATTTTTCTTATAGCCGCAATCGCAGTAAGGCCCGCCGGAGGCCAGGGTGTATTCGCGGACAAAATCGCAAGCTCCACCTGCTTCAGCCATGGTGTAGTCCAGATGACACATGGCGGGTACGAGGTCATACAGACTCAATTCTTTCATCAAGGTACAGATGCCGCATCTGGTGAAACGGGCTTCATAGCCGCTGCCGTCCGAATAGGGCAGAAACTCCATGTTCCAGGAATATGGATTCCGGTCCGCCGCGTTCAACGCGGCCGTCGCCTTCATCCCTTGTATATCCTGCTTGCTGAACTTCCTTTTGCCCATCATCCGGCAGAACCACTGCATGGGACCGTTCATCATGGACTTCGCATAATAGTCCGTCAACTTCTCAACAGATGGCTTCTCCTTCATGGAAAGCACAAAGGCTGAGAGCATGGCGCAGCTGACGATGTTCATTTTGAAACGGTCTGCTTTCTCGAACTCCGGCAGTCTTCCGATGATCTCCCGGTACTTCGGCTTCGCTTTCGCTGAGACAGTCTTGGCAGTTTCTTTGTCATAGTTGAAGACAGAACTCAGTTGTCTTCTGAAAGAGCCGGCAAACAGCAGCCACATGCCAGCCGGCATTCCCGCATACTTCATCGCGCTTCCCTCTTTTTCGCAAGGAGGATGGTTCGGGCTTTCTCCTCAGTGTCATCATCCTCAATGTAGCCGTCATAAGGCGCTTCCGGGTCGGAATACTTCTTTGTGAAAGGTTTGCATATTTCTGTCCTGTGGCGGAAGACGAAGTCCAGGTCATCCGTCCAGCCAGTGTGGCCGGTGATCACTTTGATCGTACCCTTCCTTGCCCGAAGGATCTTCTCCAGCTTTTCCAGGGAACGTACAGCCAGCCTGTTATCCTCCGCCAAGGTGCTGATGAAGCTGTACCCACCGTCCGCGCCAAACCAGATGGTATCGCCGGTGAACAGATATTGATCGTCGATTAGGTACACCATGTGCCCCCAGGTGTGGCCCGGAACAAGAATGCACTCGATCTTGATGCCGTCGATGTGCAGAATCTGACCGTCTTTGAGAAGCACCCGCTGATTGTCTGTTTTCACCATCGGCAGCGGATACAGCTTGTGGAAGACCCTGCGCCGCTTTTCGCCGGTGAGATAGCGGTTTTCGATCTCGCTGAGGTAGATGGTGGCGTCCCTGAAGAGCAGCTCGCTGTCACGCTCCAGTGCGCCGACGTGGTCGGTATCCTGATGGGTGATGAGGATATGCCGGATGGAGGCGGGATCAATGTCCAGCCAGCCCATTTTCTCCTTCAACCGCCCGTAATTGTAACCGGCGTCGATCATGATGGTCGCACTGTCCTTGGTGTAAAAGAAGATATTGGCAATCCACTCCCGCACGCAGGCCACATGCTCGTCGATGCGACCGGTGTTCAGCGGCTTGAAAATGGCCCTGCCGCGGAACAGCTTGCTCATGGATTTCTTTTGGTTTTCCGAATCCTTCCGTGCCATCTTTCCGCCTCCTCATTTCCGTCCTGTCAGCAGCGCGGAGCCGCTCAGCCCCATCCAGCCGGCTTCGGATTTCTTCATGAATATGCCGCCCGTTGTGTCGATCAGGTCAACCTTTTCATAACCCATATCCCGGAGCTTTTTCACGAAGGCCTGCATATCGCCGTACTTGGATTTGGAGAAGATATCGTGCAGAGCGAAGGTGCCGCCCTTTTTCAGGGTGCGCAGGGTTTCCAGCAGGTATTGCTGCCGGTCGCCGGGGATGTTGTGGTACACATAATTGCTCACCACGGCGTCAAAGCTTTCGTCCGGGAAATCCAGATGGGTGGCATCACCCTGCTGAAAGGAAATGCGACTGATGCCTTCCGCCTTCGCGTTGCTTTCGCACAGGCTCTTGCTGAAGGAGGCGTACTCCTTGCCCCAGCGGTCGATGCCCACGATCTCCGCCTTTGGATTCCGCTTGCCCACGGCGATGCCCAGCGCACCGCTGCCGCAGCCCACGTCCAGACACTTGCCGCCTTCCGGCAGTTTCACGTTAGCCGCCGTACCTTCGATGATCTGCCGGGCCATCTGACGCTTTCCGTTGTAATCAAAGGCGCGGTACATGCTGAAGGACCAGATCGTGAGGCCGCAGAAAATGAGCGCAATCACCGCAAACGCGATGGCCAGCACGGTTTTCAGTGTGCTGCCCGGCAACAGCAGACCAAACGCCGCGGCTGCAATACCGCAGCCAAGAAAAGCAAACAGGAAGGAATATACCATACCCTTTGGCATCCAGTTTTTGTAATCAGGTTTCATCTTGAACGCTCCTTACTTTCTTGCAATCACAGTGATCCATGGTCTCGAAGGATGGTGATCACTGCTTACCTCGGAAAAGCCAGCTGTTTTCAGCGCCGTTTCGATCTGTTCCGCTGTGTAATTCTTCATCCCGTCGATGATCTTCTCATACTTCAGGCTGGTGTCGTCCGTGCCGTCGGATTCATTGCAGATCATGAAGATTCCGCCGGGCTTGAGCACCCCGGAGACCTGGGCAAAACACTTCTCCAGCCCGGGCCAGAAATAGATGGTTTCAAAGGCCGTCGCAAGGTCAAAGGACTCCTTTGCCAGTTTCAGGTTTGATACATCGCCCTCCTGAACCGTGCAGCGACCGGCGGCGATCATTTCTTTGTTGTACGCTTTCGCTTTGGTCACGGACAGGTCGGAATAGTCGACGGCCGTCACAAGGGCCTGCGGATACTTCTTCAGCAGTTCCCCGGCGTTGCGCCCGCCGCCGCAGCCCAGATCCACCGCCTTTTCAGGTGTGATGGGCGGTAGGTGGGAAAGGCCCCAGTCGGCCATGGCGGCGTGCCCGGAGTTCATGCCGCCCAGCATCACTTTTCCAAGAAAACCTTCCGGCTTCCTCGTCTGGCTGACAAACTTTTTGAACAGTCCCATTTTTGCAGCCCCTCTCAAATGCTTTTTGTTCTTTCCCAGCCATTCCCGGCGTCGGTTTCGTGGCGGACAAAGTCAAAGTCGCAGCAGTCTCCGCCCTGACAGAGGGTCTTCGTCCGCTTGAAATCCGTGTAGGGCAGGTTCCCGAAGTTGATCACGTCGGAATGGCAGAACATGGCCCCCAGCTTCATCAGGCCGCGCTCCTCGAAGATGTGCCGGTAAAGGCACTCCCTGCACTCAAAATGAAAGCGGTCTTGGGGATCGGTATCCAGGTGCCATTCATAGCGCCAGCCGGCGCCGCTGCCATGCCGGAAACCGAAGGGCAGGAATTTTTTCATCACCGGCAAAAACCAACTGTGCCGTGCCAGTTTCCTGTAGGTATCCGGCGTCAGCTGCTTCCACATCTCGGTGGAGACGATCCGGAAGGCTTCCTCCTCAGCCTTTCCGTGCTGCTGCAGCACCTCATACAGCGCGATGGACGTGAGGATCTGGGCGATATGCTTATAGTTGCCTTTGTCGCACCAGCGCTTTTCCTCTTCCAGCAGCACACGCATGCGGCTGTATACATCCCGCTGGATTTCCACCGGCAGCGTTGGGAAATAGACTCGGTACCGACTGCTGGCCACCAGGGCTTCCGGTTCATACTTTTTCATATTGCATTCGCCTCTTTTTTGATTTCCGCGTAATATCTGTGCATCGCCCGTATCCTCCAAATGGTTGAACATCAGAGAAGAAACATGAGTCCCAGGAACATGACCGCCCCGGCCCAGTTGCCCGATCCGCCTACCCGTGTCGGCATCAACACCAGCATCAGCGGCAGGATATTAAACACGCACGCCCAGCGGGGCAGCGGTGTCCATCCGCTGACCACCGGCACAAACAGAGACACACCGAAGATCAGGAACCCGAGATAGCAGACGATCAGGGTGACAGACGTCTTTTTGAAAAACTCCGTGATCAGCTGCCGGGCTTCCTCCGTCCTGCCCATCTTCACATACAGCCACTCCGGCATGCCGCAGAACACGTGGTGCGCCACGCCGAAGGTCAGCACCATGACCGTGCTGATCAGCATCAGCACCGCGCAGGGCTCCGAGAAGGCGCGCATCCAATGCGCCAGCGCCAGATAGCCAAAGGCAAAGAGGAACATGGCCAGGCAGCCCAGCAGCATGGACAGAAGGGAGTTCCGAAGCGGCATGCCCTTGAACACGGCGGAAAGCCTGCCGTTATCCTTCATGTCCTCGAAGTGAAACCGTCCGCCCGGCATATAGGTCAGCAAGCAGTCGCACACACCGCAAAGCAGATGCCCGGCGATGGCGAGCAGAAACGTGATTTTCATAACGCTCATGGTACATCCTCCGTCAGAAAAGCATATTCAGTCCCGCCACCGCCAGCCCGGCGATGGGACAGACGATCAGCGTCCACAACAGTCCGTGCTCCGGGATGGCCAGTGTCTTCAGCCACTCCCAGCGTTCCCAGGCCTTGCAGTGCTCCGCGCCTTTGATGAAGGGTTTAGCCTTCGGCGGCAGCCAGCAGTCAAGGATGATGAAGTCGGAAAGGCTCACCATGGTCATTTCCGCATAGCCCGCCCAAAACAGGTTCCAAAAGCCGGTCATCCCCGCAAAATGCGCGCTGATGGCCCAATAGACAAGCAACACCAGATACAGCGGATACAGGATCAGCTTCATGGTGCGAACATCCTTCTTCTTCACAAAAGGAGCCGCTGCTTGTCTGATCTCCCTGGGAAACATACTGCTGTACGCCTGCGGCACCAGCAGGAAGCCAAGCCCGGCCACCGCGTTGAACAGCAGGGACATGGACAGTCCGTCCAGAATAATTCTCGGCCAGTTCATTGCGATTTTCTCCTCCGAATGATCTCATCGTGGCAGGCGTCCCCATCCGACAGGTCCGAATGCCGGATGAAGGTCACGTGCCGGCGCAGGTTTTCATACGAGGTTGTGTCCGTCATGCAGAAGATCTTGCACAGACTGCGGATGCGGTAGGCCTCGAACATTTCGACGTACACGCATCTGGAGATGCGGTATTCGATTCTGTCTTCGCCGACATCAAATCGGTCATAGGTGATGCTGCCATCTCTGACCCGTCTGTCATGATCGGATATATTCCATTTTTTCGCGATACTGAAGCTGTTCGGCAGCAGATCAATGGCGCGGATGATCCGCCTGAAGAAGTTTCGCCGGCGCACAAATCCATGGTTGATCGTCTCGATAATCTCAGTATCGGTTAGGCCGAACGCTTTCAGCTCCAGGCACATGGCGATCACGGCATAGACATGGACCGCATTTGTGGTAGGATAAACGCTGTGCGCCTTAAACCCGTCAGAGGCGTACATCGCCCGCAGCCGCGCTTCATAAGCTGCGGTCTTTGCCTCGATCTCCCGGCAATGCCGGAATAACAGTGCTTTTCGGTACGCGTTGCCGTATTTCCGGATGGCTTTCTCCATCAGCGCTTCACCTCCCGATGATCAGCGTGACCCACGCCATCAACGCGCACACAAACGGGAACGCGATCAGCCGGATCATCTGGTTTTTTGTATTAAAGCTTCGGTCATCCCAGCTTTTGCAGCCCTTCGTCTCCGGGTAGAATTTCACATAATACTTCCTGGTGATCACGATATATTGATCCTGCACTAGAATATCGAACAGCTTATAGCCGTACAGAAACAGCATGTACCGCCCGAACAGCCGCCAGAAGCCGTAGCCGCGCCGGAGACCGTCCGCGGCGAGAAAGAAAAGCAGACCTGCGTATCCCGCCGCCGCCAGAGCGGTCATTAGATAACCGATTATTTGCCTGCCCAAAGACGGATCAGGATGCGCTTTCGCCGCTTCCCGGATGTCTTGCGGCAGAAAGCTCATCAACACCTTTGTGGCCGCGAAATGCGGGATGATCAGAATGAACGCCAGGGAGAGCAGGCAAACGGCCGCCAGAGCGGAAAGCGTTGTGATCATGCCGCATCCCTTCTTTCCCAAATCAGCATGATGCCAAACCAGAGGATCATGCTTTCACTCATAAGACCGTTCGTAAAGCCGAGGCGGAAAGCGCTGGCCGGCATTGCAAGCGACAGTCCCTTCAGCAGAGCAAAGATGATCAGCACGTTGGTGAAGGCCATTCCCTTGGGGAAAACCGTTTTGCCACGGAGCTGCAGCCAGAACCAGTACAGGAACACCGGCAGCATCAGCGCTTCGGATACGGGCACAAGCCAGGAAAGCCGGGAGAACAGCCCCTCGCAGACGGGCAGCGCCTCCGTTACGTAGCCATTCCCGTTCATCCAGGCAAACAGCGTCAGGATCATGACATAGAACAGGTGCAGGGCAATCCAGGGTGTCAGTCCGAAGGCGTTGAGCCAGTGGTAGATTCTGCGATGCTTTTCTTCTTTGATATATCCCTCCACCGCAAACAGTGCGATGCCGTACAGGATGATCCCGGGAAAGGCCAGCGCCATCGCCAGGTTGTATCGTCCCTGTGGGATCACCGCAATGCCTTCGGTCAGCCAGGACAATGTGCCATGATAGGCGGGATTGCCATACATCATCAGCCAGTCCCCGCCGCCGTAGCACAGGCAGCCCAGGATGCCGCAGAGTAGCGCGGCCTTCATGTGCTTCTTCATCCAGTATCCCCCCCAACGCTTACATCATTCTTCCGATCAGCCAGTATAACCCGCCCACTGCCGCCGCCAGCGGCACCGAGAACGGGATCAGCTTCAGCAGCTTCCACTGCTTCACACGGACGCTGTGCCAGGTGCCGTTGAGATCCTCCGTGCCGGGGATCAGCCACCAGTCGGACATGGCGACCCAAATGGTGTCGATGAACAGCCAGTCGAAGAATTCCGCGCCGAGGAACAGCGCGTAAAATTGCCAGCAGCAGTCCCAATAAGTCCTCGCGCCGTTGATCCCAAGAATCATGACGCCGGGGATCACCAGCATCCATGCAATGAGCAGGGTTAAGGCGAAGCGCTTTCTGCTCCGAAATTCCGCTTCGGTGATCAGGTCTAGGGCTTTGACCCGGTCAATCATCACCTGCGGATAGAAGAAGATGCCGCCGATGGGGCCGCGTCTGTGCACCAGCACCGCCATGTAGGCCGCGTAGCATACCCACAGGATCAGGATTTCCATGACAATGGTCCAGAACATGTCTCTATCTCACTTTCTGCAGCAAAAGCAGCCGATCCCCTCGACCGCTGTTACCTCAGCATTTTCGTACATTTGGGACAGCCTCTCCCGCAGGCTTCTTTGCGTTTCATAAGGCGCGGTGAAAAAACCTTTCGGCTGATAGAGATGCCGGATGAACCAGTCTGTTCTTCTGCACTCGTCCCGGATGTAGAAGCATCCGCAGAAGGTACCGCCCTTTTTCAGCACCCGGAAGGTCTCCCTGTACGCCGCCTCCTTGTCCGGGAAGGCGTGAAAGCCGTTCAGGGACAGGACGATGTCAAAGGATTCGTCCGCAAAGGGGAGCGCCCCCACGTCGCCCTGGGTGAAAGTCACGTTGGCAATGCCAAGCCGCTTTGCTTTCTCCTGCGCTGCGGCCATCATGTCCGGGGAATAATCCAGGCAGGTGATAGCCGCCCTGGGCAGCGTCTGATAGACCGGCATGGTCAACACGCCTGTGCCTACCGGCACCTCCAGCAGCTTGCCTGAAAAGTCCTCCGGAATGCCGGAGAGTGCCTTCTCCAGGTAGGCTGCGTTCTTTTTTCCGTCCATGTTCCATACTATACGGCAGATGGCCTTCCCCAGCCATGTGGAATAGGTCATCATGCCGTCATAAAAGCTGGCCTGTCCGCCGGTGGTTTTGTAGGCATCCCTGATCTGATCTTTTCTGGACATGATGATCTTTACCCCTTTGCTTTTTCAAATTTGAAGCAGAAGTCCAGACCCGCGTAATTGCACCGTTTGACAGCCGTGAAGCCGCTCTTCAGGGCCTGCTGTTCAAACTCCTTCATCGTGAACAGCGGCTCCTCCGCGTGCTCCCAATGGAAGAGGGCGTCCGTCAGATGGACCCCTTTCCGCGTCAGGTCGTTGATGTACATCTCGCCGCCGGGTCTGAGAACACGGAAGGCTTCATCCAGGAATCGCCTCCAGCCCTCCACGTGGTGGAGGATCATAAAGTCTACGATCATGTCGAAGCTCCCGTCCGCAAACCGACTCAGATCGGCCGCGTCCCCCTGGACAAACCTTGCGTCCGGCAGCCCAAGCGCTTCCGCCTTTTCCAGCTGTTCCGGCATGATATCCATGCCGGTATAGCTTTTCGGATGGTCTTTGACGATCAGGGACGCGGAATAGCCGGACCCGCAGCCGACCTCCAGGATATCCTTCCCGGCGAAATCCATACCCCAGGCCTTAAAGCCGCTGATTTCCATGTGCTCGTTGATCCATTTGCGCCAGCCGGACTGCATGGCGTCGTATTCCTTGAGACTCAGTTTCATATTCAGCGCCTCCTTATCTGAACAGCGTACAGATCCACGCCGCGAGGGCCGAAGCCGCCGGGAAAATGACCAGAAGCTTCAGCAGCTGGCTTTTCAGGTTGTACCCGTATTTCCGGCCATTGTATACGGGCGCCACCTCGGGATAATAATACTGGAAGAAATGGAAACGGCACAGCAGAAACCAATCAAAGAAGGTCATGTCGTAGGCTTTGTAGATCGTAAAGATCAAAGCATAGCGCAGGAAGAACTGTATAAAAGAAAAGCTTCTCCGAAAACCGTCCCAGACGGCAATCACACCCACGCCCAATATCATCAGGATACTGATGATCATCAGCGCCCATCCCATTGCCTTTGCGCCGCAGAATAATTCCTTATTACGGGGCTTCAGGAGCTCCAGGGCTTCCTTCGGGGCTGATGAGAAAAACCACTTGTTTGTGCCATCATATTGAACGAAAGCCACGGCAGATATCAGCAAGAGCGTGATTGCCGCGCAGAACACGATGGCCAAGAATACTGTCAGCAGCATGCTGTCCCTCCAATTCTTATTTTTTCACGCTGACCAGCAGGCCGTTTTCCTTCTTCACCAGCTCGTACGCCTGCGCAATGGGATGACGGTCTCCCACAATGCAGTAATCACAGCAGGGTGATACCACGCACGTCCCTTCGCGGATCAGGCAGGCGTGCAGCTTCTGCATGGCCAGATGGTCGCAGTTGCACATGACGGGCAGGACATCCTCCATGTGGTGCCGCTTCGCGAATTCCGCGTTGGGGCATTGGGTGAAGCTGTAGCGGATCACGCCGTTTTCCCTGTCGTAGGAGCAGGAGCCCATTCGGAATGAGCCGGGAAAGCGCTTGATCTCCTCAACCCGGATGTCGTTGGCCTTCCGGAAGATCCGGCTGGCTAAGCGGTTGTCCAGCCTGCGGTTGAGGTTGAAGACTTTGCCCAACACGTCGAAGGCTCCCATAAAGCAGCGAAAGATGTCCTGCTGCACTTCCTCCAGTTTAGGCTTGTCCGGAACGACCTTGTACCAGGCGAAGATCAGGATCGGGTCATAGATGCTGACCTTGATCTTCGCGCCTGCCATGGGCGGCTCGTCCCGGAGAAACTCGCAGTACTGCAGCTGGATCTTCTCCCAGAGCTGTTGGCAGGTCTGATCGTCATAATTGCGGTGCAGAAGCCGCAGAACGCATTTCTTTGCCTTCTTGGTGTAGACCGCGTGCCGGGTGCGGTCGATGGGCAAGTCCTTTTCTTTCACTGTGCCTCGCCTTCTTTCAGCAGCCTGATCCATCTCCTCTGCCTGTGGGCGTAGAACGCCTTTGCCCACAGCCAAATGAATATCGTTTTCCAACCCGCCCTGATTTCCACCCTGTCGGTGTATTCGGTGTGACTTTCGTCGACCGGAACGAGCAGAATGTCGTGATTCCATACCGGCACATGCCCGTTGCCCTCCCGGCTGCTGACACCATCCGGATCAAAGCGCACGATCCGGATGGTGTGGGTGCCGAATGGAATGAAGCCAAAGAGCCGCAGGCGATAGGACGACTTGCCGCCAACGGTCCATACAGCCGCCGCGCTGTCCACCGGCTCAAAGACGGCATAAGGCTTTGCGATGGTCTGGAGCGTTTCCAGCCTATGCAGCTTTTGAAAAACCGCATCCCGTGACGCCGGAAAGATGGTTGTTTTCTGTACAATCATTTTATGCTTCCCTTGGCGTACTGTTTCCGGATCTCGTCCCAGCCCGGCATCTGCGCCTTCAAAGCGCGCCAGCTGGGCATGGGGAATTCTGGCCTGCGGGCAAGCACTTTCTCGAATTCCTCGTCCAGCATCTCCATCTCCTCAAAAGCGTTCCGACAATGCTCACAGGCGATGAGATCCCCGGCGGTTTTCCACTTGGCCATGCCGAAATAGAGAAGCTGCATGACTGTGCCTTTGATCCCTGGAGCATAGTATTGATCATCGCCCTCCGGCAGAATCGGGATGCCCTGTGCCTTCAGCATGGCATACGCCTCCCGGGAGGCCATGCGCATAAGCTTCCGCTGCCTCCCGGTGGAGCCAGTCAGATTTCCATGGCAGGCATAGGCCAGATAACAGATGGGCAGCACCGCCGCCAGATGGCAGATGAGATAGGCCTCCATATCCGGCTGCCAGTTGAGTCTATAGCCGGTTTTGCCAAACAAGTCTGTCAGCTTTGATCTTGTGGAGGCGTCAGCCTCGCCATGCAGACAGCCGATGTCCATGGCGCCAACACCAGCCCGTTCGCAGATCAGCATGCCCTTTTCATGATCCCGCTTGCCCGCGGTGGGCTGAAAGCCGAACAGCACCTGCTTCCCGCACACAGAGCGCTCAAGGATTTCCCGCTGCATCGTGGCGGGGCTCATATTGTTGCCCACCAATACCACGATCGGAGAACGAATGGCTGCCAGCGGTTCAAGGATCGCCCGCATTTTGTTGTACGGCATGACGGCGAACACCGCATCATAGGTGTCATCCTCTTCAATGCCCTCAATCACCTTCGGGTGATCCAGCGTGTTTTTCCGCTGGATATGATGGCGGATCCTCAATCCGTTCCGCTGAAGCTGCTCTTTCCATTGGCCGCGGGCAAGCAGCGTCACGTCATTCTCGGCTGTGCAAAGGACATGCGCCAGATAACAACCGATCACGCCGGAACCGTAAACCAGTACTTTCATCGACTTTTACCTCACCAGCACGATCAGCCATCCAACCAACGCCGCGGGGATCAGCGCAAAGATGATGCCCGGAAAAAGCATTCCTTTTACATGAAACCACTTCTGATGATAGGCCCTGTCCATATGTTCCGTGCCTTCCAGGCGGAACATGGGCAGATTGGCAAACAACACCCAATCCAGAAAACAGGTGTCATACACGCCGATCCAGGCCATCAGCCCGAAGGTCAGCCAGAATCCCTGCCAGAAGGTGGCGGCTCCGGCAATCGCTGCGCACACAAACAGGATCCCTGTAAAGATCAGCACCCCCAGTGATTTCGTCAGCAGTACGTTTTGGGATTGATAGCTCACATCCACCCGCGTATGCGTCTTGAAGTACTCCTCCTGTATTTCCGGCGGGTAATTGTGGATACTGGCCGGACTGTATTTTCTGTCGCCGCGGTAATAAGCAAAAATGATAGCTGTAAACAAGGCAGCGAAAGCAGCGGCTTCCAAAGCGATGACCCACCAAAGCATGTTGATCGATCTCCTCTCAGATGTTGTGGGGCGGCCAGGGGATACAGCGGTTCACCCGCTTCATATAGTCGGCATAGTCCTGCCCGTACAGATTGAGCAGCCATTTCTCTTCCGTAAGCTTCAGGGCAACCGTCAGGATGACCCAGTTGATAGGAATGGTTAGCAGGCTCCAGGTATTGTGCCACTGGAGGCAGATGCCGGCAAACAGTATCCACCAGCCGCTGTACATGGGATTGCGCACCCAGGCATAGATGCCGCCGGTCTGCAGCCGGTTCTCGGCGATGCTTGCGTCCATGTCCGATCGCAGCGCGCCAATGAACCAGACAGTCAGCCCCAGCACGATCAGCAGCACACCGGCAATCCGGCAGAGCAGCACCCATGGGTTTTCCAGAACGCCAATTTTCCAGACATAGAAAAACAGGATGATTCCGATGGCGGTGACCGCACCCATGCCGAACACGATCATCGGGCCAACGCCGTACAGGGGCAGCTTTTGCCCTTCCTTCACATAATTCTTCATACCGGCGTCTCCATAAACTCATCAATCGCATTCAGCACAGGGACCGTGTATCGCTCCCCGCCAAAAAGCCACTGTTCGTGCTGCATATCAAATTCACGGATTTCCGGATCGCGAAAATACTTCCTGTAGCGTTTCAAATATTTCTCGCCCATCTTATTGGCATAGATGAAGTGGACCAAAGTGTGTTCCACATGGATGTCGTCTTCAAGATGGGTGAGCAGATCCGTGTAGTACTCGTTCCGGATGGATTCGGGCCTGAATTTTGAGAAGCAGCCCATGAACCTGTCAGCCGTTTCATCGCTCATCTCAAAGAATGACTTGAGCTTTTCCCGGGTCTTTGCCTGCTTCTTTTCGCTGCTGGTGAAACTGGTCAGCAGCGGCACCACAAGCTTCGACTGCAGCCAGGCGCTTAACTTTCCGCTCTGGTCGAGGTCGGGACTGCCGAAGATGCCGTGATCGATATGCACCTTCTGCCGCATGATCAGCTGTCCCACGAAGGTGCTGCCCAGGGAGGAGCCGAGCGCCCCGTCCAGTTTCCCGCTGAAGTGCTCCTGAATATACCGCTCGATCCTCTCCGTCACCGTGATCATATCCGGGAAGACTGCGTCACTTCCGTCAAAGCCGTCGTAGTTGACGCAGATCAGGTGATACTTTTTCCCAAGCCTGTCCAGTACTGTGGCGAAATTCGTCTGATAATCGCAGGCGGTACCCGGAAGGAGCATTAGTGTCTTGCCTGACAGATTGCCCATCTCATCAAACTGCATGGTTTATTTCTCCTTTGCCTTTTTCATCGTGGCCAGCAGTCCGCCGAACATCCACAGGTTTCCGATGCTGATCCAGCCTGCTGTCAGGGCGTTGCGAAGCGGCGTCTCCGGGAAAAGCTTCAGCAGCATGGTCAGCGCCATGCCCACCGCCGGACAGAAAATCCAGCACCACTTGGGATAAGGTGTCAGCCCTTTGGAAAAGGCGGCGATGTGGGCGATCTGATGCACCAGCCAGAAGATGAAGAACAGGATCATACCGGGCAGCAGGAAATACAGGCCGAAGCGGACGGTGGCGTCCAAGGCCGTCTCCGAGTTGGCCGCCATCATGTACTTGTAAAAGAACACGCTGGCCAGGCAGGGAACGTGCACGCCGCAGCCGCCGAAGGCCAGGACGCCCAGGATGCCGCTGCGGTACAGGTGCGCCATGCGGGAGGAATACGGCACAATCAGCCGGTACACGGCGAAAGAACACAGCGCTTCCAGCGGGATCCCGATCAGCCCCAGCAGCGAGGACCAGAAGATCCGGCCGTCGGACAGGTTCAGATAGGCGGAAAGAAAGCCCTCCAGGCCTTGCTTTGCCGCGTCATGCATCCCCCAGCCCAGCAGCATGTCGCCTGCCAGGACCATCAAGCTAGCAGCGATGCCGATCTTCATCAGATGGGCGATCCTGGGCCAGTCCAATTCCTTATTCATCCGGCATTGCCTCCTTCATCAGCCGCACCATCAGATTCCAGCCCTCTTTGGCCTCTTTCACGATCGGAAAAACGGGATAGCAGTGGAACATCCCATCGCCGACGATCATTTGATAATCCACGCCGTATTTCTTCATGACTGCCTCAAAAGACGGCGCGCAGGCGTACAGCGTCTCATCGGAACCATAGATGAAGGTCACGCGGGGACAGTTTGTAAAATCGCCCCGCTGCAGCCAGAGCATGTAGTCCGGTACACTATCATCCCCATGACGCATGACCTCTACAGCGGTTTTCATATATTGGGCCGGGATGGCGACGTCCTTTTGATCCAATTCCAGCATCCGCTGCCATTCCTCCTCGGTATCCACACAGGTTCCCGGAGAGATGGCCATGATATATCCCGGCAAGAGCGTATCCGGATGCCCGTCATTGATGTATGGCACCATACCCAGCGCCAGATTCCCGCCGGACGATGTGCCCAGAACGGAGATGCGCTCCGGAGCATAATCCCTGAGCATCACTTTGTAAGTCTCATAGATCATCTCATAGGCTTTTGTCAGCGGATAGTCCGTGCAAAGCGGATAATAGGGGATGAACAGATCGAGCCCTGTTTCCCTTGCAAACCGCAGCGCCTTTTTAACAGACGCAGGTCTTGGCGCGCTGATCATGCCGCCGCCGATCAGGAACAGATTCGCCCTGTCCGTATGCTCCCTGTGAATCAGCTTCAGCACTGGAAAACCCATGACGTCAATTCGGCTGATTTCAAAAGCATCATCCTTCAAAGCCGGGATGCGGTTCTTCGCGTTCTGCTTCCTCCGGTTTTCCAGCAGCTCTTCCGTCGTGGCGCTGAGCCAACGCTTTTTGAGTCCCGCCGCTACGACAAGCTTTTTCAGGACCTCATACTTGACAGACATTCGTATCACCTCGCATGTTAGCATGTGCTAACTCATCAACAAAAATAAATGCACGATACGTGCTTATCTGTTTATTTCTGCCTGCTTCTTCTCTCTGACATTTTTTTGGCTTAGGCCCGGATCTGTGCTTTTCTGGTTTGACTGCGCTTTCCGGAATCGCCCAGGATCTGCCCAGCCGCTCTGCGCCTGGAATTCTTCCATCCAATGCGTACTGATTCACCCAGCGCACAGAGATACCCCAGCGCTTTGCAATTTCCTGTACAGAGCAATAGCCTTTCACAACAACACCTCGTATCATGGGTTCTCGACACCAGGAGGCAGCGTTGTTAGCCGCCTCTAACTATATTATATTCCATTTTTCGCAGAAGACAAGCAGAAAAATGAAAATACACCAAAAAATCAGTTTCGGAATCTTCGCACTCTGCTTCCTGAGCTGCATTTGCGCACATCCACCGGTGAACACCGTGCTCAAAATGGCGTGGATACTCCTTGAACACTCATCCGCAATCACAGGCAGTTCATCATGAATTCTCGGAAGCCCAGTACAATCAACGGTTGAACGAGCAGGAATACTCTCCAACTGCTTTCTGCAAACTTTACCGCCTAAGCAGAGCTTACACAGCGTGCAATAAAGAACAATCAGGAATATGAATCGCTCATGACGCAACAAAAAAGCCGCCTCCGAAGAAGCAGCTTAGTCAATATTATGCATAGATCACTTCATAAAGAAGAATCTCCTCTGCCCGCTGTTGTATATTGTTCATACATCCAACCCACAACAGTTTCCAGCCTTTCTGAGTATAATCTGTACGGTTTTATTCAAAAGATGCTTAGGTCGCAGACTTTATCTACAGAGAGTCTATTCTGGCAGTGTGGTTCAAAACAGCTTGATTGAAAAAGCCGTCTCCGAAGAGGCGGCCGTATGGATGATGTTTATGCATAGATCAGTTCGTTGAGAATTATTTCTTCTGCCTGCTGCCGAATGTTGTTCATCCGTCCGACCCAGGCAAGTTGGTCTCGCGCTTTCAGATCTTCGTGAATTCCTTCGGCACCTGCCATCTGGTGAACCATTCGATCCATTCTGTCGGAGCAGCAGGTGTCGATTTCGGCCAGGTGATCATACAGCTTACCAGAGAGGAGAAGCCGCTCATACAGCCCGGGACGATACTCTTCCAGGTAGGCTTTCCGCATCCGGCCATAGCGGCCAATGGCCTGGTTGGGAGTCTCAGGGAGTTCCAGATCAGGAAAATAATAGTCTCCATGAAGCGTATAATGTATGCCGTTTTCAATGATTTCCTTTTTCAGATTTGTCATGGTAATGACCTCCTTCGATTCGTTACTTGATCAGTGTACTTGCTTTCGTACCCGTCAAACAGCGCATCTCAGCAGATTATCACCGGGTGTTGGTTTCCACCCCAACCTCCACCCCAATCAGGGTTTCATCAGAGTGCATGATATTTACTATTGTTGTGTAAATCGGTTTTATAATCGAACCAAATTATACATAATTGTACATTATTTACAGCCGTCTCCGACTTCAAGTCCTGTTTCCCGCACTGCAGAACCCTTGAGAAATCAAGGGTTTTTGCTTGCCTAATTTGCTTTATCTAAAATTCCAGACAGTGTCTGGAAAATTAACTTGGAGCCATTACATTGAACTCCTGAAGATCGATGATCCGCTTGAACGATCCTTCTATGAGAAGGAAGCGGAATCAGAGCGCTGGGGTGTCCGCGAATTAAAACGGCAGATGAAGAGTATGCTGTTTCATAGAAGGGAATGAAACAGGTCAGGATGGGACTATATAGTCAAATTGGTTTCAGCATAGACTCCGCATGCTACAGGAATGGACGGTACGGGACGATGTGGACGGATGGGCTCTTCTTTAAGTCCTGTTTCCCGCACCAAACCAATATAATCCGAACCGGTTCTTCTCCATTGGAGACGGGTTCGGATTATTTCTTTTCTTCACCCAGGCGCTCCCGCGATTGAAAAACCTGCAGCAAAATGGTATGATGGGGCCCGGCAGACGGAGGAGCGAGGACAGCCTCTCTCATTCAATCTGCCTACCCCGCGAACAGCAAGGCTGTTCATCATTTGATTTCGTTTATGCACGACTCATTACGAAGGAGAGAATATTCATGGAAGCACTTGCCACCTCAACCATTCCTTTTTTGCATACGCTGGCCAACCTGCGCCTGCCAGCCCTGACCTGGCTGCTGGAGAAGCTGACCTACCTGGGGGATGAGAAGCTGTTCGTCGTCATTTCCCTGATCGTGTTCTGGTGCTTTTCCAAGCGGGGCGGGCTGTATATGCTGACCACCGGCTTTGGCGTCAGCAGCGTCGGTCAAGCCCTGAAGCTGCTTTTCCGCATTCCTCGGCCCTGGCTGCTGGATCCGGAGATGGAAAGCCGCGTCGTCCCCTCCGCCCGGGAATCCAACCTGTTAGGCGAGGGCGCGGATGGCTGGTCTTTCCCCAGCGGGCATACGCTCATCAGCGTCGGCACCTATGGGGGCATGGCCGCCTGGTTTCAAAGCCGTGCCCTGCGGATTATCGGCATCGTGCTGGCGGTGCTAATCCCCTTCTCCCGCCTGTATCTGGGGGTGCATACACCCCTGGATATCCTTTGCGGAGCGCTGCTGGCCCTGGCCGCCGTTCTGGCCCTCCGGCCGATCTTCCAGTCGAGACGCAGCCGCAAGATTCGCGCCGCGCTGATTGGCTCCGTGCTGCTCTCGGCCATCATGCTGGTGATCACCTGGCAGGGCCTGCCCGCGGGATTAACGGAGGAAGAATCCGCCCTGTATGCCAGCGGCGTGAAAAACCTGTGGCAGCTGATGGGTGCCACCCCGGCCGTATGGCTGGCCTTTGAGGTGGACCGGAAATGGACCCATTTTACGCCCCTGGCCTCCTGGAAGGTGCAGATCCTCAAGATCGCGGGGGGCAGCTTCATTGTGCTGGCCCTGCAGGTAGGGGTTCAAAAGCTGCTGGGATACGCGAAGCCCATTACAGTGGACAACATGACTCGCAACGGTCTCATCGTGTGCCTGGCGAATTTCCTGGCCCTGACGGGCGGAATGACCTTCTGGCCAATGGCCTTCCGGAAACTGGCGGAGCGCATCGATGGACCGGTCGCCCGGGGATAAGACACGAAGGTTTCCGCTCCGGCAACCGGATGCAGCCGTCCATGCCGAAAGCCTGCACTCTTTGGACTCAAGCGAAGGAGGAATCTGGATGGATTTCAATCAAGCCAGTCTGGACTTATGTGAACGGAACCGTGGCAAGCTGGAGGTCATCTCCAAGGCGGCCGTCACCACTCGGGATGAGCTTTCCACAGCATACACCCCGGGGGTGGCGGAACCCTGCCGCCAGATTCATGCCAACAGACATGATGTCTATAAATATACCATCAAGAGCCACACCGTGGCCGTGGTCAGCGACGGTACCGCGGTGCTGGGCCTGGGCGATATCGGGCCGGAAGCTGCCATGCCCGTCATGGAGGGAAAGGCTGTCCTGTTCAAGGAATTCGGCGGCGTGGACGCCTTTCCGATCTGCCTGAATACCAAGGATCCAGAGGAGATCATCAAAACGGTAAAATATCTCGCTCCTACCTTTGGCGGCATCAATCTGGAGGACATCTCCGCGCCCCGCTGCTTTGAGATTGAAACCCGGCTGAAGCAGGAGCTGGACATCCCCGTTTTTCATGATGACCAGCACGGCACGGCCATCGTCGTAGCCGCCGGCCTCATCAACGCGCTGAAGGTGGTTCGGAAGGAATGGCAGGATATCCGAATCGTCATCAATGGCGCGGGCTCCGCGGGCATCAGCATCTGTAAGCTGCTGATGCAGCTGGGGCCGAAGGACATCGTCCTGGTGGACCGGGAAGGTGCCGTCTGCGAAGGCGAAGCCTGGATGAACCCCGCCCAGGCGAAAATGGCCGAAATCACCAACAGGGATCATCAGCGAGGGCCGCTGACAGAGATCATTCGCGGAAAGGATGTGTTCATCGGCGTCTCCGCTCCCAAGATTGTTACCCCCGGGATGATTGCCACCATGGCGCAGGATCCCATCGTATTCGCCATGGCCAATCCCACCCCCGAAATCATGCCCGAGGAAGCCTTGGCAGGCGGCGCTCGCGTCGTGGCCACCGGCCGGAGCGATTATCCGAATCAAATCAATAATGTGCTGGTTTTCCCGGGGCTTTTCCGCGGCGCCTTGATGGTGGAAGCCTCCCAGATCGTGGAGGAGATGAAGCTGGCAGCCGCCCGGGCCATCGCCTCCCTCTGCGCAGAGGAGGACCTAAACGAGAACTATATTATTCCCGGCGCCTTTGATAAGCGGGTCGCCCCCGCCGTCGCCGAGCAGGTTGCCATCGTAGCGGAACAGCTTGGCATCGCCGGGAATCCCGGAAACCGCGATTTTTAACCAATCAATTATCTATCGTGATTCTCCCCCAATTGACTAATCAAAGCGGAGCCGATGATCAGAATGGCGCCGATAATATGAAGCAGGCTGAGAGGCTCTCCCAGGAAGAGTGCGGAGATCAGCAGCGCGGAAACCGGGTCGATATAGCTGCACATCGCAATGGTCTGAACCCGGAGGCCGCGCATGCTGGCGAAATATAATACATAGGCAATCCCGGTATGTAAGATACCCACCACCAGCAGGAGAAGAAAGCCAGGCAGATCCATCATCAAGCCGCGAAAACCATCCGTCAGGAGCAGATAAGGAAGCATCACCATCCCGGCGGAGAACAGCTGAACGGTGGTTCTTTGATATGCATCGCCGCCTGGGATTTTTTTGTTCATGATGACGACTGCGGCGTATAAAGCTGCAGCGCTCAAGCCCAGAAGAATGCCTAACGGCTCTCCACTTTGCGCATCCTGCCCGCCAATCACTCCGGAGATCAGCAACATGCCCAGAATCGAAAAAGCAGCACAGAGGGCTTTTCTGGCCGTCAGTCGTTCCTTGAAAAAGATGGGAGAGAGAAGCAGAACAATCGTCGGCTGCATATAGTAGCATAGGGTTGCAATCGCTACGGTGGTGTGATTATACGCTTCAAACAGCAGCATCCAGTTGAAGCCGATCAGGGCCCCGATCAAAGCAAATCCCATCCATACGCGCTTGGGCAAAGGCTGAGAAACGCGCTTTCTGTTCAAGCGAAGAAAGATCAACAGAAACAGCCCACCCAGGATGCCCCGGGCAAAGGCCAGAAAAGCGGAAGAGACGGGGATAAAACGCCGGAACAGTCCGATGGTGCCCCATATCAGCATGGAAGCGATCAGCATGCCCATCGACCGGCGATCATTAGAAAAATTCATTGGATTTCTGCCCTTTCATCAGTTTAATTCATGATGAATGATAGGTGAGAAGTATACCCCAAAGGCGCCATTTCCACAATAAGCCATCCGAACCTTCCCCGGAAGATTTTGAATCATTGTTCCGGCGGTGGAGATGTGCTATACTCCCCTGGGAGACGAAAGAAATGGAGGAACAACCATGGAGCTATTGGCCCCGGCGGGAGGAATGAGCCAGCTGCAGGCCGCCCTGCGCTATGGCGCGGATGCGGTTTATGGGGGAGTGCGACAATTTGGGCTACGGGCCGCTGCGGAGAATTTTTCATGGGAGGGGTTGCAGGAGGCGCTGAAGCTGACCCATGAGGCAGGGAAAAGGTTTTACCTGACGCTGAATATTTATCCCCATGATGAAGAGCTGGCAGCCCTGGTAGCGACGGCCCGGCGGGCCTCGGAGATGGGCGTGGACGGCGCTATCGTCAGCGATTTGGGGGCCATCGCCCTTTTGCGGGCGCAGGTACCGGGGCTGGCGATCCATGTCAGCACCCAGGCCAATGTAATGAATGTTGCGGCAGCGAAGGTATACACGGGTCTGGGGGTACAGCGCATCGTCCTGGCTCGGGAGCTGAGCCTGCGGCAGATTGCCTCGCTGGGAAGCCAGCTGCCGGAAAATGTACAGATGGAAGCCTTCGTCCATGGTGCCATGTGTATGTCCTATTCCGGTCGGTGCATGCTCAGCGATCATCTGACAGGCCGCGGGGCCAACCGGGGGGCATGCACCCAGCCCTGCCGATGGGAATACACGGTCTTAGAGGCGAAACGGCCGGAGGAGCCTATGTCCGTTTTGGAGGACGAGGAAGGTACGTATATTTTCTCTGCCTATGATCTGAACATGCTGTGGCATCTGCCTGAGATGCGGGAGGCGGGGATTGCGTCCCTGAAAATCGAGGGACGGATGAAAACGGAATACTATGTGGCCACGGTGACACGGGCCTACCGGCGGGCCCTGGACCTGATGGCTCAGGGCGAAGAAGCCTATCGAGAGGCCCTACCGGCCCTGCAGGCGGAGCTGACCAAGGTGGGCCACCGGGAAAGCAACACCGGGTTTTATTTCGGCCCACCGCAGCCCTCCGGGGGAGCGGGAAAAAGCACCCAGAACATGAACTATCTGGGAAGGGTGCTGGGCACGCAAGAGGGCATGATGCTGGTGGAAATCAAGAACCGTATTGCGGTGGGACAGACGCTGGAGGTGCTCACGCCGGGAGAGGTATATTCCTTCCCGGTGACACAGATCCTTCGGGCGGACACGGAGGAGTCGATTTCCTGCGCTACCATCGCCGGGCAGCAGGTGAAGATGCCCGTCCCCTTCCAGGCGGAGAAGGGTGATTTTCTGCGGGGAGCATAGGTTTTTGCCAGAAAGAAGCTTCGACTTTTTCGTGTATTTTGCTTGTGTTTCCTGGACAATGGTTATAAAATAGACCAATATTCTTTGGAAGGGGGAAGGACGCCAGGTGGCGATCCTCCCCGGGGAGGATGGATTCCATGTATCGAATTGCAAGCAGAAAGGCGCTGAATCCCACCATGATTCAGCTGGAGATCGAGGCGCCCCTGGTGGCCCGTAAGGCGAAGCCCGGGCAGTTTATCATTCTGCGGGTGGACGAGGAAGGGGAGCGGATTCCCCTGACCGTGGCTGGGACGGATCCGGCGGCGGGGACGGTGAAGATCATTTTCCAGGTCGTAGGTGCCACAACGGAAAAGCTGAAGCATAAGCAGGCGGGGGAATCTATTCAGGATTTCGCGGGGCCCCTGGGGGTGGCGACCCATACGGAGGGCCTCCGCAATGTGTGCGTCATCGGGGGTGGCGCGGGTTGCGCCATTGCCATGCCCGTGGCGGAGGAATTCCATCGCCTGGGCGCAAAAGTCACCAGCATTATCGGCTTCCGGAATAAGGATTTGCTGATTCTGGAGGAGGAGTTCCGCTCCTTCTCGGATGAGCTGATCGTCATGACGGACGACGGCTCCTACGGCCGGGCGGGGAACGTGACCATCCCCCTGAAGGAAAAGCTGGAGGCCGGGGAAAAGTTCGACATGATCATTACCATCGGCCCCCTGATCATGATGAAATTCGTGGTGGCGGCGGCCAAGCCCTTCGGCGTGCCGGTGACAGCCAGCATGAATCCCATCATGATCGACGGCACGGGGATGTGCGGCGGCTGCCGGATTACCCTGGTGCAGGATGGCAAGCGGGTGACCAAGTTCGCTTGCGTGGATGGGCCGGATTTCAACGGATATGAAATTGACTTCGACGAGGCCATGAGCCGGGGTCGCATGTACGCGGAGTACGAGCGGCATGCCTACGACGAGGCCTGCAACCTGTTCCAGGGCGCGTAAGGAGGGAAGAGAAAAATGACTGTGAATCCAAAGAAACACGAGATGCCCACCCAGGCTCCCGAAGTTCGCGCTCGCAATTTTCAGGAGGTGGCCCTGGGGTATCCTGTGGAGGTGGCGGTGGAGGAAGCGAAGCGCTGCCTGAACTGCAAGAATCGGCCCTGCGTGGAGGGCTGCCCGGTGAATATCAACATTCCGGACTTCATCTCCCAGATCAAGCAGGGGGATTTTGAGGGGGCTTATCAGATCATCAATCGCTCCTCTTCCCTGCCGGCGGTCTGCGGGCGGGTGTGCCCTCAGGAAACCCAGTGCGAAAGCCAGTGCACCCTGCGGGTCCGGGCGAAGATGGATCCGGTGGGCATCGGGCGGCTGGAGCGCTTTGTGGCGGACTGGCATAACGCCAATAGCCAGGAGAAGGCCCAGGCCCCGGCGGCCAATGGTCACAAGGTGGCGGTGGTGGGCGCCGGTCCCTCCGGGCTCACCTGCGCCGGGGATCTGGCGAAGAAGGGCTACCAGGTGACGATTTATGAAGCCCTGCACACCGCGGGGGGTGTGCTGGTGTACGGCATTCCGGAATTCCGGCTGCCCAAGTCCATCGTGGCCAAAGAGGTGGAAACCCTGAAGGAGCTGGGGGTGGAGGTGGAGACCAATGTCATCATCGGCAAAACCCTGACGGTGGATGAGCTGTTCGACATGGGCTTTGAGGCGGTTTTCATCGGCTCCGGCGCGGGGTTGCCCAACTTCATGAACATTCCCGGCGAAGCCTATAAGGGCGTGTATTCCGCCAATGAGTTCCTGACCCGGAGCAATCTGATGAAGGCCTACCAGGAGAACCCCCAGACCCCCATCATGAAGGGAGGCCGGGTGGCCGTGGTAGGCGGCGGCAACGTGGCCATGGACGCGGCCCGGACGGCCCTGCGGCTGGGGGCGGAGAAGGTATACATCGTGTATCGCCGTTCCATGGAGGAGCTGCCGGCTCGGAGGGAGGAAGTGGAGCACGCGGAGGAGGAAGGCATCGATTTCCGCCTGCTGTGCAACCCCACGGAGATTTTGGGCTATCAGAACCCCGACGATCCCCGGGATCCGAGAAACGGCTTTGTGACCGGGATTCGCTGCGTGAAGATGGAATTGGGCGAGCCGGATGCTAGCGGGCGGCGGCGGCCGGTGGAAATCGAGGGAAGCGAGTTTGAGCTGGCGGTGGACACGGTGGTTATGGCCATCGGTACCAGCCCCAACCCCTTGATCAAGAACACCACGGCAGGCCTGGAGGTGAATCGCCGGGGCGGCATCATCGTCAACGAGGAGGGCTTGACCTCCCGGGAGAAGGTGTATGCCGGCGGCGACGCGGTGACCGGCGCGGCCACGGTGATCTCCGCCATGGGCGCGGGAAAAAACGCCGCGAAGGCTATCGATGGGACATTAAGAGGATAGTAGTAAATCCTGCGCGCGGGAGTTCCCCTCTGGGGCACGGCTCGCGCCTCCGTTCCAGACGTAGCGGCACAAAGCGGCTGCCTTCGGGCAAGCCCTCGCCACCCGCTAAGTGCCGACGTCTTCCAAGGGCCCCCGAGTGAAACATCCCTTCGCAGGTGGAGTAGACAGTATAACCCCCCGGAACCAAGTCTTACGGTTCC
>JAFURY010000005.1 GCA_017480795.1 Succinivibrionaceae bacterium
ACCGGTGTCATGTTGCGTAATACCTCTCAAATTTGAAAATTTATATATTTTGGTGTAGATTATAATGGGGTGTTGTTTACACGACAATTAATAACTTAAACAAAAGTGTGATGCAGATCACTCGGTGATACTGCCCTAGCGGCGCGGCCGGATTGGCTGAAGGAGCGGTCTGCATTGAATGGAATTGGAGACTATGGCGATCTTGCGGTCATGGTCAGGATGATTTCGGAAGAGGATATACCGTGCGGCGCGTAGCGAGAGGCGGTCATGTTACGAAGTAACGGGAGTCAGGCGGACGCAGTTAGAGCCGATGAAGATCATGGAGTAGGCTTTGACTCTTTTGCCGCTGAAATCAATGGCTGATTTGTACTTGAGTGCCTGAGCGGTGGCTTCCTTCTCCAGACTCTGGATTTTGGTCTCTGAAGCGTCGACTTTGGCGGCGTATTTAAACTCGATAAGGTATATGCACTCGCTGCTCTTTCCCTTGTTGACGGTTATGACCAGATCAGCAAACTTTTCTCCGTCGCCGGCAATCCGCAGGGATTTCTGCATTTCCACAAATATGCCGCTTTGGGCGCGGAGTTTGGTGTAGAGAGTCAGATTAAGGGCCATTTCGCTCATGTGCGTCAGCACCTGATTTGTGAAGATGCCGCTTAGAAATTCAGTGCAGGATCTGGCAAACGGCGCAAGGTCGTCATCAGTTTTCTGCAGCGCTGATATATCCAGGATTGAATCGTTGAAGACGCTGCTTGGGCTCAGTCTGATGTCCGCGGTGCATTGGGCAAACATCCTTGACATGAACAGATTGGGAATTTTCAGGGCCAGCGCGCTGTTGTCCGACGCTTCTCTATCGATTGTAAGGTATCCCATGTAATAGAGCATGGAAAGCAGCTGATCGCGATCATATTTTGCCGCCTTGTTCAGGTTGATGTTCTGAGCCAGGTTTTTGATGAAGAACAGATCGTTGGTCAGATAGTTGCCGATGATTTCATCCGCCAGTCCGTCATCGGCTATGTCAAACAGCTGTCCAAGTTTGGAAGCATCGTGATCCGAGGCAGGATCCAGATAATCCTCCGGAGCGAGAAATTTTTGCTTTCGGCGGATTGTTCTCAGGTAGTAGAGACACATTGACGAGTTGAATACCGTATGTTCGGCCTCCTGACTGAAGCAGTAGCCATCGTATACAGGTTTCATTCTGGCTATGATCTCACCCACGCTTGCACCGAGTTTTTCGGTGTCAACCAATTGGGGGATCAGTTCGGCCAGTTCCTGTTCAGTAAAGCCTGCATATTCGTTGAAACAGTCGTCCGAGGTAACATTGAGGGCTATGTTGAAGCCGGAGGTTAGAGAGTCGAGAGAACTGAGGAAACTCCCGTAATGAATGTTTTGGCGACGCAGTCTCCGGTTCCCTCTTTGATGGCGGCGTAGAAATCCTTTAGAAAACCTCCGGCGCTGGTAATTGCTTTGAACAGTTCCAAATTTTTCGATAGGAGGCCGTTTGCGAAATTGTCATATTCGTCAATCATTATGTAAAGATTTGCTCTGGACGGATAAAGTTCATACGCCTCGAAGAAAGATTTGATGAATCCGGATGGAGTTTCCTTTTGAGCGTCTGTAGGATTGAACACAAAGTCAGGATAACGCGCTTTGAAGTTGGTTATTCCTCTGCTTACGGCAATTATGTAACTGCTGACTAAAGTATCCTCTTTGGTTCCTGATACGCCAGAGAAATTGAAATCCAGCACATGGTAGGTGTTGTGGCTTTCAAGATTTTCTCTGTAGATGGCTGTTTGGGAAAAGATTTCATCATAACTGCTTTTGTATGAAATATCGTAGAAGCACTTGAGCATCCGTACAAAGGTGCTTTTGCCGAAACGCCTTGGCCGAAGCAGGACAGGGTATCTCGGCGTGTCGGCACTTTCAAGATCCTTGATTACCGCGCTCTTGTCGATGAATGCGTGTCCCAGTTTGCGGAAAGTCTCATAGGCAAACTCGCCGTAAGGATTGCTTTGTAGTTTAGTGTCGTTTACGTTCATAAAGAATCCGAAATGCTATTGTATCCGTATTACATCAAATTTAGCCTGGTGTCAAATTTGACATGTCCAGAAATCGCGGTCAGGACTGGGATTCGTTGAATTTATGTCCAAAGGATCCTCTTGTGACATGATGTGTTTACATTCCTTCTTTGAGTGACATCGACTGAAGAGGAGCAGCCACACAATTACGGAGGCCTGGAGATTTAAGCCTCTGATGTCCTGCCACGCAATGAGGATGTCCTGAAATTTCGACCTGGCTTTTGCTTAAATCGTTCTGCTGGTTCGGGAGCCGGTCATATAATCAACTTCGGGCCTTTCTTGTTCTTCAGATAGGACTGAAACGCAAAAACTTGTAAAATAGACACGGCAACATACTTGAAATCACGGTGCGGGTGCAGGAAATATGTGGCAATCAATCTTTTCAAACGTCACAGGATCGAACTTCGCAAGGATATTCCGGTGCAAGGCAGCGACAGTTCAGAACCAGAGACTTTTTGTGTCAACGGCTCCGGGGAAAATATGAGTGCGGAAGATCAGAGCAAGGTAATGCGTCTTGACGAGGTGGCCGGAAAATTCATCGCCGGCGACGGCTACGCAGCTTTCCTGCTGGCGTGTCTTGATTTCGGCTTCTACACGCAGATCATGAACCGGCAGGCGCCATTGGAGGATGCCCAGATCATCTGGCAGCACTGTCTTGATCTGGCCAGATACAGCAGGGGCAAAAACTGCTCTGACGGATCCCGGCTGGTGTCTTTCATGGAGCGGATGCTCAAAGAGCAGAATCAGGAAGCCTTCATGGACTGCTTCAAGTTCGTGATCGTCGCTCTGAAGAAAAACATAGATTTCACCGACGTCGCCCAATTTCGGATTTCTCCTGAAATTCAGGAGGCCGTTTACGCCCATGAGGAGAAGGAGGGCATAGACAACGGCAAATACCGGCTGCTCCGCGCCGCAGGGAACAAGAACGCCAGAAAGGCGGCAGGCTGCAGCTGGTTCACATTAAGCGGTCTGATCAAATTCGCCTGCATCGTTTCATTTCTCACCATGATCTGCTACCTTCTGCTGAGATCGTAACCGATGAGATTTTAAAATGCGTCTGAATCAGTATCTCGGATTTTTTCTGCTGGCCCTTGCCGCAGCCTTGAAACCTGCCTCCGCCGAGGAGGTCGGGGAACGCGAATGTCTGAGATTTTTCGACGGCTCGGACTACGCCAGAGCCTTTGTCGAGTGTTCAAAAGCTGAGAATCTTTCGATTTCCGCAAAAGTCCCCGAGGCTCTGGGCTTCATGTACCTTTACGGCAGAGGCGTGGAAAAGAACGCCGTCCGCGCCCTCGAACTGTATCTGAGAGCCGCCAGAGCCGGCAGTCCATCCGCCGCCTACGTCGCAGGACAGATCTACGGCGAGGGTATCGGCGGCGCAAGCGATCCCCGTCTGTCAGACTATTACAATCATCTTGCCGCCGACAAGGGCTATCAGCCGGCGGTGATCCTGGAGGTGGCGCGGCATTATCGTCTGAATCCGCAGGATCGCTCTCCCGCAGCGGTCAGCGATTTCGAGCATCTGCAGGCCGCCGGCTCCTCTCCTGATGCGGTTTTTCTTCTGGCCGAGTGCTTCCGCACCGGCTATGGCACCAGACCTGATCCGGCAAGAGCCCTGGAACTTTATTCCCGGTCCTCCGACCCAGCCGCATATCTCAAAACCGGTCTTCTGCACGAATCAAGAGGCGATGCCCAGGCCGCCAGAGCATCGTATGTCAGGGCCACGGAAAACTGCGTTTCCTGCCTGGGGGAGGCATACTATCGTCTGGGGATGCTTTCCTCCGACAGGTCTCTGCTGGAAAAGGCTCTGATCCAGGGCTATCATCCGGCAGAGCTGGAACTTGCCAGGCAGATCATCTCTTCCGGCGACAAAAACCAGCAGACCGACTGGCTCAAGGCCGAAAAATATCTTCAGGACGCCTGCCGTCGCAGAATCGAAAACAGCTGCATCCTGGCGGCCCAGGTATATTTTCATCATCTTCCCGCCGACAACGCCAAGAATGCCGACTATCTGGTTTCTCTCATGGGCGCCGAGGATCCTGGAATTTACGCCTTTCTGGGACGCGAATATCTCAGAGGCGGCCACCTGGGGATCAATCGGGAACTTGCCTTCAGGTTTCTTGCCACGGCCTGGGAACTGAACCGTCTGGACGAGCCGGCGCTGCTTGCCGAAATCTACCAGATGCGGGGGGATCAGAAGACCTTTTCAGCCGTCTGCCGCAGAGCGGTTCAGGAGAGCGGGGACGCCGAATGCCGGGCGCTGCTGGCCTACGACGAGTTTCTTCGCGCCGGCGCAAGGCCGGAGGCACTGGAGGCCCTTGCCCAGGCCTTCGCCGACGGCGGAAGGAGGGCCGGCCTCTTTCTGTTCACCGTTCACAGTCGGGGCAGCCGCGACCTGGCCGAAAGCTCCCGGGCTCTGGGTTATCTTGAAAAGGCGGCGCAGCGGGGCGAAATCCGGGCGATATCACGTCTCTTTTCCCGCAGCCTTGATGCGGGCCATGCCGACAAGGCGCTGAGTTACGCCAGTCAGGCTCTGGCCGAGGCTCCGGCTCTTGGCAATCTGCTGCTTGGCCGTTTTTATCTGAAGGTGGAGCCCAGGAATTTCGCCAAGGCTCTGGAGCATCTGACCCTTGCCACGAATTCCGGGAACGCCGATGCGGCCATGGAACTGGGGCTGCTTTATGAAAAGGGGCTGGGAGCGGATCGCGATCTGTTCAAGGCCTGCAGGCTGTATCAGACCGCCTTCGAGGGCGGCGCGCGACGCTCGTCAACCCATCTCTCCCGCTGTCTGACCAAGATCCACGACGGAGACGGCAGGACGCTCATTCCCTATATCGAGACCGCGGCCGCAGACGGCGACACGGAGGCCATCGAACGTCTTATCGGTCTTTATTCGGATGACGAAAGCGGCACCCGCAACGATCGGGAGCTGGTGCGCTGGGTCACCGTCGGCGCGAAGCTTGGCATCAGGGACTGCCTGTATCGTCTTGGTGATCTGTACATGCAGGGCCTGCGGGACATTCTGGATCGGGACGAGAACCTGGGCCGGAAATATCTGAACCTGGCCATGGAGAAGGGATCCTCCCCTGCCGCCTGGACCCTGTCCTCCTATTACGCCCAGCTGGGCAGGCACCGGGAAGCCTGCGACATCTTTGAAAAATTTTCAGGCAGTCAGGATTATCCGTTCCAGGTGAATCTGGCTCTCTGCCACATCAACGGCCGGGGCAGAGCCCATGATCCGGCCCGCGGGCAGGGCATACTGCTGTCCGCCTACGCCAGGGAACAGAGCAGCGAGGTGGCCTATCTGCTGGGGCAGTGCTACAGCGACGAATCCTCTCCGGTCTACGACATTGAAAAAGCGCTGGAGTGGTACATCGACGCCGCCGATCTTGGAGACACCGGAGCTCTGTTCAACCTGGGAGCCCTTTACGAGAAGAATTCCCCGGAGTTCAGCCTGGAGAACGCCTTCCATTATTACTCCAAATCCATGGAGACCGGCAACATGGCCGCTCAGCTGAAGGTGGCCGAGGCCTACATCGCCGGCCGGGGAGTCGAAAAGGATCCGAAGAGGGGCTGCGATCTGGCCGAAGAGGCGGTGAACTATTCCATCACCGATGCCAATCCCATTCTGGCCCGCTGCTATCTTTCCGGTCAGGGCCGGGAGAAGAGCTTCGACCGGGCGGTGGCGCTGCTGCACGACGGCAGCGACAACAACAGCACCGAGTGCAGCCTGATGCTGGCCGACATCTACGCATCGGGCGAGCATGTGGATGCCGATCTGTCCTTCGCCTGCCGCTACTACTACCAGGCGGCTCTGACCGCCGAGGGAGTGGAGGAATTCACCCGCGGCGCCGACAGGTTTCTGCCGGGGAAGATCTGTCACAATCAGGACGAGAGAACCTATATCGTGCTGAACATGCTCAGCCGAAAGCTCAATACCGCCCGTTACCGGCAGGAGATCCTGAAGATCAGAAGCAGTCTGCGGGATCGGGAACGGCGCAGCGCCGACGAATTACTCAAACGCTACACTGACGGCAATGACTAGATTATTCCCATTCAAAACCGCAGCCGTCGCGCTGCTGGCCCTTGCTGCCTCCGGCTGCTCCGTTTTCGGCCTGTTCGGCGACGCGCCGGCGGACGGCGCGTCGCAAAATCCGTCTGTGGATACCGGCTCGCCTGACGTCCCTGCGCAGACTGCGGAAAGAGTCCCGGGGCAGTGTTATGCCGCCTTTCTGGAGGAGAACTACCAGAAGGCTTTTGAACTGTGCTCCGGATCCCGGGAGCCGGAGGCCCTTTACAACACCGCCTGGATGTACGGCCATGGCCGGGGCGCGTCTCAGAACCTGGCCAAGAGCAGAGTTCTCATGGAGCGCGCGGCCCTGGGCGGCCATGCGGGCGCCATGTACGAGACTGGGCGGATGTACGACAGCGGCCTTGGCGGGAGGCAGAGCTACCGCGATGCCATCCTCTGGTATCAGAAAGCTGCCGAAAAGCGGGAGATCAGAGCCATGAACGCCCTGGCCTCCATGTACTACTGCGGCGACGGGACGGAGCAGGATTTCGGCCGATCGCTGCTGTGGTCTCTCAGAGCCGCCGATGCGGGCAGCGGCGAGGGCATGTACAATGTGGGGCGGCTGCTGGAGGAGAAAAAGATTCTGCCCGGGCAGGTCGCTGAACCCGATGCCGATTTGTGGTATAAAAGAGCGGCGGAAAAAAGATATCCCGAGGCCGAGTTTCTGCTGGCCAGACGGGATTATCAGAAAACCCGCAGCGCCGCCTCGGTGAGGAGACTGAAGCAGGCCGCAGCCGACGGCAGTCCTGGAGCCGCCATGTATCTTGGAACGCTGGCCGAAAAAGCACTGGCCGGCGTCAAAAAATCCCGGTCGAAGGCTGCGGCCTACTGCTGGTATTCTCTGGCCGCCGCCGGCGGAAGCAGTGAGGCCGGAGAAAAAATGAAACATCTTGCCTCAGGCTTCAGCGCCTCCCAGCTGAAGTCGGTGGAAGACAATTGTCACATCGGAGATTAAGTTTGAAAACCGCCCTGTTTTGCGCCGTATGCAGTCTTCTGCTTTCATCCTCCGTTTTCGGAAACCACAGCGACTCTCTGGATCTGAGTCTCTGTCACTCAGGTCCCCTTGAAGTCTGCGACGCCCGCTGCGCCGCAAGCTGCCGCAAGGTGCTGCTGGACAATTCCTCCGATGCCATGGCCTATTACAAGCTGGCTCAGCATTCGCTCTCGTCCGCAAGCGAAAGCGAGGAGCCCTTCATGCCTGAAGTGGACACCGATCTGCGCATGTGCAGCATGATCGGATCGGACGACAGCGCCCTGTGCGAGATGCTCTACGCCACGGTTATGGCCTATCCTCAGCTTTACCACATCAGAACCCGCCCGGAAAACCCGGAAGCGGCGCTGGCATGGGCAGCTCTTGCCGGCAAGCGCGACCTTCCGGCCGCCAGATGGCAGCTGGCGGCGTTTCTGGCCTATGGCCTCGGCGCCGACAGTCCGGATCTCAAAACCGCCTACCGGCTGATGAACGAGGACGCCGGCCATAAGCCGGACAAGGAATTCGCGCTGCTTAACGCCATGCTGCTGGAGCACGGTTGGGGCGGACCCGAAAACGTGCTGGAGGCGGATCGGCTCAGCAGAGTCGGCTACGGCTGGCTTGAAAACACCCGCAAGGCGCGGCCGGCCATGGACAGACTGTTTCTGGCCATGATCACCGACACCGCCTATCTGCTGGGAGACGGACGGCTGATCCATGAAAGCGCCTGGGGTCTGACCGTGGGGAAGCGGACCGACGAATATCCGAAGTACAGCATCGAGTCGGTGGAGGATATCATCGACGAGGACGACGAGAATCTGCTGGGAGCGCTGGCTGGCTTTTACGGACGCGAACTGCTGGCGGCGGAGCTTGACAGTCCTGATGCCGCCGAGCGGATCAGGGAACTGGAAGAGGTTCTGAAGCGCTACGAGCTGGAGGATCTCATGCAGGAGGCTCATGACTACATGACCCGCAGTCTTCGCGACATTTCCCGAAACCGGAAGGAGTTCGCATCCGCTGATACCGCGGCGCTGCTGACGGAAAATCTGCAGCGGGTCAGAAACGCCGCCAAAGGCCGCAAAAAATCAGGCGGTATTATGAACTGCGCATCCAGCGGGGTCCTGCGGGGATCCTCCCGTTCCGGAAAAGTCGTGGACAGTCTTGTGGATCAGTTTGATTGAAAAATGGTGTATGAAATGAGAAACGGGAAATTCGCCTTCGGGCGCATGCTGGGTCTTGCCCTTGGCTCAGGTCTTGCGGCGATTTCGTCCGCCGGGGATCTTGTCGGGGACGAAAGCATTATGCCAACCGGCATATGCACGGAATACTACAACGCCAAAAACTATCAGGCAGCCTGGCAGGCATGCGTCCATGCCGAGGATCCGGACGATCCGGGGGTGAACTTCGCCCTGGGCTTCATGGCGGCCAACGGTCTGGGCACCGAGCGCGACGACAATGCGGCCTTCCGTTATTTTTCAGCCAGATCCCTTGAATCCGACCAGGTGACCCAATACAACCTTGGACTGATGTACCTCAACGGCCGGGGCACCCGGGCGGACAAGCGCGAGGCGCTGGTCCGGTTCAGAAGGGCCGCCTCCGCGGGACATGCGGAGGCAGCCTACAACGCCGCCCGGATCCTTGAAAGCGGCGAGGCCGGCTCCGCGGACTATCCTGCCGCCATGAGCTATTACCGCAAGGCCGCCTTTGGCGGGATCGCGTCCGCCATGATGAATCTGGGGGTTATGTACGCCCGGGGACATGGAGTGTCCCAGCCGGACATGGTGGAGGCCTACGCCTGGTTTGCCTGCTCCATGCGGGATCCTTCTCTTGCCGCCATGGCCAAAGAGAACCGCAATTCCGCCGCCTCCCGTCTTCCGGGCAAAATGATGGAGAAGGCCGAGGCCCGTGCCAGAGAGATCTGCCGCGGCGTGAAGTGGAATAACTGATAGGCCAGGTGGCATACGGTCCGGATATCGGTCCTTGGATGAAGTGATATCTACGTTTGTTTCGTGAAAGTTCTGATTGCCTCTCCGATGCTGTTTGGCTGAAAATTGGTGGCTGGTGAACGAGAAACTGGCATAAACAAGTTTTATGTAGCAAGGTGCGCGTTAATTTCGCAAAATTGGTTCAAAACAAAAACGGTAACCTGAAAATTGCTTAGGATCGCCTGTTTTTAAAAGTAATGTAGAAAAAGGTAAATCTTCTTCTCGTCTGTTTGTTCAAATTGTGACTAGTATGAATGAGCGGTTTTGCGCTGTCGGGCAAAACGCATAAGTATGGGAGTATGAAAACATAATGAGATTTATAACAGGTACCCCAAAATCTGAATACAAAAAAGAAATAACCTCAATCTTCAGAAACAATACAACACGAGGTTTTGCAGATAGGAGACAATGCGGAAGCCTGTGTAGGGATACCTGTCGCTTTTTAGATAATGCTTTGGATTCCTTAAGCAGAGAGAGAAGGTACTCGGATCTTTTTGAAATCACTAATCTATGCTATATGAAATGGTCATCTACTGATAAAGACGATTCATACGGAGAAACGCTGGATTTCTGCGCAAGCGTGCATGTCAATTGGACTGCTGTTTACGATAATGGAGCCGAAGATATATCACATGGCGCAATGCTGAAGTGGTTTATTAAGCAACTGGAAGGTCATACGATCACTGACTTTATGGAAGATAACTTATATGACTTTTTGCT
Source organism: Succinivibrionaceae bacterium (assembly GCA_017480795.1). GTDB lineage: Bacteria > Pseudomonadota > Gammaproteobacteria > Enterobacterales > Succinivibrionaceae > UBA2804. Next base: position 9,823 of record JAFURY010000005.1, read on the forward strand.
TAAACATTTCAAGGATGAGAACGAACTCGTTCTGAAACGGACTATGCTTGAAAAGGTTATGGAGTCTTCCGACACCAGTAAATACCACATCCCGGTTTTGCAGGATCGTTACATAAGAATTCTGGCCGATTTAAAGACCCCTATCGATGAAATCAGAGCTTTTGCTAAAAAGGCGGGTGGCTGCGGAATTATGGAGATTTTGGCGACTATTGAGCTGGAATATGGCAATTATGATGCCGCGATTGCCATATATGAGCAGCAAATTGCTGAAAGACCGGGTCGCCACTGGTCAAACGGGCCAAGAAGAGCGCTGATCGATATTTACAAAAAAACGGGAAATAAGGAAAAAGAATTTGAACAGCTGAAGAATCTTCTGTGGGCAAACGTAGGCGACAGAAAAATTTTTCTAGAATATAAACGACATTTTTCTGAAGATGAGTGGCCAGGCGAATGGGATAAAATTCTGGAAGAATTGAAAAAACATCGCGGAGGCGCAGAGTGGTGTGCTATTGAACGCCGTTTTGACATCATAATGGACAAGATAGAAGAACCGCCGGTAAGCGATGAATTGATTGATATCTATGAAGAGCTTGAGAAACTTTACCCGGAGCGGTGTTTTAAAGTCAGAGTTGAGCGCGTAAAGTCTCTTGCAAAAATATGCTGTAAAAGATCGGACTACAGGTGGCTTGCCAGCAAACTGCAAGAGATATGCAAGTATGATGGCGGAGAGGAGACGGCAAGTAAACTTGCTGCGGAGTTTGTAGCCATGTATCCCAAAAGATCCGCTATGATTGATGAATTGAGTCCGTTTTTATAAAAGGGCAATACAAGAAGTATCCGTCACTTAAGAAAAAGAAATGAGGACGGGAAGTTACTCCGACTGTTGTAACCCAATAACTGATGTCTGAATTTAAAAATTCTAATTACATGCGATGTGATTCAGCATGAACGCTGATCTTGGAAGTCAAACTTCAACGGTTGCTGATCTTGTAACAGTACGTCAACTCCATTGTTTACTTAATATTTGCGGAATCTGTGATTAAATTCATGAAGGAACTGTAATATGGCTAATGTTCCAAAGATTAGAATTGCTGGATATACAGACGATTGGGAACAGCGTAAGTTGGGGGAAATTGTAGAGCGGGTTACCAGGAAAAACAGAAATTTAGAATCTGAACTTCCCCTGACAATATCAGCCCAATACGGTCTTATTGATCAAAATGAATTTTTTGATAGAAGAATTGCAAGCAAAGACGTAAGCGGGTATTACCTCATCAAACGTGGTGAATTTGCCTACAACAAGAGTACCTCAAATGATGCCGAATGGGGAGCAATAAAACGTTTGGATAGATACGAAAAAGGTGTTCTGTCAACGCTTTACATCGTGTTTAAGATTCTTGACGAGAAGCAAACTTCATCCGATTTCCTTGCAACATACTACGATACAAATTTATGGCATAAAGGTATTCAAACTATTGCAGCAGAAGGGGCGAGAAATCATGGGTTATTAAATATTGCACCTAATGATTTTTTTAACACATTGCTGAAGTTGCCAAAATCTTACGATGAGCAAAAGAAAATAGGTGCTTTCTTTTCGAACCTTGACAACCTTATTACCCTTCATCAGCGTAAGTGCGATGCTCTGAAAAAAGCCAAAAAATTTTTTCTTCAAAATATGTTCCCTTCCGAGGGTGAAAAATTTCCTAAACTCAGAATCGGTGGATTTACTGACGCTTGGGAACAGCGTAAGTTGGGTGATATTGCAGACAAAGTAACGGAGAAAAATACAAAATTAGAAATTAAAGAGACTCTAACCAACTCAGCTGAGTTCGGAATCGTTAGTCAA
>JAFURY010000053.1 GCA_017480795.1 Succinivibrionaceae bacterium
AGATGGTAATGCCAGGCGACAATGTTCACATGAACGTTACTCTGATCCACCCAATCGCCATGAACGAGCAGCTCCGCTTCGCCATCCGCGAGGGCGGCCACACTGTAGGCGCCGGCGTTGTAGCCAAGATCATCGAGTAATTCGTTTTAATCGAACTCATGTTTAGTACGGGGGCTTCGGCCCCTTTTTCTTTTTCTGAAGTTTGTGCTGTTGCCGGCTCGATTTTCTGATATTATGGAGTTTCAGTTTTTTTGTCTCCTGGAATTTGCGTTGATTCTTTGCCGTTCCTGTTTTGAGAAGAATGTGATAGCAATGCTGATCTTTGATGATGACTGAGTTTGTATTGAATGTGATGTTGATTGGATTTTGAATATGCTTTTGATTTGGATTACGGGTTGATTGGTGTTAAGAGTAGATTTTGAATAAGTGTTAATTTGAATTGAGGATAGAGAATAATGGCAAGAAGTTTGAACAAGATCATGCTTATCGGCAATGTGGGAAAAGAGCCTAATGTGAACACCACGGGATCAGGTCAGAGAGTGGCATCCTTTTCCCTGGCCACCAGCGAGGAATGGCGCGATCAGAACGGCCAGACCCAGAGCAGAACCGAGTGGCACAATATCGTAGCCTGGGGAAAACTGGCCGAGATCATTGGTTCCTACGTTCATCAGGGCAAGAAACTGTATATCGAGGGACGGATCCAGTCCAGATCCTACCAGGACAAGAACGGCGTCGACCGCTATGTGACCGAAGTCATAGCAAACGAAATGATCATGCTGGACAACGCCGGCGGCAATTACGGCGGGGGCGGGGATTTTTCAGGCAGATCCGCCGGCGGATACGCCCAGCAGGGCGGCTACCAGGGCCAGAACGGCTACCGCAACCAGGGCGGGTATGGCAATCAGAATGCCGGTCAGCAGGGCGGATTCGGCAACTCATTCGGCGTCGGCGGTCCGAACATGCAGCAGGGCGGATTTCAACAGAACAACGGCTATCAGCAGGGAGGCTATCAGCAGCAGGCTTCCTACGGTCAGGGCCAGAATTTCGGGATGCCGCAGCAACAGCAGAACAATGGTTTTGCCGGTCAGAACGCGCCTGCGGGCTTTGCCGGCGGCATTTCTCCGCAGGGTCAGGGCAACTACAACCCTCCGGTTTCAAATCAGAGTCCGGCTGCCCCCGCAGCTCCTGCAGCTGTTGCCGCTGCGGCATCGGCAGCGCCTTCCGGTCAGGACAATTCCATCAGCAATGTCATCAACAGCAAGCCGGTGCTGGGAACCGAGGCGCCGATTGACGATGACGACGACATTCCGTTCTAGCATTCGGCGCATTGCCACAGGTTAAGACTTTAAGGAGATCTGCGGATCTCCTTTCTTTTTCCTCTCTCAGATTTCTCCTGCGCGACTTTGCGGATCTCGGAGATTCCCTTACTGACCGAACCTGACTTTCAGTACATCAATTGCTCTTGAGCATCCGAATCCGGTTGGCTTATACTGAAACCGTTCCTCATGCGTGGTGCGCGCTCGGACCAGGCCCACAGCATGTCTGCAGATCCGTAACTCAAGGCGCAAAGCCGGCGCCCAGTACGAACCAGAACCATGAGGAGCAAGACCATACAAGAATTTTCAGGAGAACGAAAGTGGATATTTTTGAGTTTGTCAGAGGCGGAAATCAGGTTGATCTTTCAAGTCCCGAGTGGAAGCCGGCGTTTGAATATGTCATGAAGTCCATGCGCGACTGTCACCGGATCAACAGCTTGGAGCCTGATCTTGCGGCCATCCGACCGCTGGTGGACGAACTCTTCGATCACCGTCTGCCCCAGAGCAGCACTATCCTTCCGCCCTTTGAGATCGATTTCCCGGCCCATGTGTCCATCGCCGAGGATACCTTCATCAATCATACTCTGACCATGATGTCCGCCGGCGGGATCACCATCGGCAAGGGCTGCTTCATCGGCCCTCGCGTCACCATGGTAACGGACAATCACGATCCGAAAAATCCGGTGCTGATGTCCTGCAAGGAAATCGTGCTTGAGGATCACGTCTGGATCGGCACCAATGTGACCATTGTTCCGGGAGTCCGGATAGGGGAGCATGCCATCATCGCGGCCGGAGCTGTGGTAACCCGCGATGTGCCGGCATGGACGGTTGTCGCCGGGGTGCCGGCCAAGCCTATCAAAACCATTGAGCATTAGACGCCCGGGAGCCGCTCCAAAGGGGCCGCCGAAGCACCTTCAGCCTCAGCAAGACGCCATGTTCTGAGCCGGCGGCCTGGAACGCTGCTGGCTGCTCACCGGCGACAGATTTCCCAGGGACTGCACATAGCAGTCCTTTCCGCCGAAGCCAATGCCGATTGCATAGATCCTCCCGTATTTCTCGGCAAGATAAGGTTCGGCATATTTTTTATCCAGGATCTGCCGGGCCGCGGCTTCGGCGCATTTGATGCGACTCTGACGCTGGTTCTTGCCTTTTTTCAGCTCGATGATCACCACGGTATCGCTGGTATCGTTGGTCATGACGATATCAGGAAACCCGTCGCCGCTTTCCGTTTCTTCATGAAAACCTATGCCTCTGGCCGCGCAGGCCAGTCCCAGGACGCCGACCATGAATCCGTGGTAGTACAACTCGTGCCCGGTGTTTCTGATGCTCAGAAATTCCTTCAGCATGCTGCTTATGAGAAGCCGAGCTCCTTCTGCGTTGTTGGTCATGAGAAGGTCCGCCAGCTGCAGCGTCTGGTTGTACCAGTAAAGATTGTCTTGTCCAAAAAGCAGATCTCTTTTTTCTCTGAAGCAGGACAGAACCTCCAGATTTGGTATTTTTACGGATATTCTGTCCGCGCCGCGGGTTTCGACAGCGGGGGTCACGTATCCCGTGTGGAGCATCAGAGTCATAAACACGTCAAAGCTTACGTTCTTTCTGAGATCCGGATAGGCGGCAAATTCTTTCAGGGTTATATCCACCTGTCTGCCGTCCAGCAACTGCTGCAGTTTGTCGATATTCTCCGCATTGTGGGCTTCCATGCTGCCGTCGGCAAACATGGTGATAAGGCTGTTGCCGCTGGTATTCGCCCAGAAGGGTTGCTGAGCGCAGGCGGCGTTCCTGGTAGAAGCGTAACAGTAGCAGATTAGACTCCAGGGACAGTAGATATGATCCTTTCCAAACAGGTAGCCGTCATACCATTTCTTAACATCCGCTTCTCTGTCTGAAAGCCCGCAGTCGGAAAGAAGCTTTTGGGTTTCGGTTTCGGTGAAGCCGAAGAAGCCGGTGTAGGGCTCGTCGCCGACTCCGAAGGTGGTAAAGTTGTTGGCGTCGGTAAAGACGCTCTGATGGGCAATGCGGAGGCAGCCTGAGATGATCCCCTTGTAAAGCCATGGATCGGGATCCTGCTTGAAGGTGGTGACGCTCAGTCGCCTGACGATGTCAAGCATCCGATCATAATAGGGTTCCCGGGCAACCACCGATTTCTGGAGCGGAACGTCATACTCGTCAATGATGACAATGATCTTTCTGCCATATTCCCGGTAGAGCATTTCCGCCAGTGTCGCAAGAAAAGAGCTGCAGATGGTTTGGGCTTTGAACAGATTGCTCCCAACCAGCAGATTGTCATACTGCAGATCGCAGAATTCCAGGATATTTCTGAATTTGGTTTTATCAAGATCAAGCTGTCTGGCGCTCTGGAGCAGAAAAACAAATTTTTTGTAAAGTCCGGCGATGACTCCCAGCAGCTGGGAAACCGCCATCTCAAACGAGTCGCCTTCCACTCTTCTGAATGAGATGCTGAGCACCGGAAACTCGCCCATGATCTTTTCCCGCAGCTCTCTGCAGTCATCTCCGGCTACAGCCAGATTTCTGCCGTTGTCCACGAACAGCCTTTGCTGATAGGTTTTATCGCCTGGGTGATGATAATTCAGCTGGCAGAAATCCTTGATCATGTTCATGTTAAGGGTTTTGCCGAATCTGCGGGGGCGGATGAAAAGATGATTCATGACTTCCGCATCGCTCATGAAGAGCTCTTTCAGATAGGATGTCTTGTCCACGTAACAGGCGTTTCTTTCGATGATGGTCGAGAAATCCTCGTTTCCGGTTAAAAACAAAACTTCTTTCGTCATGATATCCTCGCTGCTGTTTTCGGGTAAGATTTTAGCATACAGGAAAATGCGCAGGCGAAGACAGGCAACGCCCTGCTTCAAATGACTGTTCTGCCAGTCGGGCAAGCCTCATGATACCGGGAAACGGACCGGTATCAGCGAAAGCGGCCTGATATCCGCGGAGCCGCCGCCTGATCACCGGATTCTGATCTGTCGGCGGGCTTCCGACTGCCCGTACCACAGGAGATCCGGAATTTGCGTCTGCAGATCTGAACGAGACGCGAGGGAGGGCAGATTCTCTCTGCGCGCGGGGACGGGCAGCGACGGATCAGACTGAAATCTGAACCATGATCTCTGACCAACGTCAGCGCGGTCAGATCGCGTCCCACGATACCCGGGTGCCCTTGGTCACGTCCCGGGTCACCTTTCTTCCCTTCACCACGTCAATGAATTCGGTAGGCAGGCCGAATCCCGGTCTGACGCTTCTGACATCGCCGTCCTGAATGATCTCTCCCTCCTTCATGTCCCGGGTGAAGTAGAGGCTGCGCCGATGCTTTGCGGAGGAGGTTTCGGCCTCGGTGGCCCCGTAGGTCACCTGACCAAGGGCCTCATAGATGGTTCTGCTTTCTTCCACCAGCATTTTCATTTCAGCGGGTTCCATGGAAAACGCGGAGTCCACTCCTCCCTCGGCCCGGGAGTCCGTAAAGTGCTTTTCGATGACTCTGCCTCCCAGGGGGATGCTTGCCAGGGACACGCCTATGCCCATGGTGTGATCCGAAATGCCCACCCGGGTGCCGAATGTCGCCTTCATGTGAGGTATGGTCAGGATATTGCAGCTGGAGGGAGGGGCAGGGTAGCAGCTGGTGCATTTGAGGAGAGTCACGTCGCTGCAGCCGCTTCTGGCGGCGGTGTTAAGAAGCCGGTCAATGTCGGAGATGGTGGCCATTCCGGTGGATACAATCATGGGCTTGCCGGTGGAGGCGATGGCGCTGATCAGCGGCAGATCGGTGTTTTCAAAGGAAGCCACCTTGTAGCAGGGACAATCCAGCTCCTCAAGAAACTCCACGGCGGTGACATCAAAGGGGGTGCTGAAGCATTTGAGCCCTTTTTCGCCGGCATGAGTGAAGATCTCCTTATGCCACTCCCACGGGGTGTACGCCTCGGTGTAGAGATCGTAGAGAGTCCTGCCCTTCCAGAGACTCTTGGGATCGCTGATGAAAAAGTCCTCGCCGCTTGAGTCCAGCGTTATTGTGTCGGCGGTGTAGGTCTGCATTTTCAGAGCGTTGACGCCGGCCTCGGCGGCCAGATCGACGATTTTGAGGGCCTTTTCCAGGGACTGATTATGATTGCCGGACATTTCGGCGATAATGAACGGACTGTCGTCTTCAAAGAATTTCATAGGCTACCTTAGAATGTCTGCACAGCATCCGCCCGGCGCAAAGCACTGCCGGCGGACTGTCATTGACGTGATTTTACAACGAAAGAAAGAAGCGGTTCTGTGAGAGCTCGCAAAACCTCTAGCGATGCGGGAAAAACGTCCGGCCGCGACGGATGGAGATGGGTGCGGATGCAGGAAAGGGACAGGCTACACTATGTCATGTCACGCTAGGTTGCGCTCTATTTCATTTTCTTGTTCAGAAAGTCCCGGATTTCCTTGGCGTCGAAGGTGAATTTCTTGCCGCACTGGGAGCAGGTCATCATAATGGCGTTCTGATCCGACTGCTTCAGGGCTCGCGCCACTTCCTCCTCTCCCATGAGCTCCAGGGCTGTGAGGCATTTTTCCCTGGTGCAGGCGCATTTGTAGGTTACCGGCATGGCGGTGAATTTCCGCACCGTGAACTGGTTGAAGAGCCTGAAGAGGATCTCGTCGCTTTCAAGATACAGCAGCTCGTCCTTGGTCAGGGTGTTGAGCAGATGGCTTACAGTGTTGAAGTCGTCCTCGTGCTTTTCGTCCTTGACAGGCAGCGCCTGGAGAATGATGCCGCCGCCGTAGCACTCGGTTTCTCCGATCTGTATTTCCAGCATGATCTTGGTTCTGATCTGCTCGGAGCGGAGAAAGTAGTTTTCCAGGGTGTCCGACAGGTTGTAGCCGGTGATCTCCACAATGCCCTGATACGGATCCCCATGGGCAGGATGCACGGTGATGAGAAGAATGGAGTTGGTGCCCACCAGTTCTCTGAAGCTGCAGTCGGAATTGGGATCGGCGATGTTGTGCCGCGCAAGTCCCCTGAAGTTCAGATTCTGATCGCTGTTCACCGAGGCGTAGCGCAGCAGTCCGTCTCCCCGGATCTCCACGGTGATGTCTCCCTCGATTTTGAGATTCACCGTAATGAGATTGCATACCATGGTCAGCTGGGCCAGGATCTTCTTGATGCAGAGGGGATAGCTGTTGTGAAAGAGTTCCCGATACACGTCGTGGAGCTGAACGATCTCGCCTCTGACTTCAAGATCGTCAAAGATGAACCGGTTGAGCTGATCGTGGGTGCTTGGTGGATTCATGACTGTTCTCCAAAGCTGTTTTTCAATTTCAGCAGTTCGCGCCGCTGCTTCTTGTCAGGTTTGTCCTCGGGATGGGGCGAAAAAAGAGCGTTGAGTCTTCTCGCCTCGGCGTTGCGCTGTCTCTTTTCCATGCTTTCGGCGGTTTCCTCGTAAAGTTGAGAAGCCTGGCTGAAGCAGCGGCGATCCTGACAGAGTCCGCGGACCACGACGGTTTTTTCGTCGTAGCCCTGCTTTACGGTTATCACGGCTCCCACCTCCACCACCCGGGAGGTTTTGACTCTCTGGCCGTTGTACTGCACTCGTCCCGTTTCGATCATGTTTTTGGCGATGGAGCGGGTGCGGTAGAAGCGCGCCGCCCAGAGCCACTTGTCGATGCGGACTTCCTGATCCTGATCCATTACAGAATTATCTTCCTGAGCTCCTCGGAGCGCATGCTGATGAAGTGGGTGGACTGGATGCGGCGGATGGTTCTGGACTTGCCTCTGATGAGCAGAGTTTCGGTTTTGGCCAGATCGCCGTTTCTTACGACTCCGTCCAGAAGATCGCCCTTGGTGACGCCGGTGATGGACACGATGATTTCGTCGGTGCGGGCCATGTCCTCAAGAGCCAGGGTCCGATGGATGTCGATGCCCAGCTTTTCGCAGCGCTCGATTTCGCTTTGGGCGATGCGCAGCGTCTCCTCGCTGTCGCCGCCTTTGCCCTTGACCTTGTTGCGCGGGATCAGGCGGGCCTGCATGTCTCCGTCCATGGCTCTCACCAGGGCGGCGGAGATGACTCCCTCCGGAGCTCCGCCGATGGCGTAGAGCATGTCGATGTTCTTGTCCGGCATGCAGGTGAGCACGGAAGCCACCACGTCGCCGTCAGGAATGGCGAACACTCTCACCCCCATGTCCTGCATGATCCTGATTGCCTCGTCATGACGCGGCTTGTGCAGCGTGACCACGGTGAGGTCGCTGAGCTTCTTGTCCAGCACCTTGGCCACCGAAATGATGTTCTTCTCAAGCGACCGGTCCAGGTCGATAATGCCCTTGGCCTTGTAGCCCACGATCATCTTTTCCATGTACATGTCGGGGGCGTGCAGAAAGCCGTTGTGATCGGCGGCGGCCAGCACCGCCACGGCGTTGGCCTGTCCCATGGCGGTCATGCGGGTGCCGTCGATGGGATCCACCGCGATATCCACGGCATCGCCTCCCTTGCCCACCTTTTCGCCGATGTAAAGGGCCGGCGCCTCGTCTATTTCCCCTTCGCCTATGGCGATTTCGCCGTTGATGGCGATCTTGTCCAGCACCAGTCGCATGGCGTCCACCGCGCCTTTGTCGGCGAGATTCTTGTCACCTCGGCCGAGCCATTTGTAGCCCGCCAGCGCGGCGGCTTCGGTTACGCAGGAAAATTCCAGGGCTAATTCGTCTTTCATAAAATTTTCAGGCTCGCTGGCCTGTCTCCGGTTGGAAACGATAAAGGATCATCAGAATTTTAGCACAACAGCCCCCTCGGATCAGCATTTTGCGACGTCTGGCGGACTGCGGCGGACGGGCTTTCCGCGGGTCCAGACTCCGAGGCTGTCATGATGAACGCAGGTGGTCCGGATTCAATCGGTGATGGTCTTCACATAATTGAACTTAAAGTCAGTGACTTTAAGTCAGTATTTGCTATTATGGCACCACGGAGGAGAACATGACCACTCGCAAGGAAAGGGCCCGGCAGACCAGGGAAAAAATCGTCAGAGCGGCGGAGGAGCTGCTGAAAGTTCGGGGATTCGCCGCGCTGAACGTTGATGACATCACGAAAATCGCCGGCGTGGCCAAGGGCACGTTTTATGTTTATTTCCCCCACAAGACCGACGTGGTGGAGGAAATCTGCCGGGGGTATTTTCAGAATGTGGCCTTGCAGGTCAGGAGTCTGCGGGACGCCGATATCGCCCAGCGGCTCGGAGCCTACGCCGCCGGTTTCATGAAGGCGGTGCAGTGCTACGGCATTCATATCTGCCGGGAGTGGATCCGCAGCGTGCTTGATCCGGCCTGCGCCCCGGAAGGAGTGGACCGTCGCAAGTGGCGGTTTGACGTGGACATGCTGCGGGGGCTTCTGGAGGAGGCGGTGCAAGGCGGGGAGCTGAAGCCGGATCTTCCGGTGGACACGCTGACCCATCTGCTGATCTCTCAGCTCTACGGCATGATGCTCTGCTGGTGCATCTCCGACAACGAATTCCGACCGGAGGAATGGTCGGACCGATTTTCCGAGTTTCAGCTGCGGCTGATACTCGCTCCTTACATGAACGATAACAAGAGGTAACAGATGAAATACGTAAAACTCGGCAAAGCGGGCGTCGAAGTTTCAAGACTGTGTCTTGGCTGCATGAGTTTCGGCACCCCGGGAGAGGAAAACGGAGTTTTTCCGTGGGCGAAGAATTTCGACGAGGCGAAGCCGATCTTCAGGAAGGCGGTGGAGCTTGGCATCAACTATTTCGACACCGCCAACGTCTATCAGAACGGATCCTCCGAGGAGATCACCGGCCGTCTCATCAGGGACGCGGGGCTTGATCGGGATGAAATCGTGGTGGCCACCAAGGTCCACTTTCCGATGCGCCAGGGGCGGCCCAACGGCGGAGGGCTTTCCCGCAAGAACATCATGACCGAGATTGATCATTCCCTCAGGCGTCTGGGACTGGATTACGTGGATCTCTATCAGATCCACCGCCTTGACCATGACACGCCGATGGAGGAGATCATGGAGGCGCTGCATGACGTGGTGAAAAGCGGCAAGGCAAGATACATCGGCGCATCCACCATGTTCGCCTGGGAGTTCGAGCGTCTCAATCAGATAGCTGAACGAAACGGCTGGACCCGGTTTGTCTCCATGCAGAACCAGTACAACCTGATCTACCGCGAGGAGGAGAGGGAAATGATGCCTTTGTGCCGGGATCGGGGCATCGCCGTGGTGCCTTGGAGTCCGCTGGCAGGCGGCAGAACCACTCATCCGTGGGGAACCGTCACCGCCAGAAACAGCGTGGACAAGGTGTCGCCGACGGTCTGGGGCGCAACCGACGCCCAGGACAAGCTGGTGGTGGACAATCTTGAGCGGATCGCCAAGGAGCTTGGCCATACCATGGCTCAGGTGTCCCTGGCCTGGATGCTCTCAAAGCCGTATGTGACCGCTCCGATTGTGGGCTTCACCTCCGTGAAGCACGTGGAGGAGGCGGTTGCGGCGCTTGATATCGTTCTTGATCCGGAAATCATTGCCCGGCTTGAGGCTCCTTACGTGCCTCATGTCAAGACCGGACTTTTCTGACGGAAAGGGACGACTGCTGGATTTTTGTTGCGCGCGGCGGCTGAGGCTGCCGCTTTCATTGGAGCTTTGAAATGGGAAAAAATCTGATTGTCTGTTATTCAAGACGGGGACAGAACTATGTCAACGGCGAGATCAAGGATCTAGCCCGGGGCAACAGCGAGATCTGCGCCGAATTTGTCAGGAACGCGGTGGGCGGCGATCTGTTCATGATTGAAACCTCGAAGGACTATCCCGCCGATTACTACCAATGCACCAGCGTGGCCAAGGATGAGAAGCAGAAAGAGGCAAGACCGGAACTTAAACGGTATCTGGACAGCGTTGGGAACTATGACAACGTGTTCGTATGCGGTCCGTGCTGGTGGGGCACCTATCCCATGGCGGTGTTTTCCCTGCTGGAGCGGGTTGACTTGCAGGGAAAGAGAGTGTTTCCGCTGATGACCCATGAGGGCAGCGGTCTTGGAAGCGCATCCCGTGATCTGGCTGCCGTCTGCAAGGGCGCGGTCATTGGCCGGGGACTTGCGGTAAAGGGCGCCGAGGCGGCCGGCTACAGCGATATCGTTGGACTTTGGGCAAAAGAGTCTGCTCAGGGGCGGTGGCTATGATTAGAAAAAGTGGCGTTTTTGCCTGGAATGGTTTGAGAAAATATCTGATCTCCTCGCTTGCGGGAGGTCTGTTTGCGGTTATGGCTGGATTTGCGGGAGGAAACGCGATGGCGGATGACAATCTCAGTATCAGGGACGGCAGCATTGCCGACGTGGCGGCATATACGGCATCAGGAGATACCGCGAAGCTGGAGGAGGCGGTCAGGGCGGGGCTCAAAAACGGCATGACCGTCAACGAAATCAAGGAGGTCATGGTTCAGCTCTACGCCTACTGCGGATTTCCCCGGAGCCTGAACGCTCTTGGCGTGCTGATGAAGGTGGCTAAAGAGGGCGGATTCAAGGAAGGCGAGTCCGGAAAGGCTCTGCCTGCCGACGCCGATCGGCTGAAGCTTGGAACGAAGGTGCAGACCGAACTGGTGGGCTCTGAGGTGAAGGGACCGCTGTTTGATTTCGCGCCGGCCATCGATGAATATCTCAAAACCCATCTGTTCGGCGACATCTTCGCCCGGGGAGTTCTGAGCACCCGGGAGAGAGAGCTTGCCACCATCGCGGCGCTTTCGGCGCTGGGAACCGTTGAGCCGCAGCTGGCCGCCCATATCACCATCGGCAAAAGGCACGGCGTGACCGATGCCCAGGTGCGGCAGATGCTTGCCCGTTCCTCTCTGCCGCGGGATCCGCTGTTCGGCATGGGCGAACCCAACGATGCCTACGCCAGATATTTCATCGGCAAAAGCTATCTCAGATCCATTGTCAGCGATCAGCTGAATGTCGCCAACGTAACCTTCGAGCCCGGCTGCCGCAACAACTGGCATATCCATCACAAGGGCGGACAGATCCTGCTGGTGACCGGAGGCAGAGGCTACTATCAGGCCTGGGGTCAGGAGGCTCGGGAACTGAAGGCTGGGGACAGCGTGAGCATTCCTGCCGAGGTTAAGCACTGGCACGGAGCCGCAGGCGATTCATGGTTCACCCATATCGCCATCGGCGTGCCGGCCGAGGGGGCATCCACCGAGTGGCTGGAGCCGGTAAGCGACGAGGAATACGGCAAGCTGAAATAAAACGTCCGGCCGGGTCCTGATTGGAGTGAACACAGCCTGCTGCGACTCCGGTGCGGAAAGTATGTCTGCGTGTCCCGTGCGATATGCAAAGAGAATTATCTGATTCGACGCAGATTGCCTTCGATGTCCTGGCATACTGCCGGGACATCGGTTTCCATCGGATCCGGCCGTTTTTCCTCTGCACTTCGTCTGAGGACTTCATTTCTGAGGTTCTTGTTTCTCAAGGTTTGGAGTGTAAGGATTGCAGGGGTGAAGTCTGACGAACTGTGGGGAGAAATTTGTCCTCGCACTTCTGCTCGCAGCTCCCGGTATCGCAAACATGAAGCTGGCCTGAAGTCCCTTTATTGGTTGTGGCCATCAGACGAAAGACATTGAGACATGTCTTGCGTGAGGCCAACGGCGAACTTTCGCTGAAGACGGCAACCCTCCTCGTGAAACGCATTCTTTAAGCTTTTTCTGCATGCTGACATAAACGTATCGTTCAGTATTTCCTGGCAGGTGAAACGTTTGAAACTCATTCTATCAATCTTCTTTTTTATGCATGAGGTGTTGCGGAAATTGAAGTTGAACTTCACAGGACAAAGGCGATCTCCTTCCTTTAGAGGATGAAACATTTCTCGGTGCATGCTGATCGAGCCATCGGCGGGCGACGGTTTATTCAGGTTTATATTCTTATATTGAACAATCTTGTTACCGTTGTACAGCCAGTACCTCCCCGGGAAAAACCATGTACCGCTGTCCGCAACGCATTCGATTTTCAGTTTTCCAAGTTGCTCACCAACAAGCCCTTTGGAATTCAGAAATTCTACAAAAGATTGAAAATCATTCTTATCTATTGATACATGTAGCGAATCCACATTAGCGTAGCATATCCTCAGTTTATCAAATCCTGTGAGGAACTCGATTGTCTCCATCATCTTCACTCGCGCGCGAGCTATTACCAGCGCGTAAAGAGAGAAAACATTCGAAGCGTTGTTTATTCTGGGACTTTCAAGAACTACTTTGTCGAAATATGCTTTTAAGTCAAATCTGTTGCGATGAATATGAACAAGAAACTCGGCGTTTGTCAAACCATCAGGTTTGTTAAGGCCATAGACATGATTTAGAAAAGTTGCTGCATCAGATAGCGAAGCAAATTTTTTTACGTTTGAAGATTTCCCGTTTGGCACTGAATGCAGCACTGTCAGATACAATTTACAACGTCCTGACAAATCATCATTGCCTGTATGCTTGAAATGCAGTCTTTGATTGTAAAGCTGTTCAACATTCTTTTTGAGAGGATGTGAGATCACTTGAGATGCACAAACGCCATCTATCAATTGTATGGAGCTGAAATGTTGAGCATAATATCTTACTTCGTCATCGCTTAGAAACGTTTCAATTACAGCATTCTCATCAGGTTCAAATGGATACCCCGGGATCTTTTGTGAAGTCCGTCACAAAATTGGAATGTGACATATAATGTCATTACTAATATTATTGTGTAAGTATTACGTAATACCAGTACTCGAACGCTGCTGGGTATAGTAAAATAGGCGAGAAACGGAAAA
>JAFURY010000054.1 GCA_017480795.1 Succinivibrionaceae bacterium
ATGGCGGCCCATGTGCTCTCTGCACAGTTTTTTATTCTTTTTGTACACAAACAATTTTTTGAAAAGCTTTACGTGCCCGCTTCTGTCCTCTGGATCCGCATAGTTGAGTTCAAGGAAATTCTGGAGCATGCTCATGGAAAGCGTTTTTCCGAACCGGCGGGGTCTTAATAGCAATGTTACGTCGGCTCCTGACTTAAGCAGTTTTTCAAGTTCCTCCGTTTTATCGACGTATACCTTTCCCAAGGTTATAAGTTTTTCAAAATCTTCGATACCAATGGGAAAATCATCTGCTGAAAGTGCCATTGCTTATCCTCCGCATATCTGTTCCAAATCGCCTGCGCGAGCGTCAGTCCAAGCGTATTCTTCAGTTATTATCCTTGCAGCGACAGTCAAACGCAAACTTTCTTTCAGCGGCCCAGACTGTTTCCATAAAGCATGATTTCGCAAAAATGCCGAATACGGTTTAATCGGCATTTGCGTAGATTTGCGCCCTTTGCCGTATGAACTTTGGGTTTTTCTTGCCTGCGAGCCGTCTGAATCTCAACAAACGCATCGGCGTGCAGGGCGATAAGCCGAACCTGTCGATCCTGCTGATTCTCTTTTTCGAAACCGGCGACTTCAAGGAAAAGTGAGTCCGCCAGCGATTTTTGGAACGACCGGTCAAGGTATTTTAATTTGACTGCTGCAAAAGCGGTTATAATGTTCCCATGAGACTGTTATTTGCGGCTTCGGGACTTGCTCTGTGCGTCATGACGGGGTGCTCGACCTACATGCCCAGCAATCCGGGCGATCTTTGCGCCATCTTTTCCGAGAACCGGGACTGGCGCGACAGCGCGGTGGAGGCCCAGAAGCGCTGGGGCGCCCCCACGCATGTCACCATGGCCATCATGAAGCAGGAATCGGCGTTCGTGCCTGATGCCAGACCTCCCATGAAATATTTTCTGTTTATACCTCTGGGACGCGCCAGCAGCGCTTACGGCTATGCCCAGGCTCAGGATCCGGTATGGGAGGAATATCAGAATGCCTCCGGCAATTCCTGGTCCTCCCGGGACGACTTCGGAGATGCCATTGATTTCATTGCCTGGTACGTGTTCGTCACCAACCGCAAAAACGGGATCTCCAAATGGGATGCATACAATCAGTATCTGAATTATCATGAGGGATGGGGCGGCTTCAGCCGCCGTTCATACAAAGGAAAAACCTGGCTGCTGAACGTGGCGAAGAAGGTGTCCGCCCAGGCATCCGCCTACGCCGGCCAGCTGAAAAAATGCAAGTTGTAACATTAGGAGTTTATTATGCCGATCATCCAAAATTTTGCCGCCGATCATACCAAGATGAAGGCTCCGGCCGTTCGCATCTCACGTAAGTTCAACACCAAGGGAGGAGATGTCATCACGGTGTACGATCTGAGATTCTGTCAGCCCAACGCTGCCGTCATGGATCAGAACGGAATGCATACTCTGGATCATCTGCTGCCGGGCTTCATGCGCCAGCATCTGAATTCCGACAGCTGCGAAATCGTCAGCATCGCGCCTATAGGCAGCCGCACCGGCTTTTACATGACCGTTATCGGCGAGCCAGACGAGCAGACGGTGGCCGATGCCTGGAGATCAGCTCTCTACAGTATCATCGCTGTGAAGAGCGAGACTGAAATTCCGGGTCTGAACCGTTATCAGTGCGGCGCCTGCAAGGAGCATTCTCTCTCCGAGGCTCAGAATATCGCCAAGGCGGTTTTGTCGGTGGGCATCAGCGTGAACTACAATGACGACCTCAAACTGGACGAAACTCTGATCAAGAACTAATAGAGGACATCATGAAGGAAGCCATCAACCAAGGCGCTATCTGGCGGGAAAACGAATCCATCCTGAAGGAGATGACCGACGACGGAATTGACATGAGCAAGTCGTATGTCGTCGAGCATCACTTTTCCGGAAGGGACTTCGCCCTGCTGGAGAAACTGGCGGTGTCGCTGTACGCTCAGGGCTACGAGGTGACCGATGCCGAGGAGTTCCGGGACGAGCGCAACCGCCTCACGTTCTGTTTCGATGCCTGCGTCGAGATGGCGCTTTCAGCCGAAGTTCTGAAGGAGGCTCAGGAGAAGTTCCTTCCTCTGCTGGACAGATTCCACTGCGAGTATGACGGCTGGGGCGTGTCGGTGGAAAAATCCGGCGAGGCTGGCCTTATTGATGACGATGATGCCGACGACGATCAGGAGGATGAAGAGACGGACCCCGTTAAAGTCATTGTCCCGTCCCTGTGACGGATTTGCGGTTTCCGGGCCGGACGCGTCAGGCGTATCCGGCCCTCTTTGCGTCTGTCCGGTTTTGACGTTTGTTTTTTTTTGAGGATGAACAGTTCAAAGAGAGGTCGGGAGGCAATGAATCTATGATCCGCCTTACGATTTGAAAATTAAATTCCGCTTTTTCGTGTTTTTATCCCAGGTCTGGAGGAACTAACCCAATCGTTGGCAAGTCTAAGGAATCGTAGCATGCTGTGCTCAGGTCTGACGTCTGCCTTCGGGTTGGATGTCGGGGCAGTGACGGATCCGGACTAAGGGGGATTGCCATGAAAGCTTTATTGGGTATGCTGATCGCCGCTGTGATTTTTGCGTCCGCCGGTACGGCCGCGGCTGAGGAGATAACTCCCGAACAGGCGGATCGGATTGTTTCCCAGATGAAGAATCCGTTCGTTCCGGTGGCTTCCCTGGAAGAGGCTGAGGAGCAAAGCGGGTATAAGATAGAGAGGCTGAAGGCGGTTCCAGAGTACTACACCGCAAAGCCGGAGGTGTCAGTAGTCAAGGGCGGTGAGATGATTCAGATCGCCTACCAGGAACCTATGGATGAAAAGCGCATGCTCTACCGCGCCTCCAAAAAACTTTCCAGCCAGGTCATGAACGGCGATTACAGCGACTACGAGCGGGATACCGAAAAGAGGATCGGCTCCTACCGGATCCGTATCAAGGGCAGCGAGGACGTGATATACGCCGCCGAATGGACAAGCGACGGCGTCAATTACTGTCTTCTGGTGGATGACGGTCTGGATGACGTGGAGCTGGAGGAAATGCTTACCGGCAGATCGGCTTCCGAATAGAAGCGCCGAATGTCATGAGGGGCGGATAGCTGCCTCCGCAAAGGGTCGGGCTTTCCCTGAATGCGGATTTCCGCCGCGTCGCCCGCGCGAGCTTCGGGAGCATGAACTGCATCCCGGGCTCTTTTTTTTGGGGCCGCGCTTTCCGGTTTTCCTGCAGGCGTTTTCCGTTTATTCTCTTTGCAGTCGGGAGCTTTTGCGCCGCTGCGGCATGTCAGACGGCTCTTTCCTGTTTCTTCCCTATTTCTGCAGCTCATTGAGGGTTGCCAGCATCGACTGCCGCAGCATGCTGACGGTCTCCTCCAGAGCTTTGCGCTCCTTCCCGGCGCGGTGAAGCACGAAGTGTTCAATCAGCATCCGGGCCTGCTGGGGTTTCCAGAGACTCCAGATCGCCGGGTTTTCCGTGATCCAGCGCAGGGTGGCGCTTACGGCCTGTTCCGGATTTCTGAGCCCGAGGGCAAGAGACTGCAGATCGCGGATGTAGCGTCCGTCCGGCGGCAGCTTCTGAACCGGAGCGTTCAGCGCCAGCAGCGCGGCTTCGGCGGGAAGGTCCTGATGCAGCCAGCAGGCGGTATGCAGAAATTCGCATACGAAGGTGTCGTGCCATTCCGCCAGCACCTGGCTTTTCAGAACGCCAGTCGTTTTCAGCATTACCGCTGAAAACAGGCCGCTTGAGGCATCCTCCTTCAGTCCAAGCTTCACCGGAATGTAGTCAAGGCTGCGCCAGAAGCGGAGGAGCTCGGCGGCGGCTCCGAAGGAGACGCCGAAAAAATCCGTTTCCTCCGCCAGCGTCTGCTCCATATGCCTTATCAGCCGGCTGGCAAGACCCTGGCGGCGGCAGCTTTCGTCCACCGCGATTCTCAGAATGCGCAGAAACCGGTAGTAGCCGGCGTTTCTGAAGCCGCCGTGAGCCACCAGCGTCTGGGGCAGAAGGTTTCCTCTGGGGCGTCTGCGGTTCATGAACACTTCCGGCACCAGGCTTTCCTTCATCTGTTCCCTGACGGCCCACAGCACGGCGCAGAGCCGCATTTTCTGCGGATCGCAGTTCTCAGGTCCTGCTTTAAGGGCGAAGATCACGCTGGACGGACTGTCCAGGATCTGACGAAGATCCGAGGGGGACGTCCGGTAGTGGGCGTCTGTCAGCAGCTCGTACACCTGGGCCAGCAGCGTCTCGTCGGAGAGCAGATCCTCGGGGGAGAACTGGAGAATTTCGGTTTTCGCGATTTGGTCGCCGCCGGAGTCCTCAGCGCTGTCCAAAGGCGTGTCAAGGGCGCTGCGGCAGGGCGAAAAGATCTGCCGCCACAGCCGGCCGAAGGCATCGTCGTCAAAGCGGAAACTGGTGTCCAGGTGACAGTAACCTGATCTGATGCCCTTCTCTTTGAGATACGGCAGAAACTTAAGACGCAGTCCGCCTCCGGTTCCCTCGTAGCCCTCGATGGTGCCGGACAGCAGCAGCCGGCAACCCGAATCGGCAAGGGCCTTCAGCCGGGGAAGCGGCACCGAGGCCGCCTCGTCGATAATGACGACGGTGTCGGCGGACGGTTTCTCCGGCAGCTGATCGAATGCCGTGAATTCCAGGGAAGGATTGGCTTCCAGGATCTTTCTGTCCGCGCTGGTTCCGGCCCCGGTGAGCAGAACCCGGTAGCCCTCGTCCAGCAGCCTTTCCGTCAGCAGCGCCAGGCGGGTTGATTTGCCTCCTCCTCTGACTCCCGTCAGCAGCAGAACTCTGATCTCCCGGTTTTCGGCAAACTCCCTCAGTTCCCTAGGAAGCGCGACCACGGGTGATCTCTGCGTTCTGTCCATCCATCCAGCCTTCCGGGCCTCCATGGCAAGCTCGGAAATGCGCCCGGTCCAGTCGGAGTCGATTCTTATCACCTCGGGCCAGGAGTCTATCAGCCTGACCAGACGTTTCAGATAGTTGTTGAAAACCGGGGTTTTGCGATCGGTTTTGTAGCGCAGGGCATCCTCGTCATGAAAGCGGCTGCTGTCGGCAAGAGCCTCAAGAGACTCGACTCCCAGCAGCAGAACGCCGTTTCTTTCCAGCAGTCCGGCCATGGAGGCAAGCAGCTCGGGATTGATCCGTTCATAGGCGCCGTAGCCTGCCATGTCGCAGCCCCGGCCAAGGTGGAACGAGGATTTTGCCAGCTGCTTCCAGTTGCTTTCGTGCACCATGAAGTCGCAGAAACTCTTGATGATTGGCTCCACCGTCTCTTTGGGCCCTTCGACAATCGCCAGTTTTCTTGTCATGATCCGATGTCCGTTTTGTCCGGTTGATTCTCAATTGGATCCATTGATTTTCTTCTTCTCTGGTTATGATTACCGCCAAAAACAGTATTTCATCATTAAACTTTCATCTTGTCGAGTTCTACGGCTGAAGTTGCAGAAATATTCGTCGGTGGAAAGTTTATGAAATGTGTACGTTAAGAACAGCTTTTACTTTTGGTCCGCATGTATTCCTCACACAAGAAGAATACGTGAATTCCAACTTGTTCCAAGGCTTCTCTAAAGTCCCACCAATCTGTATCAGAACCGTTGTAGATGCTTGGGTGCTGAGGGTGAGCATTGGCTAGAGCTACAAATTTGCGATCTGAACGGTCAAAATGCTCCAATTGGGGTGAATTAGGATACTCGGCATATGCGTTGTCTCCAATTTTTGTGATTTCGTGCAAATCAACTTTGCCTGTCAACATTCTGCGAAGCAACCACATTAGAAATTGGGAGGAAACACTGTCTTCCTTACTGGTGTCTATGTTCCTGCGATATTCATTCAGAATCTCTTTCCCCCGATCCAAAACGACAATATCATCAGAATCCATGAGTTCTTTAATAAAGTTCAAACAGGCTAAACAGCAGCGACGGTCAATTTCATCATCTGGCTTAACGGTCGCTGCCTTCAATGGTACGTTCGTATCTATGATTAGGTGTTTCATTTTTCGGTTACTGATTTAAAGCTGCTTCTGTTTGGGCGAAAATATCTCCTTTTATGTCACCAAAGAAGTTTTTCGGCCAGTTTTCAATTTCGCCAAACAGGTTAATTGTCAGAGCTTCAAGCCTAGCAGGATCGCGATCATTGTTTGCGAAATAAGCTGAAAAGTTATTCTCTGCCAATTTTTTTTCAGCAATTCTGCGTTGAAATCGTCGCAGAAAATGTTCAGAGTGGGTTTCGATAATGAGCTGGATGTTTCGAGGTTTTGCATTTTCGCGTGCTGAAATTGCCGCTATCATAACATCAGCAAGTGCGGACTGCGCACTAGGATGCAGATGCAATTCGGGCTGTTCCATAATAATGATGGAATTGGCCGGTGCATAGTACAACTGGACAATTACAGGGAGTATCTGAGATATGCCGAATCCTACATCCGGTATGTCAGTCATTGTTTTCGATCCTTTTGTTCTGACTTTAACATCATAATCTTGGCGATCGTCGGTTACCTTTCTGATTTCAAATTCCTCGACCAAACCCATTTCTTTTAATGATTTTGCAACTATGGTTTCCATGTTGCAGAGAGGTTGCTTTGGCTTGAAATTATATGATCTGTTTTGTGTTCTTGAAGCAAGCAACGCCAGAATGGTATCTTTCCCTGTTGCTCCAACACTTGCCGGAGCAAACCCAGTCCATCGATAATGACGCTCGCCTTTTTCCCTGAGCGGTCCAAGATAACTTATTCTCGAAAAAAATTGTTCCTGAGCTGCATTTAGTTGAGCGGTCAACCAGGCATTTTTGTAGTATGTCAGCATTTCATCTGGGAAACCGTAGAAACGATATGGACTAGGAATTTCCCATGGCCTTCCTGATGTTCGTACCAACTTAAACGAATCTGTTACTGCCTTGTACGCTCTTGCGGAACTGCCTTTTTCTGTGCGTTCCAGCGCAACGGCCAACAATTTCTGCTTATGACGAAACGCAGCATACTTCATGCTTTCTACTTCGAGATAATTTGTATCTTTCCCAAAAACACCGATCTGACCGTGGAATGACAGCGAATCAATCTCGGTATCGTCAGCGTTTGCATCATCATTCGCCATTGTAAGTGTAATAGGTTTCGGCAATGTCCAGTGGTACTCAAAATCCAATAGATTTTTGGGATTGTGCATGTACAGCATGTCAACCGGACCGCCGAGTTCAACATAAGAATCTGAACTGCCAAGAAATAAAACTGTCTGTCTGTCTGCCGAATTAGCACTTTGCTTCAGCAGCATTAAAAACTGACCGATACTAGATTTGCCTGAGCTGTTGCTGCCCAAGAACAAAGTAATAGGAGAAAAATGAATTTCGCCGGTGTCCTTCCATCCTTTGAAATTTGAAATTCTCAATGTTTTGAGCATTGTGCCTGTCCCTTTTTGTCGTGGAGGTTAATCCTTTACCTTCAATGATTTTGCTGGAGATTGTGCTTTGCTATAGATTGTGCCTTGTCTGTCATATCGCCCAAGTAGCCGTTTTTCGGACCGCATCAACCATTTTAGCCCGGCAGTTGCTATAATACGCTAGTCGTATTGTACTGCATTCGGGCAATTTTTGATGTTTGGTTTATTCAAGAAAACGGCGAAGAAATCCGGAGGGCTGGTTGTCGGCATTGCGCCTTCCGCCGTGTACTTTGTCAACAAGGGCTCAAAGGACGTTTTCGTCCGCCGGGATGCTCCGGACAGTTCGGATCGGCTGAAGGTCATTTCGGACTACCTGACGGAGTCCGGCGCCTCCAAGTCTCTGAAGGTGACGGTGGTTCTCCTCAAGGGCCTTTACAACGTCATTCAGGTTGACAAGCCCAAGGTTCCCGACGAAGAGCTGGGCAGCGCCATTCCGTGGGCCATCAAGGATTTCGTGCAGGATCAGGTGTCCAACCTCGCCGTGGACTACATCGACATGCCCAAGTCTCCGTCGTATCCCAACGACAAGATCATGGTGGTGTCGGTGCAGAAGAATCTGGTGAAATCCATGATTGACGCCATCGGAACGGTGGCGGTTCTCGACACCATCACCGCAGAGGAGGTTGTGCTTGCCGATCTTTACGACCCCGAGGACGAGCAGCCGCATCTCATGCTGTTTCAGCCCTCCGGCTACGAGCTGACGCTGGTGGCCATCTGGCACTCGCGGCTTTATCTGACCCGCACCCTGAGGGGCTACAGCGATCTGCCCCGCTATCTGCCCGGCGCAATTTCCAACGACGTCCTGGACAACATGTCCCTTGAAATGCAGCGTTCCATCGATTACATGGTGGCCCAGCTGAAAATGCCGCCGCCAAAAATGCTGACCATCGCCCTGGACTGCCAGGACAATCAGCACATAGCCGACTATCTCTCCCAAACCTTCTCCTTCAACGTCAATGTCATCAAGGAGGAGATCGGATCCCAGAGCATGGCCTTTCTGCCGCTTGTCGCGGTGCTGAACCACAAGGAGCCGGCCTGACATGAAGACAAGAATCAATCTGTATCTGCCTGAATTCAGGCCGCCCAAGGAGCTGCTGACTCTCACCCGGGTGATTCTGATCTCTCTTCTGGCGCTGGGTCTGATGGTTGCCTGGATTTTCGTGGCCAGAGGCCAGATGGCCGCTCAGCAGAAGAGGAATCTTGATCTTACCGATCGTCTTACCGAGGTGTCCGACGAGGTGATGCAGATCCAGCAGAAGGTGGCCGCCAGAAGTTCCAGCGACCAGCTGGAGAAGGACCTTGAACGGGCAAAGGTCCGTTACGAGGCCAAAAAGAAGCTGGCCGACGTCATGGCCGGGCTGAAGGTGGACAGCGATGTCAGCTACTCCAGTCTGCTGATGGAGCTTGCCCAGGTGAGCTCCCCGAATCTCGCCATCGAAAGCGTTTCGGCCAGCGGCAGGGTGGTGACCATCCGCGGCAAGACCTCGGACGCCTCCGCCGTGGCGGACTTCGTGGAGAAGTTCAAGAATCTCGATTCCCTCCACAAGCTGTCATTCGCCTCCGTCAGCGTGGGCTCGGAAAAGGACGAGAAGACGGGGCTGCTTGATTTTTCTCTTACCGGCTTCGATCCAGCGAAGATGAAAGCCAGAACCGGAGGTTCGCCAGATGCCCGGAAGTAGCGTAGTGTCGGCAGGCAAAAAGAATCCGTCCCTCAAGGAGCGGTACAACGATCTGTCGGCGAAGTTTCAGAAGCAGACCAAGCGGGATCAGTTCATGATCCTGCTGGCGGCGCTGGTGGTGGTCATCATGCCGGCGTACATGTACGGCGTGGAGCCGGCCCAGAAGAACGCGGCCAAGGCCAGAAGCGCCTACAGCGAAACCCAGAGCCAGATCGCCGAGGCGGAGCAGATGCGCGGCGAATGGCTGCTGAGACTGCAGCAGGATCCCAACGAGGCCATGCGCAAGGAAATCGCCCAGCTTGAGGAAAAACTGAAGAATCTTGACGCCTCCATGGCCGAAACCACGGTGGATCTCATACCGGCCTTCGACATGCCGGCGGTGCTGCAGGAAGTGCTTTCCGCCACCGGAGCTCTGAAGCTGATTTCCATGAAAAGCCTTGAGCCCTTCGTGATCATGGAGGGGGAGGGCGGCGCCTCGCTGTACCGTCACGGCGCTAGACTTGTGCTGGAGGGCGGCTATCTTGACGCCATGAAGTATCTGCAGGCCCTTGAGAACCTTTCCCGAAGGTTCATGTGGGGCGGCTTCAGCTACGAGGTGAAGGAGTATCCCAAGGGGACGGTGACCATCGAGGTGTACACTTTAAGCAACAGTAAGGATTTTATCAGTGGTTAGAAAACTCGCAAGGCCCGTTGCGGCGACGGCTGCGCTGCTGCTGGCTGGCTCCGCCTTTGGAGATCTGGTCAGAGATCCCACCCAGCCGGTGAATTACGCGGCTCCCGCCGCATCGGACGCCTCGTCCTCTCAGGGAAGCCTGCGTCTGAGCGCGGTTTTCATGGGGAACCGCCCCTATGCCGTGGTAAGCGGCAAGGCGGTGCGAGTGGGAGACGAACTGGGCGGCTATCGGGTCGAGAGCATAGGAAGCGGCTCGGTGGTGCTCAGAAGCGGCGGCGAGTCCGTGACTCTGAAGCTGCATTCGGCCAGAGTGATCAGGAACTGACGCCCGGGGAAATTGGATTTTGAACAACGGCAGACAAAAAATGAACAATGTAATCGTGAAGCTGACCGCGCTTGCTTTGGCGGTCGCGCTGTCAGGCTGCGCATACAATCACAGACAGCCGAAAGAAGTGCAGTCGGAGCTTGAGGATGCGATCCTCTCCCATAACGTGGAACTGCCGCAGGATGTGGCCCGGGAGCTTGGCTCCTCCTCTCCTTCCGCAGGCGAGGGCGTGTACGCTCCGACCAAACGCTTTCGGGTGCAGGCTCAGGACATCGACGCCAAGGAATTCTTCGCCTCCCTGGTTATGGACAGCAACTACAGCATCGTGGTTCATCCCCAGGTTACCGGCTCCATCAGCGTGGATCTGAAGAACGTCACCGTAGGCGAGGTGCTTAACGCGGTGAGCCGGCTTTACGGATACGACATCCAGCAGAAGGACCGGATCTTTTATGTCTATCCTTCCGACGTCCGCACCGAAACCTTCAGCGTGGACTATCTGCTGGTGTCCCGCAACGGCAAGTCTTCCCTTAACATCACCACCGGCGGCGTCAGCAACAGCGACAGTGACAGCGACAGCGACAGCTCGTCCTCAAGTTCCGGTTCCAGCTCTTCAGACAGCGACAGTGACAGCGACAGCCAGAGCTTTGACGGCGATTCGGGAACCACCGTCAACACCAGCACCGAAAACGCTTTCTGGAAAAGTCTTGAAACCGCCCTCAACAATTTCATCGGCAAGGGCCAGGGCAAGAGCGTGATGGTGAACTCCGAAGCCGGTCTGGTGGTGGTGAGCGCCACCCCGAGCGAGCTGAGAACCGTCAGAAACTTCCTGGACAGCGCCATGAAGCGCATGACCCGGCAGATCCTGCTGGAGGCCAAGGTTCTGGAGGTCACCCTCAACGAGGATTTCCAGCACGGCATCGACTGGGAGCTCATCTGGAGCAACAGGAGCAGAAACGCAGCCTTCGGCGGCTCGTCCATGGCGCCTGACACCATCAACGCCACTCTTGGCGGCATTTTCTCCTTCACCTACAGCGGCAGTCATCATGTGTCCACGGTGGTCAATCTGCTGCAGACCCAGGGCGACGTGAGCATTCTGTCAAGTCCCCGCATAACCGCCAGCAACAACCAGAAGGCGGTGATCAAGGTGGGCAGCGACGAATACTTCGTCACCAGCGTGGAGACCAGCACCGTCACCGGAGGCGGTGCCACCACCTCCACGCCGTCGGTGGAGTTCACGCCGTTCTTCTCCGGCGTCTCTTTGGACGTCACGCCGCAGATCGACGACGACAACAACATTATCATGCATGTTCATCCGGCCGTCATCAGCGTCGAGGAGCAGCGCAAGACTCTTCAGCTGGGAGAGGGCATCAACATCCCGATGGCCAAATCCACCATTCGCGAAACCGATACCGTGGTCAGAGCCAAGAGCGGGGACGTCATCATCATCGGCGGTCTTATGAGCGAAACCAAGATCGATCAGGAGGACAAGGTTCCGCTGCTTGGAGACGTTCCGGTGCTGGGCAATCTGTTCAAGAACGCCCAGAAGGCCACCCAGAAGACCGAGCTGGTGATCCTGCTCAGACCGGTGGTGGTGGAAAAGGAAACCTGGAAGAACGAGCTTCGCCGCTCCAACCAGCTGCTGGAGAGCTGGTTCCCGGAGCCGCAGGTTCAGCGGGGCCTGATCAAGGACTGAGGCCGCATGTACGAAGAGTTTTTCGGTCTGAAGGAGGCTCCCTTCTCACTGACCCCCAACACCTCCTACTATTACGGGCTGCCTCCTCACCAGGAGGCGCTGGAGGTGCTGAAAACCGCTCTCCAGGAGGGGGAGGGTTTCATCAAGGTCACCGGCGAGGTTGGCACCGGCAAGACGCTGGTGCTGAGAAAGCTGATGAACGCCGACTGGAGCTGGGACTACGAAATCGCCTATCTGCCCAATCCCTATCTCACCGCCTCTGAAATGAGAATGGCCCTGGCCCGGGAGCTTGGCATCGAGAACCTTTCCTCCAACGGCGAGCTGTCGGTCACCGACGCCATCAACCGCCGGCTGATCGAGATCCACCAGGAGGGCCGCAAGGTCATGGTGCTCATCGACGAGGCCCAGGATCTGCCGGACGAGACCATGGAGGCCATCCGGCTGTTCGGCAATCTGGAAACGGAGTCGGAGAAACTGGTGCAGATCGTGCTGTTCGGCCAGCCGGAGCTGGATCAGCGTCTGGCGCAGGATCGGTTCCGCCAGCTCAGGCAGCGCATTTCCTTCTCCTACAGCCTCCGTCCCCTCAATCTGCCGGAGACCGAGGCCTACGTGAACTACCGGCTCAAGGTGGCCGGCTACAGCGGCTACACCCTCTTTACCAAAAGCGCCATGAAAAGGCTGTGGCGTTCAAGCCGCGGCATTCCCCGTCTCATCAACGTCCTGGCCCACAAGAGTCTCATGCTGGCCTACGGCAAGGGCAACGGCAGGATCAAAAGCTCTCTGGTTCGCTACGCCGTCGCCGACACCCCGGATGCGCAGAAAGGCGGCCGGAACGGATCCCGATGGCTGATCCTGACCCTCCTTCTGCTTCTGGCGGCGTTCCTGGCTCTGCTTCACGAGGGTCTGCTGTTGTGATGAATTTGCTTGAGGTGTAAATGAGCGTAATCAACCGTATGCTGAAGGATCTGGAAAAGCGCCAGGAGGCGGGAGATTCCAGCGTCTATCATCCTGTCGGCGAGAAGGGATCCTCGGGAAAACTGGTGGCTGTTCTGAGCGTTCTGGTGGCGGCGCTGCTTGCCGCGGTAGGCGGCCTTTTATGGTATCAGCACCAGACCAGAGCCGAAGTCCGGCCGGGTGTGACCGCAAACGGCGGCGCCGGCCAAAGCGCGGCATCCGCCGCATCATCCGGCGGTGTATCAGACGGCGCATCCGGCATGAGCGCGGCGCAGGGTTCCTCCGCCGCTCCGGCAACGTCTCAGACGTCCTCGCAGACTCCAACCGACGAGGCCATCGCCGCCAAGGAGCTGGAGGACGAAAAAATCCTCGACGGCGCCGAAAAGGATGCCCAGCTTCTGGCTCTTGAAAACGAAATCTACGGACCGGATGATCTCATGCAGCTTCCGGCGACCGGGGCCGCGGAAAAGCGCAGGAGCGCCTCCGGATCCGCAAAGCCTTCCCATGCCGCGACCAACGGCGCGTCGTCAAGACAGGGATCCATGAAGGTCCGGGAGGTGAAGCTCACCCGTCAGCAGGAAATCGAGCTTGATCGCAAGGCGGCCGGCGTCGCTCTTTCCCAGGGCAACCTGGAGGAGGCCAAAAGCGCGCTCAAGTCGATTCTTTCCAGGGATCCGGCAAACACCGAGGCCAGGGAGCGTCTTGCGGCGCTGCTTTACGGCGAGCATCGTCTGGAGGAGGCCAAGGCGGTGCTGAACCAAGGCATTTCAGGCCAGCCGCGGTACGGCAAATACCGTCTGCTGATGGCCAGAATTCTTTCCGAGGAGGGTCGCAAGCGCGAGGCGCTGACCATGCTGGCCGCCTATTCTCCGTCCGCCACCAGGGAGAATCTGGATTATCTTTCCACCGAGGCGCTGCTGGCCACCGAGCTCAGCGAGTCGGTGATCGCGGTGGACGCCTACGGCAAACTCGCCCGGATCATGCCCAAGGAGGGCAAGTGGCGTTTCGGCATGGCCCTGGCCTTCGATCGCCAGGGCACCCGATCGGCGGCCCTCTCCAATTACCGTCAGGCGGTGAAGCTGGGGCTGCCGGAGGCTTCACACAATTTTGCGAAGAAACGAATTTCGGAACTGCGGGGGAACAAGTAAGCGATGGCTGTCCGTCCTAAACTGAGAATGCGTCTTGGCGACCTGCTGGTGGCCGAAAACATCATTACCGAAGAGCAGCAGGTAAACGCTCTTTCGTACCAGAAAAAGTCCGGTCTCAAGCTGGGCAAGGCTCTCATCGAGCTGGGATACCTCGACGAGGATCGCCTGCTGCACTTCCTTTCCCAGCAGCTGGGCATTCCCTATATCGATCTTTCCCACGTGTCCATTTCCACCGACGCGGTGAATCTGATCCCGGAGGTGCACGCCCGACGCTTCAGAGCTCTGGCCATCAACGTGGACAACAGCGACGTGGTGACCGTGGTCATGAGCGACCCGGCGGATCTTCAGGCCATGGATTTTCTTTCCAACATCCTGGCGCCGAAGGAGATCTCTCTGGCCATCGCCCGTGAGGAGCAACTGCTGCAGTATTTCGATCAGCTCTACCGCAAGACACGGGAAATCGAGAACTTCGCCCATCAGCTGCAGGAGGAGTACAAGGGCAGCGACTTCGACATGGGCCAGACCAACGTGGTGGCCACCGAAAGCGAAGCCACCGTGGTGAAGCTGCTGAGAACCGTATTCGAGGACGCCATTCAGGTTCACGCCTCCGACATCCACATCGAGCCGGACGAGAACGTGTTGCGCATCCGCCAGCGTATCGACGGCGTGCTGCACGAGAACGTCATGAACGAGGTGAAGATCGCCCCGGCCCTGGTGCTGCGTCTGAAACTGATGTCGGGTCTGGACATTTCGGAAAAGCGTCTGCCTCAGGACGGGCGCTTCAGAATGCGCGTCAAGGGCCACGACATCGACGTGCGTATTTCCACATTGCCGATTCAGCATGGCGAGTCGGTGGTAATGCGTATTCTCGACCAGTCCGCGGGTCTTTTGAAGCTTGACGACGTGGGCATGCCTCCGGAAACCCTGGCCATGTTCCGCCGCCAGCTCCATCGTCCTCACGGTCTCATCATGGTTACCGGCCCTACCGGATCCGGCAAGACCACCACATTGTACGGCGCCCTCAGCGAGCTCAACACCGCCGGCAACAAGATCATCACCGCCGAGGACCCGGTGGAATACCGTCTGCCCCGCATCTCCCAGGTGCAGATCAACGCCAAAATCGGTCTGACCTTCGCCTCGGTGCTCCGCGCCGTGCTCCGTCAGGATCCGGACGTCATTCTGGTGGGCGAGATGCGCGACCAGGAAACCATGGAGATCGGCATGCGTGGCGCTCTCACCGGTCACCTGGTGCTGTCCACCCTCCACACCAACGACGCCATCTCCTCGGCGCTTCGTCTCATGGACATGGGAGCTCCGGGCTATCTGGTGGCCTCGGCGCTGCGGACCGTCATCGCCCAGCGTCTGGTGCGCAAGATCTGTCCGTACTGCAAGGAGCCCCACAACATCGACGCCGCCGACAAATCCTTCCTGGAAACGGTCATCGGCCCGGGGGCGGGAGAGCAGAAGTTCATGCATGGCAGAGGCTGTCAGAGCTGCAACTTCACCGGCTATCACGGCCGTATCGGCGTGTTCGAGGTGCTGGAGCTGACTCCTCCGATGATGGACGCTCTCCGGGCCAACGACGCCGAGCGCTTCGCCATCACGGCCCGGGAGGAGCCGAGTTATCAGCCGCTGGTGAAAATGGCCTATGATTACGCCCTGAAGGGCGTGACCTCCGTGGAGGAGGTGCTCCATCTGTCCGAGGTGGTCAAGTGATGCCGCCCGTGGCGGTTTGTCAGGAGCGGCCTGCGATCAGAGCGCTCCGTCTTTCCGAGGTAGTTAGATAATGCCGCTTTATTCCTATACCGGCCGGGATTCCTCCGGAGCCGAAATCAAGGGAACTCTTGAGGGTATCAACGAGAACGCCGTGGCCGAGGCGCTGATCACCCGGGGCGTTTTCCCGGTTAGGATCTCTCTGTCCCAGGGCGGAACGTCGGGAGGCAAGGGCGGCATCGGCAAATTTTTCCGCAAAAAAATCACTCCCAGCGATCTGCTGATGTTCTGCCGCCAGATGTATTCTCTCAGCAAGGCCGGCATTCCCATCATGAGCGCTCTGCACGGACTTGCCGACACCATCGAGAATCCCAATCTGGTGGAGGTGCTGAAGAAGCTGGAAAGCGATCTTGCCGGCGGTCTGCCGCTGGCGGCGGCCATGAGCCGCTATCCCAAGGTGTTCAGCCGCCTGTTCGTCTCTCTCATCAATGTGGGCGAAAACACCGGCCGCCTAGAGGAATCCTTTCTGCAGATCGCCGAATACATCTCTCTTGAGGTTGAAACCAAAAGACGCATAAAGTCCGCCCTCAGATATCCGATGATCGTGATAAGCTTCGTCATCGTCGCGCTGGTTATTCTGAACATCTGGGTTATTCCGGTGTTCGCCAAAATGTTCAGCAAATTCGGGGCGGATCTGCCGCTGACCACCAGGATCCTGATCGGAACATCGGACTTTTTCGTCAACTACATCTGGATCATCGTGCTGGCCCTCATCGCCATCCCCGCGGCCTGGATCTGGTGGACCCGCAGCGAAAAGGGCTCCCGCTGGTGGGGCCGGGTGCAGATCAGGCTTCCGGTCATCGGATCGATCCTGTTCAGATCCCAGCTGGCCCGCTTCGCCCGGAGCTTTTCCATCATGATCAAGGCCGGCGTGGGTCTGAACACGGCTCTGACCCTGGTGGCGGGGGCGGTGGACAACGCCTATCTATCCGACAAGATCATCGGCATGTGCGCCGGGGTGGAGCGGGGCGAATCCCTGTATCAGACCGCCGTGGACAGCGACATGTTCTCGCCCCTGGTGCTGCAGATGATGGCCGTGGGCGGCGAAACCGGCCAGGTGGATACGCTGCTGCTGGAGGTGGCTGACTACTACGACCGTGAGGTCGATTTCGAGCTGAAGGGCCTTACCGCCAAGATCGAGCCGATCCTGCTGATCATCGTGGCGGCCATCGTGCTGGTGCTGGCTCTTGGCATCTTCACCCCGATGTGGGACATGTACGGCGCCATGCAGGGCAAGAAGAGATAGTCATGAGCCGGGAATCCGTCGCCGCAGATCGCCAGTCGAAGATGTTCGTGTTTCTGCTGAGCGTGATCCTGATTGTCAGTCTCGTGGGCTTCGGGCTGAGGCATCTGCTGCCCAGCGCCGACGATGCCGCCATGGCCTCCATGGAGACGCTGAAGACCGCCTTCGCCGAGCGGGCGCAGCTGGTTCACGTCTACTGGATCAACAACGGCAAGCGATCCGTGCAGTATCTTGACGTGCAGGACTGGGGCGACGAGGACAGTATCCGCATCGCCTACCAGGTCAACGCCGCCGGCTGGGTGGTTGACGCATCCTTTGTGGGCAAGCGGAAGAATCTCGGCGTCAATCCCTGCGAGCGGCTCTGGGAAAGCGTGCTGCAGAAGAATTCCTTTGAAGTCATGGGCAATGTTCATGCAAAAACTGCCGACAGGCATGACGGTTGCATATATAATGTGGCGGACAACGGATATATGAAATATTCCTTTTCCGACGGATCGGTCAGGGTACATGAGGCCGGGTCGGAAAAATAGCTGATTTGTGAAGAGCAGGTGGAAAAATGAAAAGAAAATCCGGTTTTACTCTGATTGAACTGGTGATTGTGATTGTGATCCTGGGCATTCTGGCGGTTACCGCCCTGCCGAGATTTCTGGACGTGACCGAGGAGGCCAAGAACGCCAGCGTGGAGGGCGTCGCCGGCGGCTTCGCCACCGGAGTGCTGCTGGTGCGGGGGCAGTGGGAGGCCAAGGGCAGATCCAAGGAGGACGGCATCAACACCATCATGTATGACGGCAACCGCTTCTTTCTGACCACTCCCACCACCGAGGAAACCGAAAACGGATCTGTGTCTCCGGGCTATCCCATCGACACCAGCGACAGCGACTCCCATGCTTCGGCTCCCGGCAGTCTGACCAGCGCCCGCTGCCTGTACATCTGGAACCGCATTCTGCAGAATCCTCCCAAGGCTACCAGCAGCTTTGACGAGGTTGCGGCCAGCAAGAACGACATGAAGTACTTCGTGGCCAAGAGCGGCACCGGCTACGACAGCCTCTGCCATTACTACCTGGTGATTTCTCTTGAGAAGAACAGCAACGGGGACTACAAGGATCCAGGCACCACCACCGCCAAGTACAAGAGCTTTACCTACAATCCGGCATCCGGCGAGGTCAAGACCTACATTCACAATGACGGCGACACCGCCGACTCCAATTAAGTCGTTTTAGGTTATTCAGGATGCTGGGGGCGTTTCGGTAGCGCCGGGAGATCATATGGCTTCAAGATCCTCAGGAGGCATGAGGGACTGATATGCGAGCATCGCGGGGTTTCACTCTGGTTGAACTGATAACGGTAATGATACTTATCGGTATCGTTGCCGTGTCGATCGCTCCGAAGCTGGGGGATCTCAAGGGCGATCAGGATGTCGTCTATCTAAACGAGTTCGAAGCCCGTCTGAGACTGGTTCAGGAGATCGCCATGAACAGCTCGGGCAGCGGCTGCGCCGTTGCGGTGATCTCCAACAGCGGCTTCTGGCATCAGGAACTGTCCGACTGCGCCGACGGCAGGACGGTGCCGGCATCCTCGTCGTCGTCCGCGCATCTGAAGGAAACCGTGTTCGACTCCGCCATGAACGTGGACGGAAAATCCAACCGCCGGCGGGCGGTGATTTTTGATCATCTGGGTTCGGTTCGGGCGTGTCTTGACGGATCGGCAACCGCCGATCTGACAATCAAGACATCGTCTCAGGACTGCTCCATCTCCTTCGGCAGCCGGGGCGCGTCTATTAAGGTTGGCGTCCACGGTCATATTCAGCGACAGTAGTATAAGGAAGAAGAGCGAGGAAGGTGTCGTCTGTCAGTGTATTCGCCGGATGGAGTTCCGGACCGCGAAAATGTCGGATCTGGTCAGGCACGGTTATAACCTGGCAGATTTTTGCGTCCTTTTTGGGGCGCTGGTTTGTGGCTTTTGAAGCATCAGAGTCGAGGTATGCAAAGGACTGCGTCGACAGATGGGAATATGCTTGGAACTGTAATCCGTTATGTTTGTCTAATCTATGATGACGTTTGATTCAGCCCAAAAAACTGAAAAAATTGTGCCGGCTCGGATGTCGTGATTTGCAAAATTTTGAAGTTGTATCAAATTTATTAATTTGGTTTTTAGTATAAAGTAATTTTATGTAGTGCCGATTATGGTTATGTAGCCAAGGACTCGTTCCCTAAGCTCAGTAATAGTAAGAGGTGTTTTAAGTTCAACGAGTGAGGAACAAAACAATGAAAAGGAATTCGGGCGGTTTTACTTTAGTCGAGTTGATCGTTGTTATCGTTATTTTAGGTATCCTGGCTGTTACTGCAGCGCCTAAGTTCATGGATCTTCAGGGCGATGCGAGAAGAGCTTCGCTTCAGGGTGTTCAGGGTGCATTGAATTCTGCCAAGAGTCTAGCGTTCGGAAAAGCTCTCCTGAATGGTGTTGAGAAAAATGCTACGGGTACAATTAAGGTAAACGGACAGGATGTTGACCTTATCTATGGTTATCCGAAAGCGACATCCGATGTTCTTTCGTTGGTCATGGATCTTGATTTGACTGATACAGCTGGTTCTCAGGCGGATTATTTCATAAGTGAAGTAGGTTCTGACGGCAAAGAAGCTAATATTTTTACGTATGATTCCGGCAAGACAAATAATTCAGATTATGATATATCTACATACAAGTGCTATGTTAATTACAAGATTTCTGAGACAACGGCTGCTGACGGTACGGTTACTGCTGACGCAAAAGCTACGCTTTTTGCAACCGGTTGCTAGTTAGTGAGTTGAAGTCGTACAATTTAGAATTTTCTGTCGCTCAGAGCTGGTGCTTCTGGGCGATTTTTTACAGACGAGGGAGCGATGAAGTCGGAACGTGGCTTTACTCTGGTGGAACTGGTCATAGGCATGGTGCTACTGGGCATCGCCTGCGCCGGCTCACTGTCCCTGCTGCTGTCCCAGAAGAGCGCCTATCGCGATCCCATGGTGCAGCAGACGTCGCTTCAGATCATCAACAAGATTGCAGGCGAGATCCGGATCCGCTCCTTTGATTCAAAGTCCGACCTGGGTGGCGGCGTGTTCCGCTGCAGCGAGCCTGTGATTGACGATTTTCAGCTGGCCGAGTGCACGACGGAGGCCAAGTACGGCATCGATGCCGGCGAGTCGGCCTCCGATATCGGCACCTTTGACGATATTGACGATTTCGTTACCGCAAAGCTTTGCGCCAGCATTGCCGGCTGCCAGGGCGAATACGCTCCGGCAGCCTATTTTTACAGCATTTTCAAAGACGATTCCCTGT
The DNA here is from genome assembly GCA_017480795.1 of Succinivibrionaceae bacterium. Taxonomy (GTDB): domain Bacteria; phylum Pseudomonadota; class Gammaproteobacteria; order Enterobacterales; family Succinivibrionaceae; genus UBA2804. Next base: position 20,256 of record JAFURY010000054.1, read on the forward strand.
TTATCAATCTGCTGGACGGATATTTTGTAAGAGTGAGAGTCACCCCCTGCCGTTTGTCCGCGCTCCCTTCCGGAGGGGATGCGAATATAACCTGCAGCGGTGCCGACGACCATTCGGCTAAAAAAATCGATATCAGCATCCTTCAGCGTGATGACAACGTGGTTGATTATTCCTTTCTCAAGGCCAATATCTGAGGCAGCGAATTATGAGAAGACCAAGACGCGGCTTTACCCTGGTTGAACTGGTGGTCACGCTGGTGGTCCTGGGCGCGCTGTCCGTCATGACCACCAAATTCATTTCCGACGGGATGACCTTCTATCTGGAAACCACCATGGTGCAGAAGGTCAACGCCGATATCGGGTTTGTGACGCTGAAACTGAAAAAACTGTTCAGCAACTCGGTTCCGAATTCCATGTCGATACAAAGCGGGACAGTGAGCTGGAATGAGGGCGGCAAAAATTATTCCGCCAGCTATTCCCAGGTTACCTTTGTTCCGGTTGAGTCCGCCTTCGGCTTTTTCTATGTCGCCAAGGACGAAAAGGAGGGCGGTTTCGATCAGAGCCAGCGTGTGATATACGCTGTCAAGTCGCCGTTCTTCTCCATTGACGCCAACAAGTATGTCGCCTTCAACTCCGGTGGCAGCGAGCATTACTACAAGGTTTCAAAAGTAGAGGATCTGGCCTCAAGAAACCTTTATCGCATCACGCTGGCCAATGACGGCGATTTCGTTCCGCTTTCGGAAACCAGACGACTGTATGTCATTGACAAGGATCGCCGCTTCGCCACGGTCTGCTTCAATTCCAGCGATTCCACCCTGAAGCTTTTTTATCACCAGACCATTGACGAGGCCGCATCCTGTCCTTTGAGCGGCGGCAATCTGACCACCAATGTCACCGATGTCGCTTTCAGGCGGGTGGAGGGCTCCTACAACAGTTTCGGGGAACTTGAAATACTGTATTCCTTCAACTATCCGTTCCTTAACGTCAGCGGCAGACTGGCTCAGAGAATAGGAGTCGGCAATGCTCCGTAAGTTCAAAAACTCCTCAGGCAGCACCCTTGCCGTGGCGCTGTTCGTGATTGTGGTTCTGGGCATGCTGGCCATGGCCCTGGCGAGAATGCGCGTGGACAGCTCCGACACCCATATTCATGCCGTAATGTACGTTCAGGCGGAGATGGCCGCCAGCTCGGCTCTTGATGCGGCCACCTATCAGCTTTATCCTCTGGGAACCCATCGCGCCGATCCGTCGACTCTGACTTCCTCCGACACCGCCGACGCCGTGGGCGGATGCGACCGTGTTTCAAAGAAATTCACATTTTCGGAGACGGCCTTTGCCGGACTTTCCCGCTGCAGCGTGGATGTTACCTGTCAGCGTCAGGCTGCGGTTCTTGATCGGGACGCCGATCCGGACGTCAAATTCACAAACTACGTCAGACAGGTCAATTATTTCCTTACGGCAGCCGCAGTCTGCGAGGCGGGAGAGGCAGGCGGCGAACAGCATTACAGGGTTGCCAAAACCGTGTATTCAGCTTTGATTGATGGAGATTGAGCTATGAAAGAATGCCGTCCCGGATTTCTTGCTTATGCGCTGTCGGCGCTGCTGGCTTCGTCGTCTTACGCCGCGCCGGTTCAGAAGGTTGAGGACCTTGGCTACAATCTGGTTGATCTGTTTCGCTACCATCTGACATACAGCGCGCCTCGCAGTCATGTCGAAGGCAGCGGCGTCGCCTCTCTGTATTCAGCCTTCTATACTTATGACATATCTTCAGGACAGTACTCCTGCATCAGTCCTTATTCCTCCAATTTTCTGATAGAAAACTCCGGTCCTGTTATCAATGATGCAAGCCATCATTCCGCTTCCGCTTTTTACTACTGCTATTTTATGGCCGGATCTTCTCCTTATGAATTGTATTTCAATCGCGAATCCTCTGAGCCGGTTGTTTATGACCGTGTGACGTCCCAGGGGAGCGAAACCGCTCTTCCTTCCTCCCTGCGCGGTTATTCCTCGCAGAACGAGGCTCTTCAGAACATCCAACAATATGGAAACTTGAAAATTAACCGGAAGATTTCTTTGAACGGCTTTTATGCGGTACACGCAAAGTCTTTGGAGTTTTCTTCAGGCGGCGGGATTGACGTGACCAACGGAGCCCTGCTTCTGATCGTGGACGGAGCGGTTACCGAGAGCATGAGTTCATGCAACACCGAAAGATGCAAAACGCATCCGGTCGAGTACAAACAGTTCAAACTGACCAACGCCTACATTCTTGCCGATTCGATCGTCTTTAATACTCCATGGGTAGAACTGCCAAGCAATTATTCTTACACTCATGAATTTGGATCGATATTTCACAATGTCAGACTTTCGGCCCGGAATATCCGTATCACCGGATCTTCGCTTCAGGGACGATATATCGACGACCCGAACATGAACACGAATCCTGCCTATTATTTAGCCTCCAACAAGATTGGATTTCCGGCATCTAACATCTGGCGTTTTGAGGAGTATGTAACTCAAGAAGGTTTTGTTGTCAGCACCTCCGGCGAAAACGCACTCTGCGAGCAGGGCTGGGTTGCGGTCACCTCCAAAAACGGTCTGGCGGAGTCGGTGAGTCTTGCCATCACCTCGGGCAACGCGGTGTTCTCAAACGGCTCTTCCTCCATAACCGTGGAGGCCGACGGCAGCAGGATCCCGGTGGTGGCAAGAAGCGCGGGCAACGTGAAAGTCAGCGTCACCTCCGGCCAGAGCTCGGAGTGCGAGACCGACTGCGGCATAACCTTCAGCGAAGCGGTGCTTCGGATCCTGCCGGAAAAGAATGTCTCCTCGTCCTATGATTCCTCCAGCAACGCCTTCTACGCCGGCGCCGGCATCAGCTCGTACCTTGCGGTGGTGAAGACCAGCGACGCGGATCCCCAGCTCTGCGAGGCGGGAACGCTGAAGGACAATTCCGCTACGCTGACCCTTGCGTACAACACCGCGGTGAACGCCGCCGCGGGGGGAGGAAGATCCTTTGTCCGGACGGACAACGGCGAGGCGGTGGCATCCGCTGCCGGCAGACAGCTGACATTGAGCGCGGACGGCTCCTTCTACGAAATTCCCGCATACCGGTATCTTGATGCCGGCTCCGTGACTCTCAGAGCATCCGGCGTCATCGCGGCATCGGGTTCAAGCTCCGGCTCGGGCGAGGCGACGCAGCAGAGCGACGACACCGGCATTACTCTGACCGGCGAGGCCACGCTGCGTTTTGCGCCATACGGCATCCAGATCTCTCGGTCCGGCGATGCCTGCGCCGGCGAGTCCGAGTGCGAAAAGCTCAGCTTGCTGGGAGATGAAGAAAAGTACCTTTCCGGCGCCGCCTTTGATCTGCGGTACACTCCCCGCGCCTGGTGCGCCGAAGCTGGCTCCTCCCGCGCCTCCGCCGACATCGCGAAGTGCGCAGCTCTTGCCAGCTACGGCTATGACGATCAGTATCAGGCGCAGATAAATGTTCGCGCCGAAAACCTGTTTGACGAAAGCGACGAAAAGGGAAATTATCTCAACCCGGCGGACGTGACCGTCAATCAGCGCGCGACTGCCGATGCCACCGGCTCCCGCCTCTCGGACGGCAGCACTCTGCGCAGTTCTTACATCACCGATGCGGGATCCTATCGTCTTTATGTCAGCCGGTATACCGACCCTCTGTCGGGACTTGTGGTGGAGCCTGCCCAATACGATCTTGACGGACTGGTGGCTCCATATTATTTCGAACTTTCCCAGTACGCGACGGATGCGCCGTTTGTGCCCAATTCATGTCTGGCCGCCAAAGACGGTCAGCTCTCCTTTACCTACTTCGGCCAGCCGGTGACTCCGCGTTTTTATGTCGCCGCCAAGTCCAAGGACGGCTCGCTGAACCGTTTCTTCGCCGCCTCTTCCTATTCTCAGATCGGCCGCTACCAGCTTGCCCCCGAGCTGTTCTCATCCTATGCCGATACCGCCGAGCCGGTGTACAGCCTCATCGACGGGGTCAGATCCCGGCGCATCGTCTCCTGCGGCGACAGGTGCGGGGATTCTGAAGTCGCCGCCTCCTGGAACGCCGGCCGGATGTATCTCAACGCCACCGCCGGGGAAATGCAGGCCATCTCGGGCCAGACGGGAGAGGTTTCCGCAGCGCTTCATTTCAGGATCCTGGCATCCGGCTACAACCTTCTTGATCACAGGGAGGGGCTTGAGCGGAACGGCGGCTACCGCGACGAGGCTCCGACGCTGAAGGATGGAACAACCTGGAGCAGATTCTATGTCTATCCAGGCGTCTCGGTCAAAGAGACGGCGGGGGACGTTTCGGTGTACCGGCAGGTGAAGGCCTCCGGAACCGGCGGCGCGCTGCATAGCTACACCGATCTGGAGGGCAGAACCGCCCAGTCGCTTCTTTTTGAAACCAGCCCACTTGAGATGAGAACGGGAAGACTTGCGCTGGCAAACGGCCGCGCCGCGCCGACATCCGATCTTTACATGCCGATCCGCGCCGAGTATTACCGCAGGGCGGAGCGCGGCGGCAGCGAGATCGCATCCGGCTGGGTGGTCAACAGCGATGACAGCTGCACCGTTCTGAACAAGGATCTCTTCTTCATCGAGCCGTTCAGCGGAGCAAGCGCGGACACGGTTTATCTGAAGAACAGCGCCTCGGTGAATTACGGCAACGGCATGAAATCCGAGGCCTTCGGCCTGGTCTCGCTGAGGGACGGCTCCCAGGAGCCGGCGGACAGCGTCATGCTCAAAGGCGGGCTGGCGTATCTCTATCTGAAGAAGCCTGAGAGCGCAAACGCCGCCGGATCCGCCATGTTCCTGCTGCGGGACATCTCCGCGGGGCTTTACACCGATATTGCGGCCGTGGGATCCTCGCTGCTGAGGGACATTCCGTCTCCTGACGGCGATCCGGCCCATGCCGGTCCTTACTGGCTGGGCACTACCCTGGAGGGAGTGGATCAGGCCATGGGTGCCTTCCGCGCCTGGCCGGGGAACGATCGGGTTCTTTATCGTCTCGACGCCAAATAGCGCGGTCCGAAAAGCTCCGCCGGGCCGTTGCCTTCCCGCCGATCTTCCGTCTTCTTGCCGCCATAGCCGATCCGATGGGATGATGAAGATCATCTCTGACGGGGCGCGTTTTCCCGGGAGCCAGGGGCAGCGGATCCGTTTTTTCTTGATGTTTCTTATGCTGCTTTTCGTGCCGCATCCGTCGGAAATTCTTTTGCAATCCCTACTCGGGCCGGATCCCCGTTTTTAGATTCCGTGACAATTTTTCATTCTTTCATGTAGCGGCTGTTGTGTTACAATAGTCACAATTTTTGTTTTTATAAACTTTATTCAGCTGGATTCTAAAATGTTCAAGTTTTTAAGCAATCTCTTCAACAATGAGATTTCCATTGATCTTGGCACCGCCAATACCCTGATATATGTAAAGGGAAAGGGTATTGTTCTCAATGAACCGACTGTGGTCGCAGTCCGTCACGACAAGGATTCCAAGCATGGCTACGTGGTGGCCGTGGGCAAAGAAGCCAAGAAAATGATTGGCAGAACCCCCTATTCCATCGAAACCATCCGTCCGATGAAGGACGGCGTCATCGCCGATGTGGACTACACCGAGAAGATGCTGAAGTACTTCCTCAAGTCGGTGCTGGGCAGAGGCTTCTTCACTCCGGATCCCAAGATCCTCATCAGCGTTCCGGGCAAGGCTTCCAAGGTGGAGCGTCAGGCCATCAAGCGCGCCGCCGAGAACGCCGGCGCCAGCGAGGTTTACATCATAGACGAGCCTATGGCGGCCGCCCTGGGCGCCGGCCTGCCGGTTGATCAGGCCACCGGCTCCATGGTGGTGGACATCGGCGGCGGCACCACCGACATCGCCATCATTTCCTTAAGCGGCATGGTTCACGCGGCCTCGGTGAAGATCGGCGGCGACCGTTTCAACGAGGACATCATCACCTACATCAAGAAAAACAAGAAGGTCTCCATCGGCGAGCAGACCGCCGAGCGCATCAAGGAGCAGATCGGAACCGCCTACCGCAACTCCGACGACGAGATCCAGACCCTTGACGTCCGCGGCAGACAGCTTGACGGCATACCGGCCCAGATCACCATCAATTCCGACAACATTCAGGAGGCGCTCTCTCAGTCTCTGTCCACCATCGTGCAGGCTGTGAAGGTGGCGCTGGACGCCTGTCCGCCTGAGCTTTCCGCCGATATCGCCGAGCGCGGCATCGTTCTCACCGGCGGCGGAGCGCTGCTGCGGGGTCTTACCACTCTTCTTGCCGATCAGACGGGTCTTCCGGTCATCGTCGCCGAAAATCCTCTGGAGTGCGTCGCCCAGGGCGGCGGCAAGGCCCTTGAGATGATGACCAAGGCGCAAAGAGACATCTTTCAGGGCGAGTAGGTCTCCCGACCCCTCAAGCGTCTTTGGCATCTGTTAGATGAAGCAGCAGGATCAGTTCCGGGGCATTCCGGTTTCAATTCGCTTCTTTATTGCTGCGCTTCTGTCCCTGGGACTGGTGCTGGCGGATACCAGCCTGCACCTGTCAAAGGAGATAAGAGGCTCTGTGGACACCATTTTCAGCCCTCTCTACTCCATGGCCAACTCTCCGGCGGCTCTTTCCAGCGCCGTGCGCCAGCAGATGCGCACCCGCTACCAGCTGGTGGACGACAACCGCCGGCTTCAGGAGACCATGATGCTCCTCAAGGGCGAGCTGCTGAAATACGGTCAGATGAAGCAGGAGAACGAGAAGCTCAAGGCGCTTCTGGGCTCACCCATCCAGTCCGAATCCAGAGTCGAGGTGGCCGAGATCATGAGCGTGGCCACGGATCCCTTCGAACAGAGGATCGTCATCAACAAGGGCAGGCTTGCCGGAGTTTACGAGGGACAGCCTCTCATCGGCGAGGACGGCATCGTGGGTCAGATCACCGACGTGTCCCCCAACATGAGCCGGGCCATTCTTATCTCCGATCGCAAGCATTCCATTCCGGTGCGCAACGTCCGCAACGATATCCGCGGCATCGCCCAGGGCACGGGCCTGGTGGACATGCTGGTGATGGACGATCTGCCCCGCAACGTGGACATCAAGGTGGGGGATCTGCTGGTCACCTCCGGTCTTGGCGGCAAGTTCCCCCGGGGATATCCGGTGGCCCGGGTGGTGGAGTTCTCCCCCGACAACGGCACCGGCTTCGCCGAGGTCAAGGCCCGGCCGGTGGAGTCTCTCAACCGCATGAGATACGTGCTGCTCATGTGGCCGTCGGAGTATTTCACCCCCGGCGGTCAGAACATGGGGCTTGAAAGTCTTGATTTCCTGAAGAAGGGAGTTTCTCTTGTACGGTAATCTCACAACCTTCCTCATGGTATACGGCACCATGCTGGCGGCGCTGGTCCTCAACATGGTGGCTCCGCCGGACGTGATCCGCAACTTCTATCCCAACATTCTTCTGCTTACCGTGATGTTCTGGACGGTGCGCATTCCCCGGATGGTCAGCGTGGGCCACGCCTTCTGCGCCGGACTTATGATGGATCTGCTACTGGGCAGCACCCTGGGCATCAGAGCCTTCTCCTTCTCGCTGATGATCTTCATGCTGACCTCGGCCTTTTCCAAGCTGGAAACCTACTCCATGCTGCAGCAGTCGGTCTCCATCGCCATCATTTCCTTTGTGGGCCAGATCGCCACCTTCTGGCTTGAGCATCTGTTCGGCATGGCCTTTATCGACTACCACATGATCCTCAGCAGCGTCTCCGACATGGTGATGTGGCCCATCATGTGGGTCTCGCTGGGTTTTCTTATGAGGTTCCGTCATGTCAGAAATTCCAACCTCAAACATTAACGCATCCTTCGATCTCGCATCCGGCTCGCCCCGCAGACGTCAGCTGCTGGCGGAGGCGGGCTTCTCCTTCGAGATCATCCGGCCGGAGGTGGACGAAACGCCCCGCCCGGGCGAGCCTCCCCTGGAGTATGTCAGACGCATGGCCGCAGGCAAAAGCGCCGCGGGCTTCGCCATGACGCGGGGTCGCCGGCCGTCTCTGGGAGCGGACACTGTGATTGTGCTGGGCGCCCGGATTGTGGGCAAGCCCGCCGACTACGAGGATGCGGTGCGGATCCTGAGCATGCTCTCGGGCCGCAGCCACAACGTGGTGACCTCGGTGGCCCTTACCACCGGCTACGGCGTCACCGCCATCGAGACCGTATCCACCGAGGTGGTGTTCAGACCCCTTTCCCAGGCGGAGATCAGAGCCTACTGCGACACCGGCGAGCCCATGGACAAGTCCGGCGCCTACGCCATTCAGGGCGGGGCGGCTGGCTTTGTGGCCTTCCGCAACGGCTCGGTGACCAACGTGGTGGGGCTGCCCATGGAGGAGACGGCCATCATGCTGGCCTCCTACGGCATTTTCCCGCTGAATCTGGCGCCTGTTGCGGCCGCCGGTCTGTTCTTCTGAGTCCTGTTCCTTAATTCCGGCGTCGGGAGTCTGCCGCTTCCGGCGTCTTCGCTTTTTTGTTTCGGAGATTTTCTTCCATGTCTGTCGAACTGCTGATCAATGTAACCCCGGTGGAAACCCGCGTCGCCCTGGTGGAGCAGGGGATCCTGCAGGAGGTTCACGTGGAGCGGCAGACCAAGCTGGGCATGGTGGGGAACATCTACAAGGGCCGTGTCACCCGGATCCTTCCGGGCATGCAGGCCGCCTTTGTGGACATCGGCATGGACAAGGCAGCCTTTCTTCACGCCTCGGACATCGTTCCCCATACCGAGTGCGTCAACCCCGAGGAGAAGGAACACTTTCCGGTGCAGGACATCGCCCGGCTGGTGAGCCAGGGACAGCACATCATCGTTCAGGTGGTGAAGGATCCCATCGGCACCAAGGGCGCCCGCCTCACCACCGACATAACCCTGCCGTCCCGGTATCTGGTTTTCATGCCCGGCAGTTCCCATGTGGGGGTGTCGCAGAAGATCCGTTCACCCGAGGAGCGGGAGCGGCTCAAGATCTGCGTGGAGAAGCACATTACCGACGACGGCGGCTTCATTGTCCGCACGGCCGCCGAGGGCGTCAGCGAGAAGGAACTGGAGCAGGACGCCAGTTTTCTGGCCTACGTTTGGAATCAGATCAAGGCCAAGCGCCGGCTGGTGAAGGACTGCGCCATGCTCTACGAGGATCTGCCCCTGGCCTTCCGTCTGCTGCGGGACTTCGTGGGATCTCCCATCGACAAGATCCGGGTGGATTCCAGGAGCACCTGCGACGAGCTGCGGAACTTCTGCAACGAGTTCATCCCCGAGGTGGCCGGCAGCATCGAGCTCTACGAAGGCCTGGCCCCGCTGTTTGACATGTACGACGTGGAGGCCGAGATCCAGCGGGCGCTTGATCGCAAGGTGCTGCTGAAGTCCGGGGGATATCTCATTATCGACCAGACCGAGGCCATGACCACCATCGACATCAACACCGGCGCCTTTGTGGGTCACCGCAATCTCGAGGAGACCATCTTCAACACCAACATCGAGGCCACCAAGGCCATCGCCAGGCAGCTGAGACTGAGAAACCTCGGGGGCATCATCATCATCGACTTCATCGACATGCAGAGCGAGGATCACCGCAGGCGGGTGCTTTCCGCCCTGGAGGCGGCCCTGTCCCACGATCGGGACAAAACATCCATCAACGGCTTCTCTCATCTGGGACTGGTGGAGATGACCCGCAAGCGCACCCGGGAAAGCCTCGGGCACATTCTCTGCTGCGACTGTCCCCAGTGCAAGGGCCGGGGCCGCATCAAAAGCGTGGACACCGTGTGCTCCGAGATCCTCAGAGAGGTGACCAGGGTTCACAAGTCCTACAATGTGGAAAAGTACATGGTCTACGCCTCAAAGGAGGTCGCCGAGGCCCTGAACAACGATTCCCAGCATTACCTTGCCGAGCTGGAGGTGTTTCTCGGCCGGCAGATCCAGGTGCACGCCGAGCCTCTTTACAACCAGGAGCAGTTTGACGTTGTGATGATGTAGCCGCTTCCTCCTCCTCATTTCTCTCCCTTTTGGGCCTTCGCAGCTTTTCGTTGCTGACGTATTTTTCTTCCTTGGGTCATTGGCCTCTTTTTCCATTCCGGTTTTTTCATGTCCCGCCCCTGCCTGAGGCCGCGGCATGGCGGGCGCGCGCCGGCAGTTACTATTCACACCCCATGGACGGATGTCAAATGCAACGTCCCCACCCATGACGGCAGCGTGACAGGAGCGGAAAACTGAGCCGTAGCATCCGCCCCTCCTACCCTGCTGAAGGAGGTGACGAAGAGTAACGATGTTG
>JAFURY010000149.1 GCA_017480795.1 Succinivibrionaceae bacterium
AAAGGCCGTAAAGACCTGAGGGAGCTGAGTGGGGCAGACAAACGAGAGACCGAGATGAACGGCATCAAAGCCAGGATATCGACGCTGGAGAACAGCATGAACACCGTGAAGACCAGACTGGACAAAGGCGACGAAGCCTTCCAGCGGGTGAGCGCAGACACGTCCCAAATCATGAACGTACTCGATGGGATGCTGATGCACTTCATCAGCGGCAACGACACGGACAAGCTAAGATTGGTAAAATCTGAGCTTGATCACTATAAGAACGACAGAAAGTGAGGCACAGAAAGTGAACACAATCGATCTTACTCCTATATTCCAAGCATTGATTGCACTCATGGGTGCGCTTGTGACATATAAGCTGATCCCGTGGATCAAGAGCAAGACCACCGCGCAACAGCAGGAAAATCTGCAGGCAGCGGCAAAAATCGCGGTCTATGCAGCCGAGCAGCTCTACCCAGGGAAGAAAGAAGGGGAAAAGAAGCTGGATTACGTCATCAATGCACTGGATAACGCGGGGTTCTACATAAACAAGCCCATGGCGCGGGAGGCCATAGAAAAAGCAGTGTACGAGATAAACTCCGCACACTGCTCACCAAGCGGCATCAGCTCGGAGACAGAGAATCATGAAACCGACGAAACAGCGGAAGATGAAGAGGACGATGACGCCCCCTGACGGCGAATAGAGCCTGGATCACGTTCAGGGATGAATTAAATAAGACAAAGGCCATGACAAAGTAAAGAATTTCAGATCTTCATGAGCGACTACGGACATAATAGATTCCAATAAAACCGCGAGGGAAGATGTAATAACCACCATCATAAAGTTCGAAAAGTCCAGCAGAGGGTTCATACGATGCCGCATCTTTCGAACACCCATCAAGGGTGTCGGGATGCGGTTTTTTCGTGCCTTCAGGACCGGAAACGCCGCCAAAAGGGCCTGGATCAAGTTTCGGGGCGTTCTTAACCTCTGCTTCTATCCGGGAATCGCTGACGTTGTAGTAGACGACAACCTCTCCGTCACACACGTAGACACGATAAACAAAAGCGCCGATGATCAGGCGTTTTGTCTCAGGCGCATGCCGATCCAGATCTGAAAGGTGCAGCAGCCATTTCTTAACATCATCTACCGTATGACGCGTGCCCAAGGCGAGCAGCTGGCGGGACAGATCCGCATTAAGATCTTCCTTCACGGCGGTCAGCTCCTCTATTTTTGCCTCATACCTCGCGATAGCAGCTTCAGAGGTACCAGGCTTCAGAATACGGTCCATGATCAGGTTCATATCACGCTCGCAGTTGGCAATGGACCTCTTCAAATCTTCCACCCTGGAATCATCAAACCGCTGGTCGTAGATCTCGGCCACACGTCCCGCAAGCCAATCTATGCGGAGCGGGTCCAGGATGTAATTGAATGTAATATCTACCACGAGATCCTCGAGCCCATCTTTCCGCTCGGTCTTCTTCGTGCATGCCTCCCGGTTCTTTTTCTTGGCAGCGCATTTATAATAATAGTACATGGTAGAGGTTGCGCTTCGGCCACACTCTCCGGTCATAGGGGCACCACAGATCCCACAGTAGGCAATTCCGGACAGCAGATACTCCTCGTGGGATGCGGCGAGATTTGATGGCCTCCCGAGATTGGCATGCTGCTTTGACTTCTTGATCTGCTTGGCCAATTCAAATACCTCCTCCGAAACGATGGCAGGACACGGCACGGCATGTCCTCCGATATCAGCTTTTCCAATATACCTAGGCGCCTCGATGATCCGACGGACAGAGTCTTCGCTGAATGTAGTGCCGCGCATGGTATGCACACCGCGCCGGTCCATGTCACGAGCAATCGAGCGAGCACCTTCCCCTTCACAGTAGCGCCGGAAGATCTCCCGGACAAGCTCGGCTTTCTCCGGGTCAATCTGGAGATGCAGATCATCGTCCAGACGATACCCGAAGGGCGGGATGCCGGCGATCCACCTTCCCTTCGCTACAGACTCACGACACCCTCTGCGAACCTTCTCCTTCAGATCCTCGGAATAGTATTCGTTCATGGCATCGATGATGCTCTCCATCATGCGG
>JAFURY010000055.1 GCA_017480795.1 Succinivibrionaceae bacterium
GAAGCCCAGCTCTTCGTATGCCGCGGCTGCGGTTTTGCCCTCGTTCATCAGCTCGTTCATCCGGCTGTAAAAGTATTCGGTGTACATGATGTCGCCGTCAGACTTGACGAGCCTGATGAGCTCTTTTTCCATCAGTCCTCCAATGAGTTTGAGTTTGGCTTCAGCCTGTTCGTTGGCGATTTTTTGTTCGGTTGTAAAATTTGCGCTTGTATTTCCTTGGATTTCCATTAATCTACTCCTCGGTTTGTTTGTGGGGTATCGGCGACGCCGGAGTTTATTTCGGCCCCAGGGTTTTGGCTCTACGCTTGGCCTTGGCGGCGGAATCCTTCCGCTTTCGCTCGTATACCTCTTCCTCTTTCTCCAGATGTCTGGAGTACTCCTCGTCCGTCATGGATTTCAGTTAGTTCTCGCGCTCAATCGGAGGCATCCGGTTTCGGGTTCGCCGGCAACCGACGTCATCAAAGCAACCAGGGTACCGCTCTGTAGCCTTTCAGTTCTCAATCTCTGGCGCATGGCAGCAGCGCTTACGGGAACGCTGACGTTCCCTTCCGTCGTGTCCTCCCGTCTGAGGATAGTGTGATTTTGTTCAAAGTTTAGGCGGTTGAACCAAGTTCCCAAAAAAATGCTTGAGTCCTGATTTCATTGTTGCGTTTTCACTTGAAGCCATCAAACTCGGCGTTCGCCGCAATCCGATCACCCTGCGCCAGGCAGGGTATTCACCTTTATCCGCCCTTTTCCAGTGTTTCTCTCCCCAAATGCCTAGCGCAGCGCCGTGCATTGTACGCAAGGTTCGGGCGCTGGTGTCCGCCAGAGCCGAACCGCGGGCCTCTGCCACCTGAATTCATGCCGCGCCTGCATGTTCTGAGGTTCCGTTTTCTTTTGTTTTCAACGGATTGCGTCATGTATCGATTTTTTTGTTTGACATGCCCTCGGGGCTTATATACAATACCTAGTAATGACTAGTAAATACTAGGTAATAAAACATATGTTTCATATATGCTTTCCGGATCAGGAGGACGCATGAGTCAGAATTCAGACAACGCCAAAGCAGACAATCAGCCCGACAAACGATCCCTCAAGGTTGTTGAGGACCTGATTCAGGGAGTAAAATACGGATCCGTTCTGATCATCATCCAGGACGGGAAGATCGTGCAGATAGAGAAAACGGAGAAAGTCCGCCTGACTTCGAAATAGATTTTAAAGGCTGTTTCTTCAGATGACCGGAAAAACCGAAGACTGAAGAAATTCTGAAACTGATAAAACTCATACAAAACTGACTGGAAGAACCAGAGGTTATACGGCTTGAGCTGTATGCCTCTTTTTTTTGTCTGAATTTCGGACTGCCGCCGGCTTTCGGGGCAGGAGTCCTGGGACGGGCAGAAAAGTCTGATGAGGCATCGGATCAGAAAAAACAGCGTGGGAGCGGCGTCGGATCTTGATGCCGGCATCGCATGACGGAAGTTTTGTCAGTGGAGCGCAAATGAAAGCAGAAGTTTATATTTCGGGAACCCTGAGGATGTTCACCTCCAGGGAATGCTCGGTGGAGGTGGAAGGCCAGAGCGTGGGAGATGCTCTGAAGCAGGTGGTGGCCAGGCACGCGGACATTGAAAACGTGCTGTTCGACAACGGCCGCATCCGAGGCTTTGTCAGAATTTTTCTCAACGATGCCGAGATCAGAACCCTCAAGGGTCTGGACACGCCTCTTGGCGACGGGGACACCGTTTATCTCATTCCGGCGGTGGCGGGAGGAAGCGGTCCGCTGATAAGCAACGAGCGGGCGAAGGAGCAGAGCCTTTCCGACAAGGAACTGGACCGTTTTTCAGGTCATCTCATGCTCAAGGAGATTGGAGTCAGAGGCCAGAAGCGCCTGAAGGCCGCCAAAGTGCTGGTGGCGGGTTGCGGCCCCATCGGCTCCGAGGTGGCAACCATTCTCGCCGGCGCCGGCGTGGGCAGCATCGGCCTCTGGGACTGCCAGCTGGTGGAACTGGGGGATCTGAAAACCTTCAACGGCTTTTCCGAGAGGGACATCAGGCGTCCGCGCACCGCCTGCGTAAGGGATCGCATCCGGGGCATCAGCCGGGAGATCCATGTGGATGTCCACGGTGACGAATTCGAGGCCGACGACGCTTTGGACATCGTCAGCCAGTACGATCTGGTGGTGGACTGCACCGACACCTTCAGAGCGCGGTATCTGGTGAACGACGCCTGCCATTTCGCCCAGGTGCCTCAGGTGTTCGCGGCGGTGTATCAGGCCGAGGGCAGAGTTTCGGTGTTCGCCCATGCACGGGATCGCTCGTGCGCCTGCTTCAGATGCCTCTTTCCGGAGCCTCCTGAGAGTTCTCTGGTGCCGACCTGCTCCCAGAGCGGCATTTTCAGCGGTCTGCCTTCCATGATGGCGGGCTACGCCGCAGTGGAGGCTCTGAAGCTCATCGTGGGCGCAGGCGCGACGCTGGAGAACCGGCTGCTTGTGGCCGATCCACTCAATCTGGTGACCAGGGTTTTCAGAGCGGAGCATAGCGACGCCTGCCGTCTCTGCGGAGCCGATCCTGAGATCGCGACGCTTGCGGCCTTCGACTACGACGAGTTCTGCCACCTGAAGATCAGCGAGAACGAGGAGCCGATTGAAAGCATCACAGTGGAGGAGCTGCTGGCGAGGATCGAGAACAACGAGCCGATGACCCTGGTGGACGTGAGAGAGCCTCACGAGCAGGCCATTCACCGTTTCAGACAGTCCGTCGCCATTCCTATCGGGCAGCTGGCCCGCAGAAAGAAGGAGCTTGATCCGACGGTGGACACCATCTTCCTGTGCAAGGAGGGCAAGCGCAGCGTGCTGGCCATCAACACCCTCAGGGAGGCCGGATACAGCGGTCCGATGTTCAACCTCAAGGGAGGAATGGACGCCGCCAAGGACGTGGTGTTCTCCAACGAGGCTGGCTGGCTGTAACTGTTTCCGGCTGCGGACATCTTCCTGTCCGCAGCCGAAGGATCTTATCCGCGCCATGCGCGGGCATAAGGAGACCGCCCCCGCCGCGCCGGCTAACGCGGCGCGGGGCATATGACATTTATCAAGAGGATTTTCATCATGGCCGATAACACCAATTCAGTACCTGAGATCAACGCTCTGGGCGCCAAAGCCGCCTGGACGCTTGCCGACATCAACAAGACCCGTCCGCAGTTCGGCGCCGTGACTCCGAAGTGGACCACCCGGTTCCTTGAGTTCAAGGGCCTGGCCTCGGGCATTTTCCGCGTGAACAGAGTGGTGGAGGGCGAAACTCCTCTTGACGTGCTCTGCTCCCAGACCAAAAAGTCTCCGGTGATCCCTCAGGGCTTCATCCAGTACGAGACCGAGCCGAGAGAGTACGTGCTGAACTCCATCTCCACCATTCTCAACGTGGACACCGCCATTCAGGACGTTTACAGCTCTCCGTACGATCAGACCAAGGAGCAGCTGGCTCTTGCCATCGAAAGCCTCAGAGAGCGTCAGGAAAGCCAGCTCATCAACAACGACGACTACGGCCTTCTGAAGAACGTTCCGGCCAAGCAGAGAATACAGACCAGAAACGGCGCTCCTACTCCGGACGATCTGGACGAGCTGATTTCCAAGGTGTGGAAGGAGCCTTCCTTCTTCCTGGCCCATCCGCGGGCCATCGCGGCCTTTGAAAGAGAGTGCACCAAGCGGGGCGTGCCACCTGTCACCGCCAGCATCAACGGCGGCACCTTCATTCTGTGGCGCGGCATTCCGCTGGTTCCAACCAACAAGCTGCTGGTGGACGGTCTGAAGGAGCCCGAGAGCCAGAGCGGCAAGACCAACATTCTGCTGGTGCGCACCGGCGAGGCCAAGCGTGGCGTCATCGGACTGTTCCAGCAGGGACTTGAGAACGAGGCCTCCCGGGGTCTTTCCGTCCGCTTCCGCGGCATCGACGACAAGGGCGTGGCTTCGTATCTGCTTTCTCTGTACTGCTCGGCCGCCATCCTTTCAGACGACGCCATCGCGGTTCTCGAGGACGTAGAGGTGGGAGAATACTATGACTACCAGTAACGGATTTTCCGATCCGACCCTGCTGGGACTTCCTTCGGAGGCTGAACTGGCAAGACTTGCCCAGGGCTATCTGGGCGATCTTGACGGCAGCATTCTGGAGCCGGAGGTATGCCTGAAGGGAACCGAGGATCTGATCCGCTCCGGGAACACCGGGGTGTTTGACGTGGCTGCCCAGAAGGCTCTGAGAATTGTGGGCTTCAGCGACTATCAGAAGATCGCCAACGAGGCGGTGCTGGCAGATGCCGCGGTCTATGGCGCGCCAGCAAACAGTGCATCTGGTTCGGGGATCGAGCAGAGCGCTTCATCAGCAGCATCTCAGGCCGCAGCCGCAAGTCCTGCAGCTTTGCCGTCGGATCCGACAGGAGCGGTCGCTCAGGCCGGCGCCTACAACCCTTACCTTCCGGCATCGGCTTTAAGCGGCGCCTCCGAGGCTCAGGCCGCAGGCTACGCTCCGGTGGTGATCTCCCAGACAAGCGCCGGATCCCAGCCGGCACAGCGTCCGGTTCAGTCAAAAACCGCGACAGCATCTGGTCAGACCGTAGGGGGACAGGTCGGCAACCGCAGCATAGTCATCGGATCCAAGACTCTTGAGGAGATCAGACAGGACTTCCCGATCCTGCAGGAAACCGTCAACGGCCATCCTCTTGTATGGCTGGACAACGGCGCCACCACCCAGAGACCGCAGAGTGTCATCGATCGTCTCTCCTGGTACTACGCCCACGAAAACTCCAATGTGCACCGCGGCGCCCACACCATGGCCGCCCGGTCCACCGACGCCTACGAGAACGCCCGTCAGATCGTCTCTGACTTCATCGGCTCTCCTTCCAAGGACAACATCGTCTTTGTAAGAGGCACCACCGAGGCCATCAATCTGGTGGCTCAGGCCTACGTGAAGCCGCTGCTGAAGCCGGGCGACGAAATCATCGTGTCCCTTCTGGAACACCACGCCAACATCGTGCCTTGGCAGCTGGTGGCTCAGGAGACCGGGGCGGTGATCAAGGTGATCCCGGTGGACGCGACAGGTCAGATTGACCTTGCGGCCTACGAGAAACTGTTCACCTCCCGCACCAGGTTCGTCTCCGTGACTCACGTTTCAAACGTCCTGGGCACCGTGACTCCGGTGGAGGCTCTGGTGGCCGGCGCTCACGCCCACGGGGTGAGAATACTCATCGACGGCGCGCAGTCCATCGCCCATATTCCGGTGAACGTCTCCGCGCTGGATCCGGACTTCTTCGTGTTCTCAGGCCACAAGGTGTACGCGCCTACCGGCATCGGCGCCCTCTACGGCAAGAAGGACGCGCTTGAGGAGGCCAGACCTTACCATGGCGGCGGCAACATGATTGCGGATGTGACCTTCGAGAGAACCATCTACAATCCGGCGCCGAACAAGTTCGAGGCCGGCACCGGCAGCATCGGCGACGCAGTGGGTCTTGGAGCCGCTCTGGAGTATCTTGCTAAGATCGGCATTCACGATGTGAGCCGCTACGAGCACGAGCTGGTGGCCTACGGCATGCAGGAACTGGGCAAGATCCCGGGGCTGCATCTCATCGGCACCGCAAAGAACAAGTCCAGCGCCCTGAGCTTTGTCATGGACGGCAAGGACATCCACGAGGTAGGCAAGTATCTTGACAGCCTCGGGATCGCGGTGAGAACCGGTCATCACTGCGCCCAGCCGATCCTGCGTCACTACGGCCTGGAGGGCGTGGTCAGACCGACGCTGGCCATCTACAACAGCTTTGAGGATATCGATTACCTGGCGCGGGCTCTCAGAAGCCTCAGCCGGGCCTGATCGGCCATATCTCTAACTTCATACACCACGTGCTTAAGCCAGGCCAGACCTGGCTTTTTTTATTACGTAGCAACAAAAGTGCTTCTGGATGTTTTGCTCTGTGAGGATGATATCAGTATTCTAAATTTTTGAGATCTGCAGGTAAGCCGGTTTTGATAATACTTTTTAAATTCTCATCAATTTCCTTAAACATTTCCGCCATGATTGTTTTATATGAATCTTCGTCATACAGTTCCTCGTAGCCACCGTCAAAGGTTCTGAAGTTAAGAGGGAATCTCGGGTGCAGAAGACGCCACCAAATCCACCAGTTTTTCCCTGGATGATTGTTTATACGCTGCTGCCAGGCCTCGCAAGCGAAAGCTTTGAGAAGTGTTTTTGGGGCTCGTGTTTCCCTGTTAAATGAATCATCCGTAAACAAAATACCATAATATAAAGAATTTTCTATTTCAATGGTCAGATACAGTTTTGTTTTGCCTAAATTAGGAGGTGTGATATCTACGCAGATTTTTGGCCATGTATTGCTTTCATTGTAGAATGTTTCAAGATCGTCAATATCGTTTATAGTACTTAATTTATTACATACAAGGGGATGAGAGGTTATATATTTATTCAAATCACTGAATACTTTAAACACCATTTTTGTTCGTGCCTGCGACATATTCTGTTCGATTGCGCAAGCCTGTAAATAACTATCTTTTGAACTGAGAATTAATTCCTGTATTGCTTCCATGTATATATCCTTCCGATTTTCAGACAGTTTTTCTATGAGAGTTATGTACTGGCGAATAGCACCAGCAACGTTTGGAGAACGTTTTGAAAGCGAGATCTCCTCGCATTTTAACAGCCAGTCCAGTATTTCTTCTCTAAAGGTGATGCGTTTGATTTTTTCATCGGGCACATCCCTCGTACTATCTTGGCATGGGCTATGGCCATCAAGGGTTAGGTAATAGACCGTGGTTTCCTTTCCTCGCCCTACGCGAGCAAAATCGTAATATCGTTTGATTTGACTAGACTGATCGCCTGCATTGATTTTTACTTCAACGGGATAGGCGCAATGTTCTGTCTCGATATAGATATCTATGAATCCTCCTTTTTCGTTATTGTTGATATTAGACTTGAATCCTTTTTCTCTACAAACTTCAATTTGCGGAATTTTGGGCGGTGCTTCAACGGATAGAACTCTTTTGAGGAATTCTTCCAAAAAAAGGGAACCCATTCCATGAAAGCCATCCGGTCTTAAAAGTTCGTAAATGAAACGAGAGTGTGTATGTTCCTCGTCTAATTCATTGCCTAGTGCGGTAAACACAGTAAAATCTTTGCCATAGGTGTCAGCGTACCCCGGGATCTTTTGTGAAGTCCGTCACAAAATTGGAATGTGACATATAATGTCATTACTAATATTATTGTGTAAGTATTACGTAATACCAGTACTCGAACGCTGCTGGGTATAGTAAAATAGGCGAGAAACGGAAAA
>JAFURY010000056.1 GCA_017480795.1 Succinivibrionaceae bacterium
AACATCGTTACTCTTCGTCACCTCCTTCAGCAGGGTAGGAGGGGCGGATGCTACGGCTCAGTTTTCCGCTCCTGTCACGCTGCCGTCATGGGTGGGGACGTTGCATTTGACACCCATCCATGGGGTGTGAATAGTAACTTTTCGTCATTTTTCGCGGTACAAAAGATGCGTCTGATTTCCGCGGACCAAACCTCATCCGATGCAGCGCGGACACCATGGGGGATCTGAACAAGCCTCCGGGCTGCAGGCCTTAGGAAAAACAGCAAGAAGAAACAGAAGATGAGAAAAGAAAGGTTTTGTGCTTTGAACAAGGTTTTCAATCCATCGCACATACGCGACAGGCCAGAATCCCAGGCAGACGCAGCGACGGAAGCGGAAGGTTCGCCCCAATCTACAGGTTAGTATGCACAGAAACGGCTGCCTTGCGCCGCATCAATGCGGATCACGGCATACACAGCCAAGCCTGCCCGTCATGCGATTCCCTCCTCCGACAGTTTACGGTACTGTCTTGCCAGCTTCAGCATTTTCGAGAGGATGGCGCTGCGCTCTCTTCTTGCCTCGCAGCGGGTTTCGATGAAGGATATGAGCTGACGCGCCTGCACCGGCTGACGCATGAAGGGGCGCATGGACTGCCGCGAGGTGCGGGTGCCCCGGGGGAAGACTTTGGAATATACCTTGTAGCCGCCGCGTCCGTCCGCGATACGGCGATAACGGAACCAGCAGATATCCACCCGATCGTCCCGGATGGTCGCCTTGAGACCGAGATGAGGTCTGACTCGGGCGTCGGGGAAGGTTTTTGCCAGCATGGCGTAGAAATCGTCCGAGTCGTAGCAGCTTTGAGCCTGAAGGCTTTTCTGGGCGGTCCTCAGCAGCTGGTCGATTCTCCCGCACAGCAAAAGATCTAGATCCCTCAGAACCGTCCGATCCGTCTGATCCCGAAACTGTCGCCCCTTGGGCTCCGCAAGCGATGTCAGCAGCTGTTCATCCATGGCGTTCCTCCTGCCTCTTTGCATATGTCGGACATGTAATGCTAGCGCATTTGCAGGCGCGCACCCGTCTGTCCGGACTCCCTCCGGCTCCTTTTGCCAACCGGCAGCCATCGGCGCGCCAACGAAAACATACATGTCCAGAAAGGAAGGGCATAAAAAGCCTTTCAGCTGCTCCATGGGCCGGACCAGACCGCTTGCCTGTTTTCAAACCGGCAACAACCCACTAAAATATGCCCGTAACAGAAATACGTGTTGTTCGGAGAGAAGTTTTATTATGAGCCGGGTTTACTTATGCAAGATGACGTCTTTCTACAGTTTCAAGGCCAGCCTTGTCAGATGCAAGCCTGGCGACGAAGCCCTGTCCGGAGTGGAGCCCGGCGATCTGCTCTGCTGCACCCTCGTTGGCAGCAAGACGGAAGAGGAAGAGCTCAAAAGCAAACTCAGACCAAAGGACTACGAGATCTACCAGAAAGCCACAACGTGCCTGTCCAAAATCGCAAGATTCGAATACTGGTCGGAGGACATCAACGGCGAGTATGCCCAGTTCCGGGACGTCAGCACCATCAACGTGCCCCTGGAGAAGTTTCTGGCGCTGGATCTGTTCAAACTCAACGACGCGCTGATGTCAAAACCCTTCGAACCCGTCCAGGAACGCGCGATTTTCGAACTACTCCCAGACGATCCGAAGGTCTTCTTTGATCTGGTGGATACCAGAAAAATTCTTCAATACGCCACCCGGTCGCGGACTCCGCAATACCGCAGGTTCGCCCGCTGTCTCAGTCTGGATGAATTTGACAGCCAGAGCAGGGACATCCAGTTCTGCGTCACCGATCCCGACGCCCGCCGGATCGTATTCAACACCGCCCCGTCTTTTCTCGAACTCGTCAGAGATCCCGCCGATCCCGAGCGTCTGACGCTGGATGCCAACGCCAGCCGTCTTTCGTCCAGGAGCGCATTCTGGAGTTTCATATTCGAGAACAGATACAGTCCCGCCCAGTACTACAGCCTTTTCAAAGCCTTCTGGAAGGCCCTTGACAAAAAGCCGTCGGACGGCGCGGTCACAGTGGAGATCGGTGAAGAATCCTGCTGAGACGCGCAAAAGAACATCATTGCCCCGAGCGGCCGCAGCCGAAGCAAAAGCGGCATCTGCCCGATTTGTGACGGCAACGGGATATCCGAACGCCCAGTTGTGGTACATTGACGCTGAAAGGTTTGCTTCTTTCGGCGGCAGGCAAGAACAGATCTCATGAAGGATGTCGCCGCCAGACAAACAATGCTCGCCTGAGTCACTATGAACAGAACAATTCTCGCTACAGCTGCAGCCGCTTTTGTGGCGGCTTCTCTTTCTTTCAGCGCCCCGGCGGATGCTGAGAACACCGTGGACGCCTCGTCGGTCCACGCGCTGGTATTGGGCTCAATTGGTTTTCCCGCATACGCGAAATACACCGCAAGAGCGAAATTCAGTGAGATTCTGAACGGCGCCGCTCCTGTCAAGCAGCAGGTGGAACTGTGCGTGTTCGACGTCGGTCCGAAAGAGGCGCCAATCTACTGCAATACCGGCATCAAAGCCGATCCCGCTCTTGGCCAGCGAGGCTGGAATCTGTCCGCGTCTCCCGATAGCTACCAGGACAGGTACACCGCCAGCATTTCGGTAAAGGCCGGAGTCATCACCGTGGTCGCCCAAAACAGCCACAATCTGAAAGGGGCCACCCTCATTCTGAATCCGAACATCGATCAGATGACTGACGATTCAAGCCCGATGAATTGGTCGGTTGACCCCGCATCAACCTGCCTAAAACACGATTTGTGCTGACACAGGGCTCCGTCGGTTCCGATCTGCGCGGCGTTGGCAAACAACATTTGTCCGATTTGTCGCGCCAGCATGCGCCGAACCAAAACGTTAGGCGGATCTGATCGCGCTCGCGTTCCCGCTGGTGACCATCCTTGCGCCAGTTCCCCGTCCCGCACAGCCTGTCAGCCTGACATCGCGATGCGACCCATGCCACCGCCCCAGACCTCCCGAAAGAACGCCGCGCCAACAAGCAAACTCCCCGAGACCGAAGGATCCCGAGGAGCGCGAATGACAGAAGCGGTCTGATTTACTGCCCGAACACCGTCTTGCCGTTGATGGACAGTTTGCCGTCTATGTACAGAATATCATACTCGTACACGGCCGCATTGGGATCCTTGGCAAAACCTTTGGCAAAAGGCGCCATATCCTGAAGATGGTACTGCGGCATGTCGAATATTCCGCTGCCGACTCTCAGATAGCCTTTAAAAGGAGCGACAGCAAAAGAGTTCATGTCATCCTTCACGTTTCCAAGATAGGCGCTGGCGGCCAGCTCCAGCGGCTGATTGTTCAAGGTCGCCTTCAGGCTCAGATCCGCGCCGGAGGAGCTGGCGAAAAAGCCTTTCATGCTGCCAACAAGCAGCGCGTTCATATCCTCGGCGCCGACGATGCAATTCACAGCGGAGATCACGTTGATCGGGTTCTCCGCAGTGCCGTGACAGATCTGAGACAGACTGGTGAAATCAAGATCTCTCAATCCCAGCGTCAGTTCGGCATCCCTGATATCCATGCCCAGTCCGGTAAAGGCTTTGACCCTTTTTCTGATGCCGTAGTCAAAATGATTGTCTCCGCCGTCAGCGGCCCGACGCGCGGCCAGTTCAAGGGATGGACGCTCGACGGTGACAGGTCCGAACTTCCGGGTGTTTCCGGCATATTTCTCCAAGCCGATTCTGACGAGATTCACCTCCGGCCGGTTCTGAACCTCAAGAGCCAGGTTGTAATAGTTGTGGGCGGATTTTCCTTCCGGATCGGATACGGAAATCCTGTCGATCCTGTTCTTCAGATCAAAACGTCGACCATGGGTTGAAATAAAATCGTACAAGGTGAGCATCTGACGGGCGTTGTTGCACTCAACCTCAATATCGGCGAGATTGAGTCTTGAGTTCAGATCGAAGGAGATATCCGCAATATCCAAAAGAGGCTGGTAGCGGACGGCAAAGGTGGCAAGCGCATGCCCGAGCGTGTCATGCAGAAATGGCGGCGCTTTTTTCAGAACCTTTTTCAGATTTTCCTCATCGAACGCAATGCGGGAATCCACCGTGTCGCCACGTGCTGCGCTATGCACAATCATCCGCAGAAAACTCACATTGTCTTCCAGCAGATCGTAAACAACGCCGCCGTCATCCGATTTGAAGAGCCGCTGGGCGGCAACATGGCCGGGATTTGTCTTTATGGCAGTTGCGACGCCGGTGGCCACGGCCTGACCGATAATATCCGTTGCGACGTTCATGTCATCTGTGACGGGAGATCCGACGAAAGGCGCGGCGTCCTCGAAAAGTTTCGGAGAAACCGGACGGATGACCAAATCCTGAAGATTGAAAGCAGGGGGCGCCGCGGCTGTTTGAGGAGAAACAGATGACGTTTCGGTTGCAGATGACGGCTCGGAGGTGCCTGATGCCGCGGATCCGCCTGCGTTGCAGCCGACGGGTTCGGCCGGACGGTAGAAAACGTTGACATCGGCGCCCAGACACAGCAGACTTGATGCCAGTTTTCTGTCGTCCACTTCCACGCTGGCGCTTACTTTCACATTGCCTGACTCGGTGGCGGCGCTGGATCCGATCTGAGTTCCGATGACGAAATCGTCGGACTTCATGATGATTTCCGAGCGGATCTCCCTGACATGGGATTTTATGAAATCCTGATCGATCATTTTCCGCATCGCGTCCCTGACCGCCTTGACCTGGGCGTTCTTGACGGCCGATGCCTCGTCCCTGCCCACAGAGTCTGCCTCAAAGGTGGATGCGTAGGCAGCGGCGGAAATCGTGGCTGAAAGAACAACTGCGGCAAGAGGGGATTTCTGAAACATGACAACCTCGCAGGAAACGGCAAACGGAACAGGAAAAACAAAAGGCAACCCGATCAAGGCGCAGGCGGAGCCCGCCCTAGCCTTTGCTGAAATGGTATAGGAAGTCAGAACGCCTGTCTTTGTCCGACTTCAAATAAAAGAGACGCAGAGAAACGGATCAGGCTTCGGAAGCGGCGACATGCGCAGCGGGCAAAAACCCTCTGGAGGCCTGGCGATTTGCCTCAATAGCGGCTGCACAG
The DNA here is from genome assembly GCA_017480795.1 of Succinivibrionaceae bacterium. Taxonomy (GTDB): domain Bacteria; phylum Pseudomonadota; class Gammaproteobacteria; order Enterobacterales; family Succinivibrionaceae; genus UBA2804. Next base: position 5,104 of record JAFURY010000056.1, read on the forward strand.
GAAACTAGTCAATGATTTCGCCGTTTGCGGAGCCGAAGATACCGACGCTGGAGATCGGAACCAGCAGGACAACAATAGCCGCCACGAGAACCAGGTAAACAAAGCCGATAGAACGCATAGCAAAGCTATACCACTGTCAAAACACGACCGCCCTCAGAGCCGGAGTTTCGGACAAGTCATCGATACAGCCAGAGCTCCGTGAAAAACATCCGGCGATGGGCAGGCGAAGCCGGCAACCGCACAGCGGAAGAAACGCCAGCGCCCAGAGGGCAAAGAAACATCCGACCGTTACGAGAAGCGCGCGGCGAAACTCTGCTCATCCCCGCGAAAGCGGAAGGATCAGCCGGCCTGAATCAGAGCCCGCGAATCAAAATCCGCCACTTTCGGGCGGACTTGTCATCATGAATCAGATCCGATCTGTGCTCATCACTGCGGCAAACTACAGCAAAAGGCGCCAGATCGCGCTTTTTGAAACCGCAGGACGAAGATGTCGGCTACTTGGTCACCAGCCAGACTCTGAACTCCTTCTGCACCGCAGGATCGGCGTTTTCGTAGATCCGCTTGAGGTTTTCAAGAGCGGCCTGACGCTGCTTGCTGAGGCTTTCGGATGCGCTCTTCACCTGCTCCGGAGTGACCGATGCGGCTGCCGGCTTGGCTGCGGTTTCCGCGGCTACGGTCTCGGTGATGTCAAGTTTGGCCTGACTGGCCACGGTGGCGGCGTTGGCGTTGTCCACCAGCACCCGCTTTTCGGTGCTGGTGCCGGGCACTCCCTTGTATTCCTTGCCCAGATCCTTGATCTCCCGGAGATAGTCGCGTCCGATCTGCAGACCGTCGCGGTGAGGCAGCACAAAGATTTCCGCATCCACGGTATCGCCCTTCTCGTCCACGATGTAGACGGTAGGATGCTTCACGTACTCCTTGGCCTTGGCGTAGCTTCTTGGATACTTGAACATCAGCTTGTAGTTCTTGTCGTCGGAAGGCACGTTCATGTTGATGACCACCGGCTCGGCCGAAATCAGCTTGGTGTCGCCTGCATCACGGTAGGCGCCTTCGAATCTGACCACCACCTGATGCGGTCCCTGGGTGAGAGTGACGGTGGAATCGGTTTTGAACACGCTGCTTGGTTTGCCGCCGTCAAGATAGTACAGAACATACGGACGAGGAATCTCGAGTTCGCCGGCCCATACCGCATTGGAAAGCATAACGGTTCCTGCAACGGCAGCCAGCAATTTTTTGACAATGGTCATGCTATTTCTTCCGAATACTGAAAACTGTGTTAATTATATCACAGAAAGTTTTTGCAACGGGAAGATTCGCAAGACCGGAAAGCCGGCTTTTCCCGCGCCTGCCCAAGTTTGCAAACCATCCTTCGGCAAGCGCTCGCATCTTGATGGGCAAAAGATATCCGGCTGACAGTTTCCGCAAGCGCGAGGATCACTCGGCTATGCGCGGTTTGACGTGACTGTACGGACAGTCCTTGAACATGTCCTGCACGTTGTACGGATTTTCCGACTCCCAATCGTTCAGAGGCTGGTCAAAGCTGGAGGCTCCCTCGAACATTCCCTGCAGAATGGCCGTCTTGGAGACTTTCCAGGCTCCGATCGGCTGGTTGAAGGATTTCGCGCCGCGAAACATGCCATCCATGATTTCAACCTTTGACGTGTTCCATAGTCCGAGAGGCTGATTGAAGGCGACGGCGCCCGAGAACATTTCGGACATTTTTATGACGTTTGAGGTGTTCCAGGTCTCAAGCGGCTGATTGAATGATACCGCGTTTGAAAACATTCGGCTCATGTTGTCGACATTGGAGGTGTCCCAGGCGTCAAGAGGCTGGTTGAAGGCCTTCGCTCCGGCGAACATTCCTGACATGTCCGTGGCGCCCGAGGTGTTCCAGTTTTCAAGCGGCTGATTGAAGGAGATGGCGCCTGAGAACATGTTGCGGAAGCTTGCGATCCCGGAGACGTCCCATTTGCCGAGGGGCTGGTTGAAGGCCGATGCGTTTTCAAACATCCCCTCCATTTTTCTTACCTCGGAGGTGTTCCAGGCGCCTATCGGCTGATTGAAGGATGATGCGCCCTTGAACATTTCCTTCATGCTGGTCACGTCGTAGGTTCTCCACGCTCCGATCGGCTGGTTGAAGGAGGTCGCGAAAGCGAACATTCCCGTCATGTCCTTCAGCTTGTAAAGCTTCCAGCCGCCGATAGGCTGATTGAAGGCGGATGCCCGGTAAACATGTAGCTCATGTCGGCAACCTTGAAGGTTTTCCAGTCTTCCAAAGGCTGATTGAAGGAAACAGCTCCCGCGAACATCCCGCTCATGTTGATGACCCTGGAGGTGTCCCAGCCGCCGATGGGCTGATTGAAAGCCTTGGCGCCGGCGAACATTCTGGACATGTTGATGACATTTGAGGTGTTCCAGTTTTCAAGCGGCTGATTGAAGGCGGATGCTCCGGCAAAGACGATGTCCATGTGGTCGACCCTTGAGGTGTCCCAGTTTCCTATCGGCTGATTGAAGGAAGAGGCGTTCCAGAACATCCCGTAGATGCCTCTGAGTTTCGAGGTGTTCCACGAACCTATGGGCTGATTGAAAGAGGAGGCTCCGGCAAACATTTCCGACATGTAGGCCACGTTGGAGGTGTCCCAGCCGCCGATAGGCTGGTTGAAGGACTTGGCGCCCTTGAACATGCCAGCCATGTTCGTCACGTTCGAGGTGTTCCAGCCGCCTATGGGGGCATTGAACGCCGATGCGCCATGAAATGTCTCCTCCATAAGGGTGATGCAGGAGGTATCGGCGATGCTGACATACTCCAGTTCCTTGAGACCTTCAAAGGCGCAGTTGAGAGAATGAACCTCGCCTGTCAGAATGATTGGAAAATCGATCCGCTTGAGTTGCCGCTTGTCGTTGGCAACCCTGAAGGGATTGGTGCCTTTGTATCCATCGCAGAAGGCGAATTCATAATTGATGGTCAGTGATTCGAACCGGTTGTCGATAATGCCGTCGATGAGATCGGAGTCGATATCGGCGTAGGAATTCAGCACCGGATTTTTCAGCCGGCTGGCGTCATCGTCGGCGGCATGCTCGGAAGAGACTTCCGAGGCTGAGTTTTCAGCTGCAACGCCGGCCACTGTATCAGCACTTGAGACCGGCTCTGCAGGATCAGCAGGCTGAGAGTTGTTGGCGGCGGTGTCGGCCACAAAATACGAGACGGCGGCAGACTCCGAAGATACTTCGGACGCAGAGGTGCTAGCGACGGTTTCAGACACAATATCAGTTCCGGCGACCTGCTCTGCAGGATCAACTGGCTGTGAGTTGTTGGCGGCGGTGTCGGCCACGGAATACGAGACGGCGGCAGACTCCGAAGATACTTCGGACGCAGAGGTGCTAGCGACGGTTTCAGACACAATATCAGTTCTGGCGACCGGCTCTGCAGGATCGGCAGGCTGAGAGCTTGCAGAGAAGGTTTCAGCCACAGGATCCGAACTGGCAACTGGCTCGGAAGAAACAGCAGGCGTAGCGATTCTGACGGCGGTTTTCTCTTGCGTATCTGTATCTGAAACGACCGCACTCTCTGAAACGGTTTTCACGTCTGCGCTGATGGTCAGTTCATCAGTAACTGAGGATACATGCGCGTCGCCAGACGGTTTCTGCTCTGATGAGGCGACGGAAGTTTCCACTGGGGCTGTCTCCTCCGGCCTGTCAGGCTTGTTGGGTTTGTCGGACGTGTCAGAAGCGGATTCAAGAACTGCATCGGCTTTTGAACTTACGTCGTAATATTCAGCAGCCGCAAAGGAAAAAACCGCGCAGACGGCGGCAATCGCAACAGCCGCATATTTCAGCGACGATTCGGATTTTGAGCAGCCGACGGCGGTTTTCGCGCCACAAAAACAGCATGACGATGAATCGTCGGGGATCACCATTCCGCAGTTATGACATCTCATGGTTTCGTTTCTCGCATGGTCGTGAATGACAGTGCTCGGAAAGTCGTTGCGAGCAAGGCGCTATTGTATTGGAGCATGGCTCAAATTCGAAGCGATATTAGCGCTTTCCGCCATGGCGAACCATGGTGAAGGATACCGTTTCAGGCAACAAAATATAAAGCCTAATCCATCCATTGGAAAATGGATGACAAAGAGACAAAAAAAAACGAATCTTGATAACCAAGCTTTGGACAGACATATGCCTGAAGGACCTGTCACGCACGCAACACCGGAATGTAACCAAGGACTCACGCATTTTCAGCATCCCTCTGAACCAACATGACGGCCTATCGCCAGCAGACAGCATCGGGATCGCGTCGTCTAGTCCCCGCCACCTTGTTTAAGTGTAAAATACTTGACACGCACAGACACAAAAAGAACGAAGTCCCTCAGACTGCTCCTCCGCATTCTGCCAACTCAAAGGGAAGCCCTCCGGCAGACACGACAACTGCAAAGTATCTCTAGAGCAAGCCGTTTGTTAAAACTGATACGGACCTGGCTCAACCGAGTCCCGAAGTCAAAAAATAGGTCACGCTTCAATGGCAGCGATTTTCTATCTGTCTGTCGCAGTTTCTGGCGGATCAAACCAAAATCCAGTGACACATAGGTTGTTCGATGGAATGTCAAAATGAGCAGGAAAATGTTATAAAATGCACTATCTTCCTGCGCAAGCGCCAGAGTTCATTGCGCCAAGATCAGATTTAATTTCGACGCCCATTTCAAGCATAAGTTCGGATACATGCTTGCCAGGTTCGTTTACACGCCAGATATTATCTCTGCGCTGAAAAAGTTTGATTCTTGCCGCTTTTGCAAGACATTCCCTTATAGACATGTGGGATATGCAATCAGACTTTGCGTTTTGAAGTTTGTTCTTGAATTCCGTATTAATTTGTCCCGCAACCGAAATCAGAAAACACAATCCCTGCAGCGCATAGTAGTCGCATGTTTCGGCTTTCCTGAAAGCCGCATGATTTTCGACAAAATCATAATAGGCTTCGACTTTGCGCTTCATCACGAATTTCCGGTATAACTCAAATGCGGTTTCAGTTTCATGGCTGGAGCTTCTATTCAAATTTGTTCTAAGGACTACAAGTCCAAAACGTGCTGACAGTTCTTTCAGTCTGTCTTCCGTATGAAAACCATCCAAGCCTATTTGCTCTTCAAAATCCGATATCATACTGGCATGAATATCCTCATCGCGAAAGATGAATATTCTATCTTTGCCCAAAAGAGCCCGATTTATTGCTTGCGCCTCCGCTCCTCGAAAACTTTCGTGAGTCTTGCCCCGCCAGGAAGGTTCTCTGTTTCCCGATTCCGATGCCGAACTGATTCTGGCCAGATATTTGTCTTCAAGTTCTTTAACGGTTGATTGAGCAAACAGAATGGTATGCCTCTTCTCAATACCATCCTCGTCAGGTATTGCGCATGAAAAACTTCCGGTGAAAGAAATATTCTCAAGAACCGCTTTGCAGATGACGCAGCTGTCCGGGACAGGAATCACAAAGGACTTTCCGTCTTCGCGATATAAGGTCATATTGTCATCGGAATAAAAATCTTCTCCCATCACGAATGTCGTATCTGCAGGAAAGTCATATGAGCAAAGAATGTCGCGTAGCTCACCATCACCGCCAAGTCCGCCTATGCTGAGTTTGTTCGTCAGCGGAGTGTCTCCGCAGATGTCATGGACCGAAAGAAGGCCGATCTGCTTATTGGCCGGTGTTGAATACTTAACTCCGAAATCAGAGAGATAGTTTTGGTTCGTACATGCCAAAAGAGTATGACGACCAATGGCTATCAGTCCGGAGGATTTCGAAATCAATTCTTGACAATAGTTTTCGCAAACAAGCGGATGACTGCCAATCAGTTTAAGAAATTCAAAGAATGATTTTTCACTAACATCAAGATCGGGCCATTTCACCGAAAGCGCCGACATTTCATATACATCTCTGATGCAATCGGCGGGCATATGCCCTTTTACAAAATAAATCACGCCTAATACGTAAATCAGTTTTGAGTCAGAAGCGCTAAAGCATTTGCTTAGTCTCTCGTAAACCGCCTTCGTATTTTCAATCGTTATCGCATACTCGCCATAATCCTTGATTTGCAGATCCGCGCTTATTAAATCAGGATCCTGATTGACGGCAGGTTGCATGGCCGCTTCTGTTTCGTTTGAGGGATCTGAATTCTTCGTTGCTGCTGCGTCAGCTCTGCCGATTTTAGCAATATCGTTCGGACCAGGCTTTTCCGGAACGGCTGATCTGTTTCCCGAAATTTCAGCCAGTCTTGCTGATCCTCGTCTGTTTGGAGAAAATTCGTTTCCTTCTATTTTGCCAATGCAGTAACCGCTGGTGGTTTTGCTTCTGCCCGGTTTTTTAGGATCTGAACGACTTGTCAGTTCGTAAACGTAGTAATGCGGTTTGCTTTCGCCGTTTTTGGATGGCACTTTCATCACTTTTACAGTGCAGCATAATTCCTTGGGCTTCAAGCGCATTATCTCAGGCGGTACCGCATAATCGCCTGTAACCGGACGTCTAGTCACTTGATGTCTGCCCTTCAGTTATTCGAAACTGTTGTCAAAACCAACGGATCAGGTTCTGCAACTGCTATCCAGAACCTTCATTAACAATTCTTCAGAATTTGTATTTTTCTATTCGATCGAGATTTTTAGGCAGTCCTGTTTTAAGAATGCAGTCAAGATTGTCATCAACTTCGTTTAAAATTTCCTGCATGATCTCTTCAAAACGGATAGGATCGAACAATACAGAGTAGCGGCCAGAGCAGTCAACAAAATTTAATTCTTCTTTGAAGAAATAGAACTTCCAAAGCCATCCATCATTGCCATTGTATTTCTTTGTATAATCGTTCCAATTATCCATTTTATGGAACTTTGAGTTATTCTTGATCCGATCGGCAATAATACTTTCACACAAATCTGTATCATTTGAAAACCCTACCCCATAATAAAGGTATTCACTGATCTCAAATGCCAGAACCAACTTTAACGGTTTACACCTTGGTTTAGGTTTTATCTCTTCGAGCAAATACTCAATAGTGCAATACCGTTTTGATCTGGAAACATTATAAAATTGGTTTACATTATCGTAAAAATCATCATTTTCCAAATTTTCTTTCAAACGATCGCGAAGGTGAACTCTTATGCAATCAAGAACCCGTCGCATAGTGGCTGATCTTTGTGATCTGCATCACACTTTTTAAAAGTTCTTATTACGTCCTTTAATGTCCAATTTTGCATGAATCACTCCCATGGTAATGAGCGGGATCTGATCCAACCGCTACATCAGGCGAAAATCTCCCGAAGAATGGAAATAATCATAAATTTTGGGCACGGCTTCGCCTACACCACGGTGTAACGCAAGTTTCATGATTGTATATGACTCTGGTTTAGGCCGTTGCCGAACTCATTCCATTCCAGCCATCTACCATAGATCGTCGCATTCGCATACCTATTCGGTGCTCCGGGATGACAGCATCCAACCGAAAGGTCATGCAACCGCTCCCTATAGGCGGAGCACCAGAAGGCACCGGCTTTAGACCATTCAATATCTCATCCTGCGCCTGTTGTTGCTCAATACTCTTTAGACCATGGTTCCAATCCGCAATCTGTTTGTCTCTAGCCTCCTGCTCTTTTAGCCACCGTTCTTTGTCGTCAATGGTCGGTGCCTCTGGTTTTGCAAGCGACAAATTCAGCCCGTCCTTGAATATCTTGAAGTTGTACCAAATATCGGTGTTGCAGGCTTCCATGACATAGCCATGCGTCACAGGAGTTGTGACCGTTGGATTGTCGTTTAAACGGTTCCGTTCCCGGCTAAGGGCGTTTAGCGCAAACTTTGTCATTGTGGTGGAAACGTCAGCGGAATTTTCATCCATAAAACCTTTTCCGTCCTGACGGAAATAGTAGTCGATGGCTTTATGGCAGGTCTCCACAGTCCACTCCTTCCGTTTGATGTTCAGGAAATCCATCGCTACATTAGGGTTTTTCTCCTTGTCAGCTTCCAGCGAAGAAATGAAGTATTTGATATCCCGGTATACTTCGTTTGTCCTCAGCACCCTCGTTTCAGTTATGATACAAGACACGGTTTCTGCTCCAGGAAAGTTTTCAAAAGCTTTCTTCTTCTTGCTTTTCTTCAGAGGGAACAGTTTTATTGGCATGATGTGGATTTGCTTGGTGACGTAAAGGCCGTTGCCTCCTGCGTTGATCGTGCACTCTTCGGATATTAAGCCGTCAATCTTGCGACCTTCCTTTTTTGCATAGAGTACGTCCGTAAAGAAATCGTCTGCAGCATTGTATGCGTTTCTGTTGTTTTTCTTAACACCGAAGAAGTAATCCGCCTTACAATCCAGAACATGCTTGGCTACCGCATTCGTTGAATTGAGGGCGTCACACGTGACCACCGTGTTGTAGACGAACTCCTTTTTCATCATCCTGATTGCGGCATCCGCTTCATTATTCTTCTTCTTGCATATCTTCTGAGATATGGTCACTTTATAGTTCGCACTGTACAACTGAGTGAGCACGAACCCTGATTCGTGTTCG
>JAFURY010000057.1 GCA_017480795.1 Succinivibrionaceae bacterium
AACATCGTTACTCTTCGTCACCTCCTTCAGCAGGGTAGGAGGGGCGGATGCTACGGCTCAGTTTTCCGCTCCTGTCACGCTGCCGTCATGGGTGGGGACGTTGCATTTGACACCCATCCATGGGGTGTGAATAGTAACGAAAACGCGCTCTGCGCGATGGCCGGAGATGGATTGCTCCGGGGAACTGAATTAGAATCATGCCGCGAATCATTCTGCCGAAATTGCCCAAGCTTCCGTCAAGTCGTTCGGCTTATGCGTCAGCCGGACGTCGAAGACATTCGGCGTATGGCGGATCGTGTCCCGGATGCGAACGTTGGAAGGCGCGTTCCTTCTTCGCGTTTCCTTCGGACTTGCGTCTGCTTCCCCCATGCATCGCCGGCCAGGGCGGGCGCGAAAGCCGTGAGTCTTGCGCTGATGTTTCTCGCCTCGCGGGCGTCTGAAGAATTGTTTCTGACGAATGCCGCGACGAATGAAGGATCGATCCGGGCGCCTTGCGCCAGGAAACGGAAGGACTGATCATGCGGGCAAAAAAATACCCAGACCATCTGGTCTGGGCCAAAACTTCAGAAATACTGAAGAGAGCACGGGATAAAAAATTGATACTTTCGCATATGAATATAGCGTGCCAAATTTTCATTTTAGGTGTTTTTTTCTTAAGAAGTCTTTTGTGTCAAGGCTTTGCAGCCTCTCCACCGGTGGCGGAACGGGACGGAACTGACTGATAGTTTTTTGCAATTTGAGAATAATTTATTGCATTATGCAAAACCGTTTGCATAATGCAAACAATGGACTGCATTATGCAAAACGAGGAATTCGTGTCCTTCAACGGACTCAATGACGTGTACCGTCGCAACATCTGCGAAAGCACCAAGGGTCGTATCCGCAGGGCGGTGGTGGCCCGCGATCTTGCGCAAATATGCGCCATGCTGCCGGAGAGTCCCAGAGGAATACTGGATGCGGGCTGCGGAGACGGCTCCACGCTTCGGGATCTGGCCCGGATGCAGGATCACGTGTTCGCCCTGGATGTTTCCTCAGAGGCCGTTGATGCGGCCCGGGTAAATCTCGCCGGACTTGACGCCGCGGTTTTTCAGGCCGATATTCTTTCTCTGCCGTCCGAGATTCTTGATCGCCGTTATCACCTGATCATCTGTCATGCCCTGCTGGAATGGATCAGAGACAAGTCCATGGCGCTTGAGATCCTCGCCTCTCTGCTGGAACCCGACGGCGTGCTGTCGCTGCTTTTCTACAACAGGGACGCCCTGTTTTTCCAGACCCTGATCGTGGGAAATTTTCCTTATGCCGACTCGGATCTGATCTCCCGTCACCGGCAGAAGATGACTCCTCCCTTTCCTGCAGACCGTCAGTCCGTCACCGATCTGGCCACCCGGCTGGGCCTTGAGATTGTCCTCGAAAGCGGGGTGAGAGTGTTTCACGACTACATGCGCCACAAGGATCGCCAGATCGACATGTTCGAGGATGTGCTGCGCTACGAACTGAAGCTGTCCCGGGATCCCCGGTTCATGCATCTGGGAAGATACGTGCATCTGGCGCTGAAACGCTCCGGGCGATGAACCCCCGGCTCCCGAGGCCTCGGACATGTTTTGCACGGCCCGCCCTTCTTGCATAATGGCGCGATCTACTGTATAAAGAGTCAGGCCTGACCGCATGGTCGCGGCCTGCGCTTTGAAAGGGAAACAGGTTTCATGTGGTTCAGAAAGAAGATCGGATATCTTGGCTGGCTTGGGGCCAACTACGGCTCGTGCCTGCAGGCCTTTGCGCTTTATCACCGCATGCGCGCGCTGGGTTACACGGTCGAGATCATCGGCGCCGGCAGATTCGTCAGTTGCCGTCAGCCTCCCGAGTCCCTGAAGGAGACCCATCCCAAGAAGTACGATCACGAAAGGACCAGATGCACCTTCGTCAGGTTCATGAAGAATCACTTCGATTTCAGCGCCGCGCTGGGGGAACTGCCCGCCCATGGTGTGATATCCGCCGCCCAGCGCAGTCTGCTGAAGCGATATTCAGCCGTGGTATGCGGAAGCGATCAGATCTGGAAGCCTGGGGGCTTCTGGTTTACCGCCCAGCAGTATCTGCAGTTCGCCCCGGCTGAAAAAAGAGTCTCCTACGCTCCCAGCGTGGGCTGGAATCAGATCCCCAAGGCCTATCAGTCCAACTGCGAGCTATGGCGGGACTGGCTTTCTTCCATTCCTTACCTCTCATGCCGTGAGGCCACCGGGGCCAGACTGATTTCAGAGGCCACCGGCCGTCATGTGGAGCATGTGGTGGATCCCACCATGCTGCTCACGCCCAAGGAGTGGCTGGAGCAGATGACGGATCCCGAGTATTCCGACGAAATCCGCGGTATCGTTGATTCCGGCCGGCCTTACATGCTGGCCTATCTGCTGGACACCGCGGAACTGTACGGCCTGTTCGTGGAAAAACTGGCCGCCCACCTGAACCTCGAAATAGTCTGGCTCACCGGCCGCGACAATACCGGTCCGGTTCAGCGCAACGCCGCCGACACCAATCCCGCCGCCTTCATTTCCCTGATAAACGGGGCTTCCTTCGTCTGCGCCGACGGCTTTCACGGCTGCTGTCTTTCCCTGAACTTCGGCCGGGATTTCCTTTATCTGTCCAAAAACCGCAATTTTGAAAAACAGAACGATTCCCGGCTTCAGAATCTGTTTTCCCGCTTCGCCGTGGAGGGACGGGTGGTGACTCCGGACATGCTTTCCCGTCTCAAGGGAAAAGACGGCGAATTTGATTTTTCAGTGTTCAGTCCCATTGATCACGGTCAAAGCCAGATGCTCATCGCTCAGGGACGGGAGGAATCCGTCGCCTATCTGGCCGGCGCTCTTGAGGCCGCAACCCGCTCAAAGGGACCGCTGTACCGGCAGTACCGGGAAAATCTGGCGCTGATCCCGCCCCGGAAGCCTGCGATAATGAGAATCCGCCGGCTGGTGTCGGCCCTGACGCCCGAGTTTTTCTGCGACAAGGCAGTCTGGGAAAGCCATGTCATTCGGGGCTGTCCCGCGCTGATCCCGGTGAAGGAGAGCAATCCCGCCCAGCTTTTCGCCTACGCTCCCCTGGGCTGCGTTCTTGAGCGGGGGGAATACTACCGTCTGACCGTCTGCTTCCGGATCAAAACCGCCGCCACCGCTCTTTATCTGCATGTCTACAGTCATGAACTGGGGATCTGGCAGGTGGTGCGCCGGGTGCCGTGTCACGCAAACAGCGACGACAGCATCTGGCAGACTGCGGACATCGAATTCATCGCCGACCGCAACGGCTACGACAGCTTCATGATCGGCGCCTCCCAGGTGTCCGGACCGGGCAGATACTTTGCCGTGAAATCCATCGAGCTTGCGGGGATCCGCCGATGATGGAGAAAGCGGTCCCGGAGGCGGAGAGCCGCCAGGACAAAGGCGACCAGGATCCAGAGAACCGGGAGATTCGGGAAAGCCATGACGGCGCCTGGAGCCGGCGGCTTGAAACCTGCGACGCCAGGCGGCTGCCGGTAACCGCCGTGGTGCCCGAAGGCTGCTGCAGCGGCTGCGGAGCGTGCGTCTGCTGCTGTCCCACCCTGGCGCTGAATTTTTCCCGGGATCGCTTCGGCTATCACGTTCCGGCGGTGGAGCCCGAAAAGTGCCGACTCTGCGGAAAATGCCAGAAAATCTGTCCGGCCCTGAATCTTCCCGTCAAAAAACACGATCCGAAGCCTGAACTGTACGCCTTTGCGGCCTCGGACGGCCAGCTGCTGGAACGATCCTCCAGCGGCGGCGCCTTCGGACTTCTGGCCGCGGAAGTGATAAATCAGGGCGGAGCGGTGGCGGGCTGCGCCTGGGATGCGGACACTCTTGGCGCAAAGCATGTGCTGGTCCGCACCAGCCGGGAACTTCTTGCCCTGCACAAATCCAAATACTTTCAGAGCTTTTCCGGAAACATTCTCAAAGAGGTCAGGGAGGAGCTGAAAAAGGGAACCGCGGTGCTTTTCGTCGGCTGCCCCTGCCAGGTGGCCGGGCTGAGGGCGTACATCGGATACGAGCCGGAAAACCTCATCGCCATCGATCTGCTCTGCGGCAATTCACCCTCCGGAGAGTTCTTCCAGCGCTACCTGGACGAAAATTTCAGCCCGCGGCCGGTATCCTACGAGTTCCGCAGCAAGATCGCCGGCAAATGGCACACTCATTCCTGCCGGGTCGAGTTTGCCGACGGGACGGCGAAAAATCTTGCAAGAAGCGGCGACGACTTCCAGCGGGCCTACCATCCTCACCTGATGATCCCGCTGCACTGCGAGCGCTGCCGCTATCAGTCTCTGCCTCGCTACGGCGATCTGACCATTGGCGATTTCTGGGGCATCGGGGCCAAAGAGCCGGATCTAGATCTGTCCCGGGGCGTGAGCGCCGTGCTGGTGAACAGCCGGAAGGGACGGGAGCTGTTTCAGCGGATCCCCAAAGAGAGCGTCGCATACTGCGCCCGAAAGCACCTTGAATGGCTGGGCGGCAACGGCTCGGCCCTGCCGGGAAAGCGCAACTGGGCATCCGTGGGACGGGACGCCTTTTACCGCGTCATTGGCCAGGAGCCCTTCTCCAGGGCGCTGGCGGCGGCTCTGGCCCTGGCCAGAGGGAAAAACCATCAGCAGATCATGGGCAGAATTCTGACCTCCGTGGACGGATCGAACGCGATTTTCAGCTTTGACCCCGCCTGCTGGGAGGCGCACCGGATTCTGGGCATTTGGCATCTCTTTTCCCTCACCGCCAGAAAGCGGCGCTACGCCGTGCTCCCCTTCGGCGAAAATCTGGTGCCCGGCAGGATTTACGCGCTGAAGGCGGTCTTCAGGATCGCAAGCGATTCCCCCGTGCTCCATCTTCATGTGTACCATCGGGACAGCGGAAGGATCAAAGCGGTGCACCGGGCCAAGGTGACGGCCGAGAACCGCCAGCGCTGCGTTACGGCCTTATTCAAATTCGAAGCCGACGACGTTTACGACAGCTTCGCCATCGGCGCCTCCCAGATCAGCGGCAATCTGGGCTACGTGGCCTTTGAGGAGCTGGTGCTGGGGGAATACCGGGATTATCTTCACTGAGGGCTCGGCGTGCGGCGCATCGGAATCTGGCGATCTCCCCGACCGCCATGACCGCGCCTTCGCTCCGGCTCAGCAAGCGCCCGATTTCCCAGGCGGATCTCTTCTGAGCTCCTGCCGGCGGATGCATCGATTCCGTGTTTTTGCGATTCCATGTCGCTCCCGCGCTCCTGATCCCAGCGGATGGAGGATCAAACCGAACTGAAAAGCAGACGGCAATATGCTAAAATACTGGCGTAACCGACGGTTCCCAGGCGGCGTTTCAGATCTGGAGTCTTCCGAAGAGTACGGCTGCTTTTGGCTTTCATCACACATTCCCCGGCATGAACAAATCCCTGATAGATTATGCTCTCAAGAGCATGACTCTGCTGACGCTGAGCGTATTTCTGCTTGTGGTCTACATCCGCAGCAGCGAGGCCTCCTGGCTGCTTCTGGTGGGATCTGCGGCATCGGGTTCAATGCTGATCCTCTACGGCGTTTTCTATTTCAACCGTCGCCGTCTCATGGCCCAGGCCGAGCGAAAGAAGCCGGTCGGACGTATCAGACCCCGCAATCAGAAAACCGACTCCAACCAGAGCCTCAGAGCGGTGCAGGTCAGCGGCGGGGAACTTGAGAAAATCAGAATCGGCAAGGACTACTATTATGGCCGGGGGCTGCCCAAGGACTTCACGGTGGCCTTCAATTATCTTTTCGACGGAGCCATGGCCGGCGACGCCGAGGCGCAGATGCTGGTGGGCCGCATGTTCCAGTACGGGCAGGGGGTGGGCCAGAACACCGCCCATGCCATCACCTGGCTGGAGGCAGCCGCCTTTCAGGGCAACACCGAGGCGGGCTATCAGCTGGGAAAAATCTATTCCCAGAATCCGGAAAACGCCACTCTGCTTCTGAAATCCTATTATTTTCTGCAGAACGCCGCCGGCCGTGGACACCAGGAGGCAGCCATCAGGCTGAAGGAGCTGGGGAAGAAGCATCCTCTCCCCGCGCCGCTGAAAGGCATTTCCGACGAAAGCTTCTTTGACGTGGAGCACAATCCCTTCATCCGGGCAATCTGCATCGATCAGCTGGAGCATGAGCCGGTGCCTCACTATACCGCCGACGACGTAAAAAAATGCTTCAGGTTTTTCGACCTGTCCCCCACTGCCGATCTGGACAAGGTGCACCATCAGTACATGGCGCTGATGATCCGCTACCATCCCGATCTCAGAAACGATGCCGCCTCCCGCAAAAAAATTCTGATGGTCCGCCGGGCCTACGACATTCTTGAACACTACATCACGACACACCACAAGAAAGAATCCTGACAACCGCGAGAAATCTATGAACAAGTTTTTTGCCTCCTGTCCCAAGGGAATGGAGGATCTTCTGCATGACGAACTGTCCTCCCTGGGGTGCGAGAATCTCAAAAAGACGGTGGCCGGCGTCTCTTTTTCCGGGGATCTGAAGGCTGGCTACCAGGCGGTTCTGTGGTCCCGCTTCGCCTCCCGGGTCATTCTCAACCTCGCCGAATTCCTGGCTCCCGACGACATCTCTCTGTATCTTGGGATAAGCGCTCTGCCGTGGGAAAAGCACTTCGAGCCCTGGCATACCATCGCGGTGGATTTCTCCGGCACCTCAGAGGGCATCCGCAACACTCTCTATGGCGCCCAGAAGGTGAAGGACGCGGTGGTGGACCGGTTCGTCAAGCGGGGGCTGAGCCGTCCGTCGGTGAGCGTGCGGGAGGCGGATATCAGGATTGCGGTTCATCTGGATCGGAAGCAGCGTGCCTCGGTGGGCATTGACGTCTTCGGATCCGCACTTCACCGGAGAACCTACCGGGCGAAGGCAGGAACCGCGCCACTGAAGGAGAATCTGGCGGCGGCCATTGTGGCCCGCAGCAGTCTCGACAGCGCCTGCTATCTGGATCCCATGTGCGGATCGGGGACGCTGCTCATCGAGGCGGCCATGAGGCTTTCGGACACCGCTCCCGGTCTTTTGCGGGACAAGCCGGGCATCGCCAGTCTTTCCATGCACGACGAGGGGTTGTGGCAGGAGTGTCTTGGCGATGCCAGGGAACGGTCCAAAAAGGGCATCGCGGAGCTTCTTGATCGGAAGGTGCGCTTTTTCGGCTATGACGCCGATCGCCGCATGGTGGAAACCGCCCGGATGAACGCCCATCTGGCGGGACTGTCCGATCTGATGGACTTTGAGACCTGCCAGGTGAAGGATCTTGAAAATCCGCAGCCGGATTCGGTGTTCACCATCATCACCAATCCTCCCTACGGCCAGCGGCTGGGCAATTTCACCGAACTCCTGGCTCTTTACTCCGAACTGGGAAGCCGCCTCCGGGATCGTTTCTCCGGATCATTCGCCTCGGTCATATCTTCCTCCGCCGAGCTGCTGGGCTGTCTGAAACTCAGAGCCGACCGGGAATATCATCTCTACAACGGCGCCCTGAACTGTCTTCTGAGAACCTACAGCATTTTCAGCCGGCAGACGGAAGAAGGCGAGCAGCCCGAACACCGCCGGCTGTCGCAGGGGGCCGAGGAGTTCTCCAACCGGCTTAAGAAGAATCTGCGGAATCTGCGCCGCTACATCGAAAAGGAGCAGCTGGAGGCCTACCGGATATACGATGCGGATCTTCCCAATTACAACGCCGCCATTGACGTTTACGGCGACTACGCGGTGATCCAGGAATATCAGGCCCCGAAATCGGTGCCGGCCCATCTGGCCCGGCAGCGGCTGCTGGACATGATGCAGGTGACATGCGGCGCGCTTGAGTTCGCCGGCGATCACATCATCGTCAAATCCAGAATGCAGCAGAAGGGGGACTCGCAGTACCAGCGTCTTGATCGGCAGGATGACACCATGACGGTGCGGGAGTACGGAGCGAAGTACATCGTCAATCTGCAGGACTATCTGGACACGGGGCTGTTTGCGGATCACCGTCTGGTGAGGAAACTCATCGGCGAAAGCGTCAGGGGCAGAAGCTTCCTCAATCTGTTCGCCTACACCGGCACCGCCTCGGTTCAGGCGGCGCTGGGAGGAGCTGCTTCGGTGACCACCGTGGACATGAGCCGCACCTATCTGAACACGGCCAGGGAGAACATGCGCATCAACAACATCGCCTCCTCGGCCGACGTGAAATTCATTCAGGCCGACTGTCTCAAATGGCTTAAGGAAACCGCCGACACCTTCGATTTCATCTATGTGGATCCCCCGACCTTCTCCAACTCCAAAAGGATGGAAACCACCTTCGACGTGCAGCGGGATCACATCGATCTGCTTGAGGATATCAGACGGATCCTGAAGCCGGGTGGCAGGGTGCTGTTTTCCAACAACCGCCGCGGGTTCCGTCTTGACAAGGAGGCGGTGGAGCGTCTGGGCTTTGCGGTGACGGACATCAGCCGCAGGACGCTGGCCAGGGACTACGAGTCCTCCGCCGACCAGCATCACGTCTGGTTTCTTGATCTGTCCCGGGAGGCTTAGCATGGCGCTTATCACCATGGACGGTGCGAGACTGAGCTTTTCCGATCGCCCGCTGCTGGACGGAGCGTCATTCAGCCTCCAAAGCGGAGAGAGGGTATGCCTGGTGGGCCGCAACGGCGCGGGAAAATCCACTCTGCTTAAAATTTTCGCCGGCCGCATGGTCCCCGACAGCGGTTCGGTGGTGTTTCAGTCCAATCTGAAGGTGTCCATGCTGGATCAGGATCCTCCCCGGGATTCGGATCAGCTGGTATGGATGTACGTGGCCGGCGCCCGGCCGGGACTGCCTGAACTGCTGGAGGCCTATGACGCCGCCTCTGCCGGCGCCCGCGATGCGGAAATTTCGGTCCTGCAGAGCAGAATCGAAGATCTTGACGGCTTTGTCTTCAGGCAGCATGCCGTCAATCTGCTGGAGCGGCTGGGACTGCCTGCGAACGCTCCCATGAGGGGGCTTTCCGGCGGTCAGCTGCGGCGCATCGCCCTGGCCCGGGCGGTGGCGGATCGGCCTCATGTGCTGCTCCTGGACGAGCCTACCAATCATCTGGACATTCATGCGGTGGAGAGCCTTCGATCCTTTCTCGCCTCCTTCGACGGCGCGGCGATATTCATCAGCCACGACCGGCGTTTCATCGACGAGACCGCCACCAGGATCGCCGAGCTTGATCGGGGCAGGATCTATTCATATTCCGGCAGTTATGCCCGCTATCTTCAGGATCGGGATCTCAGGCGGGAGATCGAGGACAAGGCCAACCGCGCCTTTGACAAAAAGCTGTCCCAGGAGGAGATCTGGATCCGTCAGGGCATCAAGGCCCGTCGCACCAGAAACGAGGGCCGGGTCAGGGATCTCAAACGGATGCGTCAGGAGCGTCTGAACCGGCGAAGCCGCCAGGGCAGGGTGTCCATGGCCATCAGCCAGGCCGAGCAGTCGGGGCAGATCGTCTTCGAGGGGCAGGATGTGTCGTATTCAGCAGGGGGACGCTGTCTGTTTAGGGAGCTTGAATTCTGCATCCGCCGCGGAGACAAGGTGGCGTTAAGCGGCGGCAACGGCTGCGGCAAAACAACGCTGCTGAAACTGCTGCTGGGGGAGATCCGACCCGATACCGGCTGGATCCGGCAGGGTTCGGCGCTGTCGGTGGCCTATTTCGATCAGTACCGTCAGTCTCTGGACGAGAACGCCACGGTGCTGGACAATCTCACCAGCGGCCGCACCGAAGTTACGGTGGCCGGGCATAAAAAAAGCGTCATGGGCTATCTTCAGGATTTTCTGTTCGAGCCGCGGCGGGCCTACGCTCCCGTCAGCGCCCTTTCAGGCGGCGAGAAAAACCGTCTGCTGCTGGCAAGGCTTTTCCTCAAGGAATTCAACGTGCTGGTCATGGACGAGCCTACCAACGATCTTGACATCGAGACGCTGGAACTGCTGGAGGAGCTGCTGGTAAGCTACAAGGGTACCCTGATCCTGGTAAGCCACGATCGGTGGTTTTTGGACAATGTGGCCACCGAAGTGTGGCATTTCGGGGAAGCGGGGCGCATCGATCAGGTCATCGGCGGCTGGAGCGATCTGGAGCGGTATCTGGCCGCAAAAGAAGCGCGTGGTCAGACAGAGAAGACGCCTGCCGTCGAGAAGCCGGTTGCGGAGAAGCCGACGACCCGGGAGGCCACCAAGCTTACCTACCGTCAGGAACAGGAGCTGGCGAAGCTTCCTGATGAAATATCGCAGCTTGAGGAGCGTTTGGAGAAGGTTCAGCAGGAACTGGCGGATCCTGAATTCTACAGCCGTCCTCAGCCTGAAATCAGAAAGAAAAGCGCCGAGGCCGCGGATCTCGAATCTCGTATAGCAGCCTGTTACAGTCGCTGGGAGGAGCTGGAGGAGCTGAAAAACTCCTTCCTGGAAATGAAGAAAAAAAGCCGGTGATGCCGGCAAATGTCCGATGGTCCGGTTTCCGGATCTGAGATCGTTGCAGCTATCCCGTCACACCGTCCGCCTGCTCCGATGGGCTCGCAGACGGCTGATGTCGACTAGTGGTCGGAATGTTTTGGGCAGGCGCGTTCAGCAAATCGCGATTTGCGCGAATTTGGCCTTGAATCATTTCTATGCCGGGTTTGGCCTGTAACGAGCCATCTTCATGTTGCTCTAAGGTAGCTCAGGACAGTACTCATCGTAATCTTCAGCCTTTTCCCGGAACGCTTTGGCCAGTGTTTCGGCTTTCTTCACGCCCCTCTCTCCTTTTTCATACAGCCGGGCGGCCTCCCTGCTGCTTTCGGCATCCTTTTTCTGGCAGCCCTTCAGGTAATATTTGAGGGCCGCGTTCGCATCCGGCGTCTTGCCCTCGTTTTCTGCAAGTCGTCCCAGAGTATGACAGGCACCCCAGCATTTCTCTTTTTCCTGACTGCATCTTGTTTCCAGGTCGGAAAGACCTTTTTGCATGAACTCCGGAGCGTCTGCGCTCTGGCTTTGTCCTCGCTCTATCAAAGCTAAGTCCAAATCGTCCCTGGCAGGCTCCCAGCCCAAATCGACAGCTTTCTGAAAGCCTCTTATGGCTTCAAGATAGCGGCTGTCGCTGGTCTCGAAGGAGGAACGGTAGAGCACGCCCTGGTAATAGCAGGCGTAGCCTTTGTTCCGGGAGCAGAGATCGGAAAGATATCTGTCTGCTTCGTCAAAGCAGCTGTCTTCCAATCCTCTGCACTCAAATGCGTATATTTCGCCGGCTTTCTGGCAGCCGTCCTCGTATTTGAGACGGCAGGCTTTAGCATAATATCCCACCGCTTTTTTGCGATCCAGCACCATGCCGCCGTTGTCGGGCTGCAGTCCCCAATGATCCCCTAGTCTTGCGCAGGCATGGGCATGATCAGCATCGCAGGTCTTCTGATAGAGTGCGCCTGCTTTGGCGAAGATGATTTCGTCGTAGATGCAGTCCCCGTACTTGTCGGGATCCTCTGCGGCCTCGCAGACGGTTTCCGCTTCGGTCTGCGCTTGAAGCGCGCAGACTTCGGCCTGCAGTTGACGCGCGCAGATGGTTTCAGCTTCGGTGTAGAGTTTCTCGGGATTGTCCGCTGTGCTTGCTGCCGAGGCCACGGCGGCAAGGTATGTCAGCACACATAAAAACGGAGAAGCAGGATTCTTTCATTATTGTTCTCCCTGATTCGGCAATGGCGGAGCGTTAAAAAGCGCGTTTCCGGCGCGAGCCGAATGCCCTGCATACATGAAGTCTGGAAAAGAATTTCACGACACGACAAGTCGTCCTGAAATCCGGCAGGTATTTCGGGCGGAAGCGAAAAAAAGTCGACGCAACGCCAAATTCCGATCTGCTCCTTTTCTTTTTTGTGTCCTGCTGGCGTTTACATTGCGCTGTCACTGTCACAGGCGCGGCAGTACTTCTTTTTCGGCTCTGGACAGGATACTGACCGTTAGAAATTAGTCGAGATCAGGACAGTACTCATCGTAATCTTCAGCCTTTTCCCGGAACGCTTTGGCCAGCGTTTCGGCTTTCTTCACGCCTCTGTCGCCTGATTCGTACAGGCTGGCGGCGTTGCGGCAACTTTCGGCATCTTTTTTCTGACAGCCCTTCAGGTAATATTTGAGGGCAGGATTCGCATCCGGCGCACCGCCGTAATTTTCAGCAAGCTGTCCCAGAGTGTAGCATGCTCCCCAGCATTTCTCTTTTTCCTGACTGCATCTTGTTTCCAGGTCGGAGAGAACCTTTTTCATGAATTCCGGCGCGTCCGCGCTTTTGCTTCGTCCCCTTTGTATCAAGGCGAATTCAAGACCGTTCCTGGCAGGCTCCCAGCCAAGATCGACAGCTTTCTGAAAGCTTTTTATGGCTTCAAGATAGCGGCTGTCGTCGGCTTCGAAGGTGGAGCCATAAAGTTCGCCCTGGTAATGGCAGGCGTAGCCTTTGTTCCGTGAGCAGAGATCGGAAAGATAGCTGTCAGCCTCGTCAAAGCAGCTGGCCTCCAGTCCGTCCCTGCACTCGGTGGAGTATATTTCGCCGGCTTTTTCGCAACCGTCGTCGTTTTTGAGGCTGCAGGCTTTGGCATAATATTCCACAGCTTTTTTGCGATCCAGCACCATGCCGCCGTTGCCCGGCTGCAGTCCCCAGTGATCTCCGAGTCTTGCGCAGGCATAGGCCTGATCCGCATCGCAGGCCTTCTGAAAGAGCGCCTCGGCTTTGGCGAAACTGTTTTCGTTGTAGATGCAGTCCTCGTCCTCGTCGGGATCCTCCGCGGCGGGGGCCGCGCGGGAGCAGATGGTTTCGGCTTCGGTGTACAGCTTGTCGGGATCGTCCGACGCGCTTGCGGCCGGCGCCGCGGAGACGGCAAGGAATGACAGCGCGCATAAAGCGGCGACGTAGGATTTTTTCATTATGGTTCTCCAGGATTTTGCAATGGCGGAGCGTAAAAAGCCCGTCCCGGGTGTGGCCGGACGGGCGGCGGCGTGAAAGGCCAGGTCAGCGGACGCCGGGGTTTCAGCCCCTTTTTCTCAGAAGTCTTCCCGCCAGCAGCAGCGACAGTGCGGCAAGTCCTCCCAGCGGCAGAGATCCGGAATGACCTCTTTTCTTGTCCTCGTCGTAGCTGATTTTCGGACGGGTGTAGGTAACAACGTATTCGTCCGGAATGCTCCAGGCATCGTCGGTCTCGTCGAAAAGATCCGATTTCAGCTTGATGGTCACGTTGGTCGGATTGTTGTAGTTGCCCCAGTCCTCGTAGCTGTCGTATCTGTAGGCGTTGGCGATGATTTCGTTGTCGGAGTTGATGTCGCCCACGTTGTAGATGTAGTAGTACTTGCCGTTGATCTCGCAGGTGCTGTCGGTGCAGATGAGATCGTTGAGGGAATACAGCCTGTCCGTGTTGTAATTGTACAGATAGCCGTCGGTCTGGCGCGGATTGCCGTTGGCCACCGACTCCTGGGAATCCCGGTTGTCGGAAATGCCTACGATAAGGTTGTGGCTGTTGATGGCCACGGCCCGGTTGGTGGCGCCGTAGAAAGGCTTGTCCCTGATAGGAGTGTAGGTCTTGTCTTCCACCGGATCGTAGATGAACATTTCGATAGGATAGGCGCGGTTCTTCAGATCGGTGTATCTGGCGTTGCCCACCGCAAGACCATTGTCGTTGGCGTCCACGAACCAGGTGGAGCCGTAGTGCTCGTCTCCCTTGCCAGGACGATCGATGCCCGACGGCAGCGTCCAGTTGGAAACGTCGACGAATTTGCCGTCTTCAAGACCGAAGGTCCAGTAGGTGGCGATGGAGGAGGTGTCCCAGCCGATGTCATCGGTGGCGGAGTTTCCGAAGGCGTAGTAGATGTCGTTGATTCTGACGATTTTTCTGATGTCCGCGGTGCTGAGTTCTTTGTCGCCGGCTGAGCCGTAATGGGCCAGATAAACCTGGTCGGTCACGCTGTTGTCCTGGTCTATGGCCCAGAGACTGGCCTTGTTGTGGTAGCCCGGGCAGTGGCGCAGATTGCCGTCGTAGTTGCTGTACCGGTAGTCCTCATAGCAGTAGTGGTAGCGGTCATTGCTGGCGATGAGGGTTTCGGTGGCGGCCCCTCCCACGATTATGGCGCCGTCGTCGGTTCTTACGGCTTCGGATGCCATGCCGAAGCCCTGATCGCCAAGCTGCAGCTTTTCGCCGTTGATCCACACCACCGGAAATCTGGCGCCGGTTTCAAAGCTGCGTTCGCTGTTGTCGATCCATCCGGCGATGATGGTGCCGTCGCTGCTGAGGTTTCGGCGGAAGCCCTGGAGATTGGAGGATCTGCCGCCGCCGTTGAGAAGAGAGTAGGTATAGGCGGCGTTTTCGTGGATGGCCTTGTAAAAGCTGTGTCCTCTGCCGTCGTTCTCGTTGTCCTCGTTGTAGTAGGCGTCGCAGACCTTGCTGTCGTAGTAGCAGCCGATGGTATAGGTGTAGCGGTCTCCCAGATCGATTTCTGTAGGAACGGAATCGAAAAACGACCACCAGTCGTACTTCTGTCTGATGGTCAGGTAGTCGCTGGAACTGTCGGCAAGTCTGTATCCGTATTCCTTGGTGTTTCCGGAGATTTCCTCAAGAGTGTAAAAAGGGGCATCGGCGGCCTGCAGACCTGCTGAAAGAACTGCGGCGGAGCCTGCGGTTAAGGTTGTCTTGAAAATTCTGTTCACGATCGTTCCTGAAAAAAAATGAGATCCTACAGGCGTTATTATACAACAAAACGGCCTTGTTCATTATGGGCTTTGGGAACGGTTTCGCCGGCACTGCCAGGCGCGGGACTTTCCGGTTTCCATGGCGCGGTCTTGCGTCTGCGGCAAAAAGCGCAGGGACAGAAAAAAAGCCCGGATCGGGCCTTCTTCCTGTCCCTGACACTGCGGCCAATGCGCGGAATTTCCGCCGGAGGCGATGTTTGCCGCCGGCAGGACGTCGATCCGAGAACGGATCAGTTTTCGATGAACAGTCCGACCTTGAGATCCTTTGCCTGGTAGATTTCGTTTCCGTCCACCAGCACGGAGCCGTCGGCGATGCCCATGATGAGCTTGCGCTCGATGACCCGCTTGAAATCGATGCGGTATGTCACCTTGCGGTTTTCGGGCTTGATCTGACCGGTGAACTTGACCTCGCCCACGCCAAGGGCTCTGCCTTTGCCCTTGCCGCCTCGCCAGCCAAGGAAAAATCCCACCAGCTGCCACATGGCGTCAAGACCCAGACATCCCGGCATAACCGGATCTCCGGGAAAATGACAGGCGAAAAACCACAGATCCGGACTGATGTCCAGCTCCGCCTCGATGAAGCCGCGGCCGTGGGATCCGCCATCCGAGGATATCTGGGTGATCCGGTCGATCATCAGCATGTTGGGGGCGGGAAGCTGGCTGTTGCCAGGACCGAACAGTTCGCCTCTTGAGCAGGCAAGAAGCGCCTCTTTGTCAAATGATGTTATGCCGCGCTCGAAGAGAGACGCTGTGGCGTTGTTTTCCATATTGCGGTTCCTTGTGCAAATGCTGTTGTTCTTACCTTCCAAAGAGCCGTTCCCAGAAGGAGGAGCCCGAGCCGGTTCCCGCGGCGCCGTTGCGTTCCTGCATTTCGAGAATGCGGCTGCTGATCATGCCGTAGATGGACTCCGGATCCTCGTGGCTGCCGGCTTTGATGCCGGTAAGGATCTCGATGGTTTCGTCGATGGTGTCCACGGTGTAGATGTGGAATTTCTCCGCCTTCACCGCCTGCATCACCTCATCCCTGAGGATCAGCTGGTTGAGGTTGGAGGACGGGATGATCACGCCCTCGTCCCCGTTGAAGCCCTTGATGCTGCAGACCCGGTAGAAGCCCTCTATCTTCTCGTTCAGCCCTCCTACAGGCTGCACGTGACCGAACTGATCAAGGGCGCCGGTGACGGCGTAGTTCTGCCTGATGGGCGCGTTGGCCAGGGCTGAGAGCACGGCGCAGAGTCCGGAAAGAGAGGCGCTGTCGCCGTCGATTTCGCTGTAGGACTGCTCGAAAACCAGATTGACGGAAAAGGGCAGAGGAAAGCACTGGGCGAAGCGGTTGGTGAGAAAGCCGTTGATGATCATCATGGCTTTCTGATGGATCTGCCCCGCCAGATTCGCCTTGTATTCCACGTCGGCGATGTCCCCCTCGCCGGCATGGACCGTGGCGGTGATCCTCAGCGGCTCGCCGTATTCGAAGTCGGTGCCGGTGGTGGACACCACGCTCATGCCGTTGATCTGTCCGATGCGGCTGCCGGAGGTGACGATGAAGATTTTGCCCTCCCGGTACATGCGGCTGGAATCCTCCTCTATGTGGCCGGAGCGGAATCGCTTCTCCTCGATGGCAGCGCTCATGTCCGCAAATTCCACCAGATCGTGGGAGTTTTCGAAGGCGATGTCGCTGGCCAGCTTCATGACGGATCTGAGCCGGGTCTCCACAATCATGAACTCGGTTCTGGTGCCGCACTGCCGCTGGGCGTAGCGGCAGAGAAGGCCCACGGCCTCGGCGGTGAAGTCCTTGAGATTCTGCTTGGCGCGGATGAGATCCAGGTAGCATGTGAACTCGTCCACCTTGGAGGCGTCGATGGTCTGATCCAGGCTTACCTTGAGATCGATTTCCTCAAGAGCGTTGAGATCAAGACTGTAGAACTCGCTGAGATCCAGATAGTCGCCGGTAAGCACCACGGTAAGATTGACGTCGGTGGCTTCAGGCTCGAAGAACGGAACTATACTGGAGCCGTCCTGATAGTTGCTGACCCAGTCGAGGCTGCCGGTTTTCAGAACGCTGGACAGTTTGTACCACAGGTGAGGCTGGCGCACCAGCTCCGCCACCGGAAGCACCAGAAATCCGCCGTTGGCCATGCGCACCAGTCCCGGTTCCAGCAGATTCTGGTGGGAGTAGGTGGAGCCCTGCTCGGTGAGATAGTTGATCTTGCCGAAAAGGGAATGCCAGTTCAGATCCCGGCCGTAAATCACCGGCACCCGGTCGCTTTCCCGGGCCACCATGAGATTGATGATGACCTCGTTGGAGAAGGGCTCGCCCTTGAGAACCTTGGCCGAAAGCGCCGAGAGGTAGCCGGCCAGGGCGTCGATGTTCTCCTGGGGCAGTCCCTTCTGGCTTTCCAGAATTTTGTTCACCAGCTTTTCGGCATCCACGTGGTTCAGCAGCTTGTCCAGAAGCTTTGAGACGTTGCCGCAGAACTCCACGCCGGAGCCTGATTTGAGATTGATGCATACCGGACGCAGGGGATTGTCGAGATTTTCGGCGTAGATGAGATCGAAAATCGGCCGCTTGGGAGACAGACCGCCGGTTTCGGTGATGAGGTGCATTACGGTGTTTTCGTAGTCGACGCCTGGATAGCCCTCCAGGATCAGCACCTGGCTTTTGCCGAGATTGGAAGGGCCGCCCACGCGCTGGAAGCCGCTTTTGACTCTCGGATGGAGATCTCCAAGACGCAGGGATTTTTCCGCCGTTTCGCTGAGAGTTCTGAAACTGAAGCTGAAGTCGGAAGCCAGATTTTCATAGGTGAGTTTTTGCAATTTCTTTCCCGTGTTGTTGTCCGGCGCGGAGGACCGCGTCTAAAAAATCATGAAACGGCCGACTGGGCATGCGCGGCCGGCGCGGGCGGACCGAAGAAGGACGGCTTGAGGACCATGGGGCGCGGAGGAATTCTGACCGCAGGCCTGCGCCCTGCCTACCATTTCTTCTTAGGCATAAACAGTTCGTCCAGCTCGTCGTGCTCCTTCTCCTCGATGTTGTGCATCTCCTTCTTGTTCATTTCGGAGATCTCCTTGGAGACGGACGCGTCCAGCTCGGCGAATTCCTGCTCTCTGCTTTCGATCCAGGGATCCTTTTCGACTATGCTGCGGATAACCGTCTGGGCCTTGTGTATCAGCTGCTTGGTGGTGCCCCACTGCCGCGCGGCGAACGCATCCCTGGTATGGTTCAGCAGGCTTGAGATGTTGATCTTCAGCATGAGAATTTCAAGCCGGCGATCCTCCTGCTGGTAGGTGCCGGGATCCACCTTGCCGCGGTTGTGCTCCGAACGCGCCACCTTCCTGAGCTTGCTGATGACCTTGAGCATGCTGATGGCCTGGCGATCGTCCTTTGGCGCGATGAAGGGATTGTCGTCGCCGCTTTTGTAGTTGGTGTTGACGAACTCGATCTGCTTGTTGATGTCGGCGATTCTGGTGCGGATGGCGGTCAGGGACGGGTTGCATTCGAGAATGTTGTTCAGCGCGAACAGAATTCGGTTCTGCAGCATGAGCACCAGACTTTTGGAGTATGGGATGTGACTGGCGTTGAGCAGCAGCTCGTCCATGTCGTTGATCATGTTCTTGTAGTGAGAGATCTTTTTGCGCCGCTCAATTTCCTGTTCCTGTCTGATGTTGCAGTAGGAGGTGTAGGCGAAAAAGCCCACAAACATGACTATGAACAGCGCAGCTAAATAAATCATTTCTTGTCCCGTATCTTTTGCCGCCGGCTTGCGGGGATGGCAGCCCGGACGATCCCGGCAACAGGGCGGCATAATATCTTTTACATTCTACAACAGCAGGCTGTCTGTCTTACAGTCCTATGTCTCATTTTTGCTTGCCGCGTCATTTGTCCGGCTCCTGGAGTCCGGCGGCAGGCTGTCTGCTGATTGCATATTTGAAGCAAGAACCGTGCCGCCTCACGCGTCTGCATGCGGCGGACAGATCCGCAGATTACTCTCCCCTCCTGAGCCCGGAAGACGGGGCGGAGCGGCAAAACCGCGCCTTCGCCGCAACGGATTGAAAAAGCGGAGTCGATCATGTAAATTACGGAAAATTATCTGACGTCCGCCGTCCCTGATCCCGCAAGCCAAATGCGCAAGGGTCGCCGAACGCCTTGCTTCAATGGGGAAAAATCATGGATATCGGCGGAATATCGAAAATAATCAACGGCGGCTGTCTGCTCAGAGACAGACGTCGCCTGAACCGGACTTTCCGGGATCTCAGGGCTTCCGGCTTCAAAGATGCAACAGCCGTCCAGGCGCTTGAGGATGCCGCCCTTGAGGCCGGCGAGCTTTTCCAGGAGCGTCTGTCCTCCCTGCCGGAACTTTCCTATCCCCAGGAGCTTCCCGTCAGCGCCAGGCGGGAGGAGATCCTTCAGGCCATCAGACAGGAGCAGGTGGTCATCGTCGCCGGCGACACCGGATCCGGCAAAACCACCCAGCTGCCCAAAATATGTCTTGAGGCCGGCCGCGGACGCTTCGGCTATATCGGACACACCCAGCCCCGGCGCATCGCCGCCCGCACCGTCTGCGAGCGCATCTGCACCGAACTGGGGGCCGAGCCGGGAACGGTGGCCGGCTACAAGGTCCGCTTCACCGATTCCACCTCCCCCAGGTCTCTCATCAAGGTCATGACCGACGGCATTCTGCTGTCGGAGCTTGCCTCCGACAGCTGGCTCAACGCCTACGACACCCTGATCATCGACGAGGCTCACGAGCGGAGTCTGAACATCGATTTTCTGCTGGGCTACCTCAAAGGTCTTCTGGCAAGGCGCAGGGATCTCAAACTCGTCATCACCTCCGCCACCATCGACGTGAACCGTTTTTCCCGTCATTTCGGCAATGCCAAAATCATCAGCGTCAGCGGCCGCACCTATCCGGTGGAGACGCTGTACCGGCCGCCGGAGGAAAGCGAGGAGAATCCCGACGGAGACATGCAGACGGCGGTGCTTGAGGCGGTGAAGGAACTGTCGACATATGGCCGAGGGGACATTCTGGTGTTTCTTGACGGCGAGCGCTCCATCTGGGAAATGTCGGATTTTCTGTCCAAAAGTCTCAAAGACGGAACCGAGATCCTTCCCCTTTACGCAAGGCTTCCGGCCGCCGAGCAGAACCGGGTGTTCATGCCTCACGGCGCCCGGCGCATAATCCTGGCCACCAACGTGGCCGAAACCTCCCTTACGGTGCCCGGCATCACCTATGTCATCGATACCGGCACCGCCAGAATCAGCCGCTACTCCCCCCGCACCAAGGTTCAGCGTCTGCCGGTGGAGCCGGTGAGCCGGGCCAGCGCCGATCAGCGCCGGGGCCGCTGCGGACGCACCTGTCCGGGAGTGTGCATAAGGCTTTATTCCCAGGAGGACTATCTGTCCCGTCCGGAATATACCGATCCGGAAATTCTGAGAACCAATCTGGCCTCCGTCATTCTGCAGATGACATCCCTGCGTCTTGGGGCGGTGGAGGACTTTCCGTTCATCGACGCGCCTGACAGCAGACTTGTCAGCGACGGCTACCGGACCCTGGAGGAGATCGGAGCGCTGAAGGACGGCAAGCTCACCGCCGACGGCAGACTCCTGGCCAGAATTCCCGCAGATCCGCGACTGGCCAAAATGCTGCTTTCCTCCTCCCGCCTCAACTGCCTGAAGGAAATGCTGGTGATCGCATCGGGACTGAGCATTCAGGATCCCCGGGAAAGACCTCTGAGCCACAAGGACGCCTCGTATCAGATGCACCTGCGCTTTGCCGACGAGAACTCCGATTTCATCAGCATGCTCAATCTCTGGAACTACATCCGGGATTTTCTCAGAAACGGCAGCTACTCCCAGCTACGGCGCCAGTGCCGCCGGGAATTTCTTTCTTATCTGAGGATCCGGGAGTGGGAGGACATTCACCGGCAGCTGGAGCGGGTGTGCCGGGATCTTTCGCTGCATTTCAATCAGGCCGAGGCCGATTACGGATCTCTTCACCGATCCGTGGTGTCCGCCATGATCAGCCATGGCGGCATGAAGTCGCTGGAATCAAACGAATATGTGGGGGCGCGGGGAGCCAAGTTCCTTATCGCCTACACCTCGGGACTTCACAAGAAGAAGCGCAAATGGGTGATAGCCGCCGAGCTGACGGAAACCTCCCGGCTTTACGCCAGAACCGTGGCCGCCATCGAGCCCGAGTGGCTGGAGGAATTCGGCGGTCCCTGGCTGAAGCGTTCCTATTCCGAAATCCGCTGGTCCAAAAAGAGCGCCGCGGTGCTGGCGGACGAGAAGGTGTCCCTTCTGGGACTGCCGGTGGCTTCGGGAAGAACCGTGCAGTACGAGCATGTGGAGCCGGAACTCTGCCGGGAGATGTTCATCCGCAACGGTCTGGTGGAGGGCGATCTGGACTGCTCCATGAAATTCTTCCGGGACAATCAGAAACTGGTGGAAACGGTCATGGACGAGGAGGACAAGGCCCGCCGGCGCGACATTCTGGTAAGCGACGACGATCTGTTCAGTTTTTACGAGAAGCGGATCCCGAAGGATGTGACCTCCTTTGTCAGATTCAGAAAGTGGTGGGAGAAGAAGAGCCGGGAGGAGCCGAACTATCTGAACTTCGATCTGGATTTTCTTATCAGCGACCGCAGCAAGCTGGCCGACGGCAGGGATTTCCCAGATACGGTGACCCTCGGCCAGTACCGCATAGGTCTTGCCTACCATTTCGATCCCACCGCCGAGGACGACGGCGTCACGGTAAAGGTTCCTCTGACCATTCTCGGCCAGATGAACACCAGGGATTTCGAGTTTATCGTGCCTGGTCTCAGACTGGAGTTTTTCACGGAGATCCTCAGGACTTTGCCGAAAAATCTCCGGAAACTGTTCATTCCCGCTCCCACCTACGGCAAGTTCCTGATGGAGTCGGTGGCTCCTGACACCACCTCCCTCTGGAGCGACATCGAGCAGTGTCTTACCCGGGTTGGCGGAACGAAAATCAGCCGGGACGATTTCAATCTCGATGCGCTGCCTCAGCATCTGAAGTTCAACTTCTCGGTGGTGGACAGCAAGGGTCACAGCATCGCTCAGGGACGAAGCCTGGAGGTGCTGAAGCATTCCCTCGAGGATCGGATGAGATCAAGCTTCAATCAGCTGGTGAAGAACAGCGCCGCCGACGGCGGCATCCACAAAAGCTGGGATTTCGGGGAAATCAGAAAGACCGCCCTGACCCGCGCCGGAGGGCTTGAAATCACCACCTATCCTTCCCTTGCGACGGAAAAGGACGGCGTAAGACTGGTGACCTGCGACAGCAGGGAGAAGCAGCTGGCCGGCCTGTGGCGCGGCTGCCGGCGGCTGATCATGCTGGCCATGGCAAGTCCGGTGGCCTATCTTCACGCGCGACTGCCCAACCGCACCAAGCTGGCGCTGTATTATCACGGCGTGGGAAGCATTTCGGATCTCATCAACGACTGTATCGGCGCCGCGGTGGATCATCTGATGAAAAGTCTCGGCGCGCCGGTATGGAACGGCGACGATTTCGTTAAACTGCTGGACGGCATGCGGGGACAGATCAACGAAACGGTGGCGCTTGCCGCCGAAAGAGTTGAGAAGATCCTTCTTATCTACAGCGAAATCAGCCGCCAGCTGAAGGGATCGCTGGATCTGAGAACGGCGCTCAACTATTCCCACGTCAAGGCCTCCCTGGGACTTTACATCCATCAGGGCTTTGTCACCGAGGCCGGCTTTGAAAGACTGGACGACATCAGGCGCTATATGCTTGCCCTGCAGAAGCGGCTGGAGAAGGTCCGCATCGATCCCCGCCAGGATCAGATCAGAATGAATCTGCTGGATGAGCTGCGCTCGGCCCAGCGGGATCTCACCCTGGGCTACAGCAGCCCAGACGAGGTGCCGGAGGAGATCAGAGAGGCGCGGTGGATGATCGACGAACTTACCGTATCTCTTTACGCCCAGGGCATCGGCACCAGATATCCGGTTTCGGAAAAGAGGATCCGGCAGGAACTGGCCCGTCTGAAGGAGGTGTACCGGAAGTAGTCTGCCGCGCGCTGCGGATGCGCTGATAGCGCGTGAGCCCCCGATTAAAAGGTCTGAATTCAATGAAGCGTTTCAACACCACAGGAGTTTGCATACCCGCAAGGCACTACATGGTGGACCTGGCCGATCGTGTGGAAAAGATCGGAAAACTCGTCGATGAAGGCAGGTATTTCACCATAAGCCGCGCCCGACAGTACGGGAAAACCACCACTCTCAATGCTCTGGAGACGGCGCTGTCATCTCAGTATGATGTGGTGAGCCTTGATTTTCAGGATATCACCAGCGCCGATTTTGAAAACGAGCACGAGTTCGTCAGAGGGCTTGCGCAAATGATCTGCGATGCCAGGGATTCCATGAATATTCCGCTTCCCGGCAGGTTTCTTGAGCAGTTTCGCGATCTTTGGGAAAACTCGCGGAAGGCAAAACTGAGCGATTTGTTCAGAATTTTTGACCAATGGTGCAGAGAGAACGAGAAACGCATTGTTCTCATGATTGACGAGATCGATACCGCAACCGGCAAACAGGTATTCCTGGATTTTCTGGGGAAACTGAGATCCAATTATCTCAAACGCGAAAAGAATCTGCAGTTCATGACTTTTCAGTCGGTGATCCTTGCCGGCGTCGCAGATATCAGGCAACTTGAAAGCATGAACCGATCCGATGATATGCGCCGCTTCAACAGTCCATGGAACATAGCTGCCGATTTTGATATTGATATGGGCCTATCGGAGAGCGGGATCAGAGTCATGCTTGAGGAGTACGAGTCAGATCACGGCACGCGGATGGACCTGGCGGCAATCGCAAAATCGGTATGGGACTATACCAGCGGCTATCCGTTTCTGGTCAGTCGGATCTGTCAGCTTGTTGACGAGGTCGTAAGTGAAAAATTCGGTCTGAAGGATGCGTGGACGATCAGGGGCGTAGACGAGGCGGCAAAACAACTTTTGGATGAGAACAATACGCTTTTTCAGTCGCTTACCAGAAATCTGAACAACTATCCCAAACTGAAAGCCGCTATCCGCAGCATTCTGATGGAAGGAACAAGACTGACATGGAATCCGGATCAGGAGGATCTGGCTCAGATGAAGATGTACGGGCATATCCGAAATGATGGCAACACGGTTGTGGTGGCAAACAGGATCTTTGAAACAAGGCTTTACAATTTCTTTTTGTCCGATGATGAATTGAAGAGCAACGTTTTCTGCCGAGAAGGCGCGATGTCTAGAAATGTGTGCGTTTCGGACGGAAAGCTGAATATGCCTCTGGTGCTGGAACGGTTTGTTCAGACGTATCACCAGGTGTGCGGACCGCTTGAGGAAAGGTTCAGAGAGCAGGACGGAAGAGAACTGTTCCTGCTTTTTCTCAAACCGGTCATCAATGGCGCAGGCAACTACTACATCGAGGCCCAGACCCGCAATCAGACAAGAACGGATGTGATTGTGGATTATCAGGGTCAGAAGTATGTCATCGAACTTAAAATCTGGCGGGGCGAACGCTACAATGCCGAGGGAGAAAAACAGATCTGCGAATATCTGGAATACTGGAATCTGAACACAGGGTATATGCTGAGTTTCAATTTCAACCAAAAAAAGAAGATCGGAGTGCAGCTGGCGCATGTGGGCGGAAAACTTATTTACGAGGCTGTGGTCTGAATCAGGTTCAAAAGCCCTCCGCCATATGGTGAGTCTAAGAACGGTCTCACGGCGCCTGGTTCATACGTCTGACGATACTGTACAAGGCAGAAGATTAATGTCGCGATTCGGACGGGAACTGTTTAGGCGATTCAAACTGTTAGGATTTCGCATCGGCGCAAAATGAAAAGTCGCGACACGTCGCGACAATTTGAAAGGATTCGTGTGTGGTAAATGAATTGATGAATTGTAAAGACTCAGATGAACTTTACTCGAAGATAGCAGATCTGATCATATCGAGGAAATCATCCGTTTCTCAAGCGATAAACTCCACTATGATTTTTCTGTATTGGGAGATTGGCGAAAGCATTTGCCTTGATCTTTTAGAGAACGCAAAGGACGATTATGGAAATTCCATCGTTGAAGAAGTGTCAAGAAAACTGACTCGGCAGTATGGCAAAGGCTTCAATCGGGCAGCTGTATTTCGCATGGTCCAGTTCTATCAGAAGTTTCCGGAAAGAGAAAAAGTCGAGATGCTGTCGCAACAATTGACATGGTCTCATTTTGTGGAACTTCTTCCGATAGAGGATGATATGAAGCGGAACTTCTACGCCGCCATGTGCAAGAGCGAGGGGTGATCCGTCCGTGTTCTTCGCGACCGTAAAAGATCCATGCTCTATGAGCGGACGGCAATATCACGAAAGCCTGAAGAAACGATTCGGGACGACATCATGCAGCTTATGGATCAGGGCAAAATGTCTTTGGATTTGTTTTATCGGGATCCTTATGTCCTTGACTTTCTTGGACTCAGGGACACTTATAGCGAAAAGGATCTTGAAAACGCCATCCTTGCCGAACTGAAAAAGTTTATTCTGGAAATGGGTTCTGATTTTGCTTTTCTGGCGAGGCAAAAGCATTTTGTCCTCGATGGCAAGGATTATTACATGGACCTGCTGTTTTATAACCGTTACCTGCGGCGACTGGTCCTCGTTGAACTTAAACTTGGCTCATTTGAGCCGGAACATGAAGGGCAGGTGGAACTGTATCTGCGCTGGCTGAAGAAGAACGAAATGCAGGACGGTGAGGAAGAACCTGTCGCGCTGATTCTCTGCGCGGAGAAATCGCGGGAGAACGTGGAACTGATGGAATTGAACCAGGGCGTCATTCATGTCGCGCAGTACCTGGTCAAGATGCCGCCAAAGAAGCTGCTGGAAGAAAAACTTGCAATCGCTGTCGCTCGTGCAAGAGAACGGCTGGAGCAGGGATGATCTCCGATTGTTGCCGATGGCATTGAACGGTTGCATAACGACGCCGGAGTCGGCGGACAACTGTCATGACGCCTGGACCGGCCTTTGTTCAAAACCGGATTCGAATCCGGAAAAAGTTTGATCGTCATGACAAGGAGGCAAGCAACCTGCGCCGAATCAGCTCGTTATCCGGTACAGGAACTGAATAAGCTCCTCGCTGTAGTCAACCGTCATCTGGTCGATATCGTGCCTAGCCAGTTCCTGTTTGATTTTTGTTTCCGCGCCTTTCACGTCATCAAGAAAATCGCCTTCAAGCTTTACGACAAATTTTCCGTCAAAAGTAAAATTGCAGCAGTATTTTTCTCCGCAGCTTCCTCCTTCGTAAAAAATCTCGTAAATCAGATCAAACAGGATGGCCGTTCCATCCATTCTGTAGGGCAGAAAGTAGATGATCGGAACGTAGACCTGTTTCAGGCCGATTTTCAGTCTTTTGCTGCTGTATTCGCACGGGTACCAGAGATGGCAGATTTCCAACAGGCCCGGATGCCTTCGCGACACGCAGATTCCGAATCCCTGCTGTTTGCAGTCGTAAGGCAGACATACGAAACGCCCATCCTCCATGATAGGCTCGAATTCGAACTCCAAGTCCGACATATAGGTGTCGATGAACGTAAAAAGAGGATCGTTCTCCTCCAGTCGCTCAAGAAGTTTTCGCCGCGGCCTGTACGCCACTTGCGGCGAGTAGGTCCACATCTCCTTGTCGGCGATTCTGTCCTTCAGCATCTGACTTTTGTATTTGTTCTGGTATTCCAGGGGAAGTCTGATTTTGGGAAATAAAAAAGAATGCATATGAAAAAAAACAAAAAAAGGGAAGCAGGCGTATGCGCGGGGATAATTTCTTTTACTGCGGCGGCACGAGATTCCCTGCGCAGGTTCGCAGGTGCGTCCTTAATCGCAGGATTCTGTCCGAGGTCATTTTTTCACTATGCCGCGCATAAATTCAATGAAACTGTCAATGAATTCTCTGGTATACTGAGGAATCTGGAGTTTGGCTGTCTCCCGTCTGATTTTCTCCTCAGTCCTAGGCAGATCATCAAGGAAATTTTCTTCAAGCGTCACCACGTTTTTTCCGTTGAAGGTGAAACTGCAGCTGGGAGATAATTTCATATCAGCTCCCCTGAGAAAAATCCTGTCGATGAGCCCGAATGTATCCTGCAGTTCCTTCCCTTTTATTGGGGTAAACGACACTATCGGCCTATATATCTGAGAGGCGCCAACGGTCGGAGTGTTTTCTGTAAATTCGTAGGGATACCATAAATGACAGATTTCTACTCATCCAGGATATTTGAGCGAGGCGCAGAGACCAAATCCCTGCTGCTGAGGATTTCTAGGCAGACACACGAAACGACCGTCCTGCATAATCGGTTCAAAGGCGTATTCCAGATGAGGCATATGCTCATCTATGAAATCAAACAGAATTTCGTTTTGCTTGAGCCGTTTGAGAATACTTGCCCGCGAGTTGGCGTTTACCGCCGGAATCATGCTCCAGAGTCCCTCGTCGGCTATGTCGTCGTTCAGCTGCTGTCTCTTGTATCTGTTTCTGAATTCAGCCGGAAGCTTGATTTTGCGTTGTGTGAGCATTTGGCACCTTGATAACGAGAGCACTCTTTTGCGGAACGAGAGCATGCTGAGGCAATGTTTTGAGCGGCTGATCATGGCGGGGATAACCGTCAAAGGCGTTGCGTCGCCGTCTTGTCATTTTTGTTACGAATAGGCCGTGGCCAATCTGTCTTTGCTCCGTTTCCTTGAATTTTATCAGCAAAACTCTTTCAAAAATACCGCCGTCTGAAGGTTTTGCGAAATCTCTCCAAGCATCTGTCCGCGCCGGTTGTTACTATTCACACCCCCGGGGACAGCCTCCCCGGATGGGCATAGCACCAGCCAATACACCTCACACGCAACAACCCTGTCTACTACCCTAAAATACCCAAAAAATGTGATACAAGGATCAAATTTGAAAAATAATT
>JAFURY010000150.1 GCA_017480795.1 Succinivibrionaceae bacterium
AGTTGTGTAAAATGTAAGACATCGCGAAAACGTACCGAGGAAAAACGGTCACTGCGAGCGGTATTAGACAGTCTCGCACAAACCGTTATGCCACCTGCGTTTATCGAGTGTTTAATGCAGGCTTAAAGACATGGACATGGATATTTTCATAAAAAATTCTCATGAACAGCAACAAACAGATCCAGGGGTAACGAATGCGCCGTCCGGAGCAGGATCTCCATGCCGGCAGCAGGTCATCGGGACTGAATGATTTATATCACACCGGAGGCCTGACATGAAAGAACCCGAAGAAAAAAAGCCCCGCAGCGGGAACGGGCATTGAAAAGGAGACTTCTCACCCGGCAGCTCGCCATCTGATTGCGGTGCTGTTAGCGATCTGCAGAGACATGCTCGGTCAGGGAAGGTTCTCAGGCAAAGGCTGGCATGGCTGCGGCTTCTCAGGTAGAGATCGGAAACCGGAAAATATGTGATAAAATGCACACAAATATGATTTGCAGGAAGAAATCAATGAAACTTATAAAAAGCCTTTCTCCGCTGCTGCTGGCGGCGATGCTGGCCTCCGGCTGTACCTCCACCGGCGGACTTGGCGAATCCGACGGAGCAGAGCAGGAGCGCTATTCGGCCTTCAGCGCCATCACCCATCCGTCATCCTGGTACCGCGAACTGTTCGACAGCGCCGACTCCGGTCTGCAGCATGAATACTCAATCCTGGTGGCCAGAAGCTACATCAAGGAAAAGAACTACGAAAAGGCGAAGCTCTGGCTGAAATTCGCGCGGGAGCACTCTCTGACCCAGCTGCAGGAATCCAAGGTTCATCTTGCCACCGCATACCTCTATTACAGCCAGCAGATGTACCAGAAGTCGCTGGAGGAACTGAAGTCGGTTTACGTCCGCTCCATGTCAAGACTTGAAAACGCCAACTACTATGTAATTCTGGCCAACACCCAGAACAGAATGGGCAGCAAGATCGAGGCCTATCACAACTATGTCGCCCTCAATCAGTTCATAGAGGAAACCGACAGCGCCACTCTGCTGAAGAACCAGAAGGCCATCGTCACGCTGCTGATGGACATGAGCCAGTCCCAGCGGGATCAGATCAGAAACAGCGGCCGAAGCGATCTTGACGTCGGCTACGTCGAATTTGCCGAGAACCGTCTCATCGCAGGCGAGAAGGCCGACAAGCAGTGGCTGGACAAGTACCCGGACCACCCGGCCCAGCTTCTGGTGGGCACACGGCTTGCGGCGCCGTCTGGGTCGAACCCGGTGAAATTCAGTTCCGATGCCGACATCAGCCACATCGCTGTGATCATGCCGTTTTCCGGCAAGCTGGCCTCCTACGGCGACGCCTTCCGCCAGGGCATTATCATGGCCCAGCGGGAGAAGGGGCTTACCAGCAGCATCCGCTACTATGATTCCAACACCGCCGACATCGGCGCGGTGTACAATCAGGCGGTGAACGACGGCGCCGGCTTCGTCATCGGACCTCTGACCAAGGAGAACGTCAGCAAGGTGATTTCAGGCGGCGTTCAGGTTCCTACCCTGGCCATCAATTCCTTTGACAACATCAGCGCCGACAACGCCTACTTCTTCGCTCTCACTCCGGAAAACGAAGGCGCCCAGGCGGCCAAGAAGATCCGCAGAGACGGCCATCACACGCCTCTGCTGCTGGTGCCTAACACCGAAAAGGGCAGCCGGATCATCAACGGCTTCAGACGCCAGTGGACCGACTACTTCGGCGACGGCGGCGACATCGTGATCAGAAGATTTCTCAACAAGCAGGATGCCAGCAACGCCATCGACACCGGCCTCACCGGCACCGGCGTGGACGCCATCTACGTCTGCGGCTCGGCGTTGGAGGTTTCAATGCTGAAGGAGGAGATCAACGGAAAGTTCGAGGGGGATTATGACTTCTACATCACCTCCAACTCCAACCCTGGCAATCTCCGCGCATCGGTGACCCGGAAAATGAAGGACATCAACATCGGCGATATGCCATGGCTTCTTGACGACTACGATCTCAAGAGCGACATCAGCGACAATCTGGACTCGTCGAACCTGAGCGTGCTTACGTTCTTCGCCCTGGGCTACGATTCGGTATCCGTGGCGCCGGAACTCTCGTCCATGGCCGGCAGCAGACGATCCGTCGACGGTCTTACCGGAACCATAACCGTGGATCCGGACGGCAAGCTGGTAACCGGCTTCAAGTGGGTTCGCATCCCGTAGCGCAAACCTTCAGCGGCGGATCACGGCAGAAGTGCGTCAGCATTTCTGCCTTTTTATCCCCGATATATCAGGCGTTCCCGGTTATATCCGGCGTCCCGTCGCCCCGGGGAGCGTGCAGCGGTTTCATCCAAGGAGTGGTATGACAACAGAAAACAGTTTCAGGGACACGATGCACCAGGCGGTGGATTTTGTGACCGACATGTTCGGCGATCAGCTGGATCTCATCGCGGCCACCATGTTTTCCTGCATCCAGCTGGAGCAGCGGATCATCGCCTGCTCCACCTACGGCAGCATCGCCATCTGCGATCTGTTCGTGCAGGATCTCAACCGGCTGTTCGTCCGCAGCACCGGAAGGATCTGCGCATACTCCCTCAACAGCGATTCCCGTAATCTGGCCCTGCTGAAATCTGGCAACCCGGAAAATCTGTTCAGCTCGCAGTTCGACATGGTCGCCAAAGAGGGGGATCTGCTTCTGCTGGCCCCTGCCGAGGCCACCGTCAGATCGGAGCGGCCGGATCTGGGAGAAACCGCAATTCTGAAACTTGCTGAGCATGCGAAAAATCTCAAACTGATGACGATCTGCCTGAGTTCCATGAGCAAAGACGAAGCCATCACCGCAAAGCTCGGAAGCGGCAGCATCAACGTGAACTACAGCGCCGTGGGCGACAGCGACATATCATCCCTCATGCTGATGTATATGCTCCAGCGCATCATGAGATCGCTGAAGCAGCAGTTCGCATAACCCAAAACAAGGAGATTATCATGAAAACCACCCGTCTCGTTCTTCTGGCCCTTTTGTCATCATCCATGCTTTCTGGATGCGCGGCCGTGCTGATTGCCGGCGCAGCCGGCGCGGGCTCCGCCTCCGTGGTGGGGGAAAGACGCACCATGGGCACCATGATCGATGACAGCGCCATCGAATCCGTGGCCCATGACGAAATCAAGAGCATCGACGAAATCGGCTACAGCCGCAGCAACATCGGCACCACCTCGGTGGACGGAATTCTGCTGGTGCACGGCCAGAGCCACTCGTCGGCCATCCGGGACAATCTGGTAAAGACATGCATGAAGATCAAGGGCGTGCAGAAGGTATACAACGCCGTCACCGATGAGGACAACGTGGGCATCAGCCAGTCCAGCCATGACAGCTG
The DNA here is from genome assembly GCA_017480795.1 of Succinivibrionaceae bacterium. GTDB lineage: Bacteria > Pseudomonadota > Gammaproteobacteria > Enterobacterales > Succinivibrionaceae > UBA2804. Next base: position 3,375 of record JAFURY010000150.1, read on the forward strand.
GGTCACCACCAAGATCAAGACCAAAATGGTGGGCGAATCCGGCATCAACACCAACAGTTTCAAGGTGGTTACCGAAAACAACGTGGTTTATCTCATGGGCGTGGTAACAAAGGAGGAGGGCGAGCATGCGGCTCAGGTTGCCGCCTCCACCGATGGGGTAACGAAGGTGGTCAAGCTGTTCAAATACATCGGTGCCGGTTCCGCGGCAAAGTCCGGCAGCGATCTGCAGAGTGAAATTCAGGAACTTCCGACCTCCGCCCCTAAGGCGGCGCCATCTCAGGAAACGCTGTCTTCGGACATGATCGAAGTTACTGATCTGTAGATCCGGAATTCAGAAGCATAAGCGATTCGCTAGGGCCCGGTCCGTCATGGCTGGGTCTTTTTTATTGCGCTCAGCATGCGCATGAGTTTTAGGATGAAATTTCAGAACGCGCCAGCAGGAGAAAAGTATTTACAGGAAGGATTACCGACCGACAAGGAGGGCATGGTGAGGTGTGTGATAACAGAAAAAGGCAATGGGCAGGAATCGGCAGACTGAGATCAGTGTGAAATAAACCAAAAGATGTATATGGGACTAATGCACACTAATGGTGATACTACTGAGGTATATGGTAATACAAGGGCTACAGAAGAAGAAACAGATACTTTATTCGATACCTAATACATCTCTATGGGAACCTACATCAATAAGTTTTAATATAAGTTTATTCTCATAAATCTCGTACATAACTATGAGATCACCTTTTAAATGAAACTCATTTTTACCCTTATTATTTCCAGTCAGTTTATGCATTTTAAACTTTATAGGCAGTGGTTCTTTTACCGCTAAATACTTAAGTGCTTCTTTAAGTAATTCGTTAATTTCCAGAAAAACGGTAACTTTGGCAATAGAACCCTCTGATTATTAGAACAGAAGGAATCGTCACAAAGCCTTGCGAGACAAGGGTTCGTAACACACAAAGGAGTTTACAGAAATATTTATATATAGTATAATCA
>JAFURY010000058.1 GCA_017480795.1 Succinivibrionaceae bacterium
TCATTTGTTCTGAAATGTGATCTGAATCACCATGAATTTTTAAAGAACCTATGGCACAAACCTACTGGAATCTTGATACCATATCCAGAGTAATCAGCCCCTCTGGAACGGGGCATTTTGAGTTATTTCAGACCCATTACCAAAAAACGATGGAAGGCGCCGGGGGGGGGTTGGCGCCAGATCATACGGCGGATGGTTTCAGTTCCGGTTCTTCTCCGGCAGATCCTCTGAGAGAGACGAAGGGCTCTCATGCCGCCCAGAGTTCGCATCAGTCGCCTCATGCGGGCTGGAACTCAGCCTGGAGGCCTCGGTCTCCCCGGGCCGATCCGCCTTTTCTTGAACCTCGCCGGCGCCGCGCCAGAGGCGTCCGGCCTGAGCCGTCTGGGAGTATACGTACACCTGACTGTACGGACGGTATTCCAGGCTGTAAATGCAGATAAGCTCCGCGAAAACCGCATCGGCTTCTTTTTTCTCAAAGCCGTAGTATTGCGCCAGGCGATAGAACAGCTTGCGCTCCGACACCGACACCAGTTCGTCGTAAAAAAGCACCGCCACCGCCGCGCAGAACGCGGCCAACAGAAACGCGCGCCGGTCCTCCCGGCTGAAATTGTCGGTAAGAGATCCGAAATCGGACACCAGTTCCCTGATCTCGGCAATCGAGCAGGACTGGCCGTCGGCGATCAGCAGATGAGCGGCCTCCTGCTGAACCTGATCAAGTCCCAACAGCGAAATGATCTCGTCGAAAAAGATCTGCCGCATGGCGTCGGTGGAGGTGGAGTAGTTGCCGGCCAGCCCCATGGGCACGAAAATCATTCTCAGCCGCTCGGCGGAAAGACTGGTTTTGCCTACGGCCTCAAAGCGCCGATCAAGCCAGTTGGAAAAGCCAAGACCCGCCAGTTCGGGATCCGGGCGGCAGGCGCCGTCGTCAAAGCGGTACCAGGCGCTCTCGTCCGTTTCCTCGCGAACATCGTCCTTCAGCCCGCTGACGCTTTGCGCGCCCTCTCCGGTCTCTCCTGACGCCGGCGCCTCTTTGGCTGTCACCCCGACAGCCGCCGGTTCATGGTTCTCGACAGGCGCAGATTCCTGCTTCCGGTTCTTTGCGGCCAAGACGGTTTCCGGGTTCCGGTCAGCAGCATGAGACGGGGTATCAGACTTCCGGCTTGCGACATCATCAAGCTTCCGGCCCGGCGCGGAAGAAACCGGCGCGTCGGCCGCCTCGGCGCCGGCTTCCCGGGCGTCCACCGATCTGTCAGCCACATCCACGAATGAAGGCGGCAGCAGTTCGTTCACAAAGCGCATGACGGCGAAAAGCGCAAACACGGCCACTCCATAGGCCGCAATGACCATAAGAGTCTGATGAGATGCGGTTTTGTCAAGATGGAGTCCCGGATCCGCAAGAAGCATGAACCCCAGGGTGCAGATCGGAAGAACAAACACCAGACGCCTGCCATGACGCCGGAAAAGAAACAGCCGGATGATGGCCATATAGCCGAAAACGGCTGCGGTCAGATACAACGCCAGCAGGAGCAGTCCCGCCCCTGATCCGCGCTCGCCGACGGAAAGAACCCCAGCGACGGTCAGGCGGTGCAGATCAAGAGCCCAGAAGCACGCCACGCTTTCAAGAGCGTAAGCGGCCAGCGCGATCTTCAGCCGCCCGACGGGATAGAAGCCCATGGTTCCTCCGTCGCAGAAAAACCCGGGATGCGTCTGAGAGATCGATCTCAGACAAATGCAGTACCAGAATGCAGGCAGCGCGGCCAGCGTCGCCACGCATGTGAGAAAAAACAGCGCATCCGCCACGTTTGCTTCCTCCTCAAGCTCCGCTGAAGCCCTGCGGCGTCAGGGGATGGAAAATATCGCCCGCGGCCGCGGAAGACGGCGCCGGCGGGTTTAAAGATTGCGATCCTTTCGGATAACGTCATAGGCCGCGTTGATTCTGGCGGTCATGGCGTTGTATCTGGCGACCTCTTCGTCTCCGGCGCCCCGGGCCGAAGCCTTGTCAGGATGATACCGGGCCACCAGTCGCCGCCAGGCCTGCTTCACCTGGGAGTCGCTGTCGCCGTGGCCGCACTGGAGAGTGAGATAGGCCTCTTTCAGACTCATGGTCGGCTCAGCGTCGCCATCGTCGTCATGGCTGTTCCACCACCAGCGGCTGCGTCTTTTTTCCTTCTGCTGCCGGCGGCGCTCCTCCTCCTGCTGACGGCGGAACCGGTCGCGCTGGCGCTTCCGCTCCTCCTCGAAGCGTCTGCGTTCCTCCTGCTGACGCTCCTGGCTCTCTCGCTGCCGCCGCATCTCCTCCTGCTGGCGGCGGAAGGCTTTTTCGTTCTCCTGCTCAAAAGAGTCGCGGCGCTCGCGCGCGCCTTCCGCCCCCGCTGCGCCCTCAGGCTGTCCCCTGGCGCCGTCCTGCCGTCCCCCGGAGTCGCGGTCGCTCCGCGCCTGCCCGGCCCGGCTCTGCAGGCCCGGAGAATAGACAAAATCCTCATCGCCCGGTCCTCGCTCCAGACTGAACAGACTGAGAAAATCCGCAAACACCGAATCGGCGATCTTCTTGTCCAGCCGGAAGTACCGCGCCAGAGTGTAAAACACCTGGCGTTCCTTCTCCGACAGCAGTTCATCATAAAACAAAATCGCCGTCGCCGCACCAAAAACTGTTCTGATCGAATCCGCCGACACCGACGACAACGCGTCGGCGATGGCGCCGCAGCTCCTCTTTATCTCCTCGGGCGCGGCCGACCGTCCACGCTCTATCGCCTGATTCGCATCGCCTTTTCCATCCTCGTCAAGCCCTAGCTGGAACATCATTTCGTCAAAGCAGATCTGCTGCATGATTTCGTTGGAGGTGGAGCAGGAACCGGCAAAGCCCATGGCGAGAAACAGAGCATCCAGCAGATCCTTCGCCGGCTTTGCGGATCGCAGAGTCTCGAAGCGCTTTTCGTTCCATGCACTGAAGCCCTGCATCGCAAGGGTCGGATCCGGCGGATTCGAAGCGTCGTCAAAGAAATACCAGGCTTCGTTTCCGGCGAGCTCCGTCTCAAGAAAATCAAGGCTCCGTTCCCGCACCGGGGCGTCAAACCGCCTTTTCTTCGGCTTCGGACGGGGTCTTACGCCGGGCCTGTAGGGCTTATGCGGCGGAGTCCAGTAATTCTCGTAGGACGCCTGGCCGTTTTCCGAATCCTGGCCATCTTCCGAATCTTCGCTCACCACATGAAAACCGAAATTGAACAGGGTTTCAATGCCGAAGTCGCGCAGCAGCGGATGGGTGGGACCGGTCACCACCACGCAAATCACCCAGTACAGAAACAGAAATCCGTTGAAACTGTCCCTGTCGATTCCCCTCGATCCCGGCGCGCTCCAGATCCCGGCGTCGTCAAGCATAACGATCCATACCGCGCAAAGGACTGCGTAGACAATGGTTCCCACGGGAACCGCGGCCGCCAGCCAGGGTCTTATCAGAAAGCGCGAGGAAAGCCCCGACAGCATGACGTAGCTGCAGGCCGCCACCGCAAGATAAAACACCGAATCGCCGGAGGACCCTCCGTCATCGATAAAAATCGCCATGAACGCCCAGATGACGACGGTCACCATGAACTGCATGCCCAGAGACCAGATCAGAAGATTCCAGTAGTAGTCTTCCCGTCTTATCCTGCGTCCCCGGGGCGTGACGGTCTCGTAGAGCGGCTGATCCACCGTCACAATCATCCTGGAAACAAAGTATGCCAACAGCGGCATGCAGGCAAGAAACACAACCGTTACAAATCCGCCCATCAATTCCACCCCTTTCTTATTCCCTTCCGCAGCCAGAAGATCAGCTGCCCCAAAAGCGGCAGCTGACGCCAGATGACAAAGCAAACAATGAAATACCAGAGCATGACTCCGATATGCGGCGCAGGCAGCGGACTGTAGCCGATTTCGTTGTCCGCATCGCCCAAGGAAAGCCGGCCGATGAGAGCGAAGGTGCAGAAGGGAACGGCAAGCGCCAGCCACCGCCCGCTATCCCGATAGAGAAACGCCCGGCCCATCAGAAGACATCCGGCCGCAAGATCAGCCGCAAAGAAAAGCAGACGGCCAAGACCGTCGCCCAGATCGCATGAAAAAATGGCCTTAACCGGAACATCCGCCATCCCCATGAGAGAGAAGGCCAGCAGGGCGGCAAGAAAATGAAGAGCGAAGGCCGCCTTGAGGAAGCCGTAACGATACGGCGCATCCGAGCAGGCAGATACGGGATGAGCGCTCCCGCCGGAGGATTGGGTTGCGGCGCCGGCATCGGCTCTTGCCGCAACGGCGGCCGCAATGCGATACCCGGCGAAAACCGCCCCGGCAAGAAAAGCCGTGTAGATGGCTAGATTGAAGAAATTCATCGGTGAGTTCTCGGTCGTAAATCAAAACCGCCCTCGGAAAAACCGGTTCGAAGCGCAAACCTTCGTCGCGTATGTACCGGCTACAGCTTGCGTTCCTTTCGTACAACGTCCCAGGCCGCGTTGATCCGGGCGGCGATGGCGTTGAAGCGGGCGATCTCCTCCTGATCGGCGCCCCGGGAGGCCGCCCGATCGGGATGATACCGGCCCACCAGGCGCCGCCAGGCCTGCCGGACGGCCTCGTCGCTGTCGTCGCGCCCGCACTGCAGCGTGCGGTAGGCTTCGGCCAGACTCATGTCGCCGTCATCAGGCGCATCATCGGTCCGGTTCCACCACCAGCGACGTCTCTTCTGACTGCTCTCCTGCTCCCGCTGCCGCTCTTCCTGCTCTCTGCGGCTTTCCTCCTGACGGCGTCCGCTCTCCTCCTCCTGCGCCTGACGGAAACTCTCTTCCCGGCGCTTCTGCTCCTCTCGGAACCGTCGCCGGCTTTCCTCCTGCTGACGCCGGAATTCAGCCTGACGCCGCTTCGTTTCATCCTCACGCGCCTTTTCCTGCCGGCGCATCCGCTCCTGGCGTCTTGCCTCCGCCTCAAACTGCTGACGCCTCATCTCCTGGCGACGCAGCGCCTCCTGACGCATCTGCTCCCGGATGTCGGCCTCATCAGCCGCACCGGCGGATCCGGCGTTGCCGCCTGCGCTCTCCGTCCTCTCCGTGCTCTCCGCGCTAGCGGTTTCCGCGCCGGAAGAGGACTCCTGATACCGGTATACGCCGATTGTCTGGTCGTATTTCATGGAGAAAACCGACAGGTGAGCCGAAAAGACCATGTCGGCGTGATATTTGGAGAGACCGAAACGGCGGCTCAGATCGTAAAACAGACGCCGCTCCGCCACCGACAGGAATTCATCGTAGAACAGAATGCCGGTAACGATGGAAAAGGCGCTTTTCACCGCGGTGGCGCTCATCCTCTCAAGTCTCTTCACGCCCCCTGCGATGATCGCGTCAAGTCCTGCCGGCAGGAGCAGGCGACCTTCGCGGATGTATTCCCAGGCTCTGGCGGCGGTCTTTTCGTCCAGCCCCATCTGATAGATGATTTCGTCAAAACAGATCTGCTGCATCATCACGTTTGACGTGGACAGAGCGCCGACGCAGCCCATGGGGACGAAAATGCCTCTCAGAGCCTCGTCGGGAAGCCTGGTCATGAAAAACTGCTGAAAGCGCTGGCTGTTGAAGGCGCTGAAGTTGGCGGCGGATGCGGAAATGTTCCGCGCTCTGGCATAGGGCGATGCCTCGAAATCGTACCAGGCATCGTCGTCTTCTCCTTCCTCGGAGGCCTGATATTCCTCCCAGGTGGCATCCGCCTTCGCCCCCGGCTTTTCAAAGCGCCGCAGCAGAAACGCGAAAAGAGCCACCGCCGCCGCAAGGTAAAGGCACATGCAGGCGAACACCGCGGGATAGCAGTTCTCTCGCTCCGGGGCGCCTGATACGTACCTGATGATCCCCCAGCCCGCAAGTCCTCCCGCCAGGGGAGGCAGCAGCGGCAGCATGGCGCCGGCCCGGTTGACCCGAAACAGGGCGTAAATCAGAAGACAGTTGAGAATCACGTCGGCGCACAGCAGCCAGAGCCCCGCCCATGGCCCGGTTATCGCAATGCCCATGATCTCAAGGCTGAAAGTTTTCTGCTCGAGGAAGGCGTTGAACAGAATGACGCTAAGCGCGAAATCGATGACCAGCGCGGCCAGCACGCTCTCGCTTTCCCGGGTCATGCCCAAATCGTATCTGGATCGGGGCCGGTAATTCTCCCGGAAAATCGGCTTGTCCGACTGCATAAAGCATATGGCCAGAAACAGAGCGTGAAGCGCCGCCAGCATCGGAAAAACCAGTTCAAGATCGTAAATATGCATAGGCGTCAAAGAAAATATCCTGGCGGTTTAAACGTTTATCAGGCGCCGCTTTGACGCCTGCAAGCCTCTGCCGGAAAACTCCGACATGCGGACATGATTATCCCAATTTCCACCATCCGAGGCAAACCTTGCGACGAGGATCAGCCCAATGCGCCGGGGCGCGAAAGCAAAAGGATCTCTAAAGACCGCGCTTCTTTCTGACCACGTCCCAGGCGGCGTTGATTTTGGCGGCGATGGCGTTGCATCTGGCGATCTCCTCCGCGTCTGCGGCCCGGGATGCGGCCCGATCGGGATGGTATCGGCCCACCAGACGCCGCCAGGCCTGCCGGACGAGCTCGTCGCTGTCGTCATGCCCGCACTGCAGCGTGCGGTAGGCCTCGGCCAGGCTCATGAGGCCGTCATCAGGCTCGTCGTCGGTCCTGTTCCACCACCATGAGCGTTTTTTCTGCTGGCGCCGGCTCTCTTTTTCCCGCTCCTCCTGGGCCCTGCGGTAGCTTTCCTCCCGGCGCCGCTGATCCTCCTGGAACTGACGGCGGCTTTCCTCCATCCGCCGCTGGAACTCCTCCTGACGCCGCTTCAGTTCCCTCTGCCGCTCCTCCTCCTGCCGCTTTTTCCGCTCCTCCTGAACCTTGCGCCGATCTTCCTCCTGCGCCCGGCGGTATTCCTCCTGCAGCCGCTCCTGCTCCCGGAGGAGCTCGGCCTGCCGGCGCCACCTCTGATCAAAACCATTCCCGTCCGCCAGGTCGGATTCGCTCCGGACTTCCTCCGCAGTTTTTCCTCCCGCTCCGGCTCCCGCCGCCGCTTCCGCTCCCGATGCGTATCTGACTCCAGCCTCCGCTCCCGAAGCGTCTCGGACTCCAGGTTCCGACTCCGATCCGGATCCGTCCACGGCGCCCCGGTTCAGATTGCCCTCTCGGGCTGAAAATGACCCTGCCGCCGCGCTCCCGTCCGCCTCTCCTCCTTCGGCGTCCAGGCCGTCCTGATACACGTATTCTCCCGTCTCCGGCGCGTATTTCATGGAAAACGCAGTGAGATGCGCCAGAAACACCATGTCGGCCTGAAATTTCGACAGTCCCCAGCGTCGGCTCAGAACGTAAAACAGCCGCCGTTCATTCACCGACAGCACCTGATCGTAAAAAAGAATGGAGGTAACAACGGAAAAGGCGTTTTTCACATCGGCGTTGCGCACATTGTTGAGTCTGATGATGCCAGCTGTGATGAGCGGTACAAGCTGCTGCGGCAGAAGGCGGCTTCCCTGACGGATATAGTCCCAGCACCGCGCGGAGATCGTTTCGTCCAGTCCCATCTGCCCCATGACATCGTCAAAGCAGATCCGCTGCATCATTGGATTGGAGGTGGACAGCGCCCCGGCGCAGCCCATGGAGACGAAAACGCTTTTGAGAACGGCGTCCGACAGCCCGGCGCTTTGCAGCTCCTCAAAGCGCCGGCTGTTCCAGGCGCTGAAGCATTCTTGCGCCTTGACGCCGCGGCTGACCTTGCTGTAGGAGGAAACTCGAAATCATACCAGGAGGTGTCATCGCCGTTTTCGAAGATCAGATCATCGTCCGGCGCCCGGGCTTCCAGCTGATTCTCCCCTGCTTGCATTCGCAGCAGCGCCGCCGCGACCATGGAAGCGGCAACGAGATAAACAGCCACCAGCGATAAGGTGGGGCCGAAGAGATTCTCCACCCGATGGACCGAGGCGAAGATGCCCGAGGGAACGCATACGGCATAAAGCAGACCGGGAGCCGCCAGCGGCAGCATGATGCTGATGTGGTTGATCCGATAGAGGGCGTAAATGACAACGCAGCTGGCGACAGTGTCCAGACACAGCAGCCACAAGCCGATGCATGGCCATGTCAGTTCAAAGGCAAACAGCGTTTTCAGCCCCGAGACGCGCTCGTCGGTGTAAAAAACGAACAGCGAAAAGAAAACGGTGAAGTTCAGAAACAGGGCCAAGAGAAGAAGATTGTTTTCGACGGTGAGTCCGGTATCGTATCTTCCGTTTGTCCGGTCCGGGTCTTTGAACACCGGCCGCCCCGACCGCGCGAAGCATGCCAGCAGACAGCCCAGATGAATGACCAGCAGCATCACGAATATAAAGTTGGATTCGTAGGATTTCATAGTCGCCAGAGTGATCAGTCAAAAAGAGAACGACGCGACCCGCAGGCCTTTGGCCGCGCCGAAAGGAAAACGAATCCGTGTCTCAAACAGCAAGCGGCATTTTTGGGTCTCCGCGCCCTGAATTATGACAACTTTCGTTTCACAACGCAAACTACGCACGCGGCATCCGGCCTCGGCGCGACTGCGGTATCCGCGCTTGGCTCGGCCTTGCGCCCGGGCAAAAGACGGGCGTCGGAAACGACCCGCCGTCATGCGCTAAAGATTGCGCTCCTTTCTGACAACGTCCCAGGCTGCGTTGATTTTGGCGGCGATGGCGGTGACCCGGGCAAGCTCCTCCGCGTCTGCGCCCCTGGCCACCGATCTGTCAGGATGGTATCTTGCCGCCAGACGCCGCCATGTCCGTCTGACATTCTCGTCGGAATCCTCCGGGGTGCACTGCAGCGTCCGGTAGGCCTCCTCAGAGGTCATGATCCCGTCATCCGCCTCGTCCCCTTCGAAGAAGCGGCTCCACCACCAGCGGCGTTTGCTCCGTCCCTCGTCCCGGAATTGCTCTTCCTGCTCTCTGCGACGTTTTTCATACCGCTGTCTCTGCTCTTCCTGCTCTCTGCGGAATTTTTCATGCTGCCGTCTCTGCCCATCCTGGAATTTGCGGCGGTTTTCCTCCTGCCGTTTCTGCTCCTCCTGATATTCGCGTCGGCTTTTCTCCTCCTGACGATTGAACTCCTCCCGCTGACGGAGCGTCTCCTCCTGATACCGGCTGTCTTCTCTCTGGCCGGCGCTGCCTTCCCCGGACTTGTCCGCTTCCGTGCTCCAGGTATGGTTCACAGAACTCTGCCACCAGTACTCGCCGTTGGCGCTGTCGTAGCTCAGGTTGAACACCAGCCGCAGATCGGAGAACACCGCATCGGCGCGGTATTTGGAAAGCCCGCAGAACTGTCCCAGTCGGTAAAAAACCATGCGCTCGTCCACCGTAAGATTCTGATCGAAAAACAGGATGGTGGCGGCAGCGGAAAGGATCTCGGCAGCAAGATTGTCAACCGCATGTTGCGAATCGCCGGCGCCGGAGGCCGTTGGGGTCCGACGGCTGATACTTTCAAGCCCATCGGCGACGACCGCCTTCACCAGGCCGGCAGACATCTTTCTGCCCTCGTCGATATGCTCCCAGGCCTTGCTCGCAGTCGCCTCGTCCAGACCCAGCTGATAGATGATCTCGTCAAAGCACAGTTGCTGCATCAGCGCCTCTGACGATGAATTGGCTCCGGCGTAGCCCATGGGAACAAAAACGCATCTCAGCATCGCCGTTGAAAACTCAATGGAGCGCAGCTTTTCAAAGCGCGCGCTGTTCCAGGCATCGTAGCCTCCCAGGGACAGAGCGGGATCTTTAATCTGCGCATAGGAAGAGTCCTCAAAATCAAACCAGGAGGGATCATCCGGCTCCTGTCCGGCATCGCGCCCGTCATCATCCCCGGTCCTGGCGCCTGTTGACCACCAGTGGCGGTTCCAGCGCCTGAAGACGGGCATATAGGCAACCGATACGATGAAATAGCAAGATAGCAACTGTATTTCAGGCAGCAGACCGCTTCCGTCCCAGAAGTGCATGCGCAGAAGGCAAAGCGCGCCGCCCAGCGCGGGAACCGTCATCGGCAGCAGGATCCAGATGTGTCTCATCCGGAAAAAGCCGTAGATGGTGAAGCAGCTTATGAAAACGTCCAGGGTCAGAAGCCAGAGGCAGGCCTGACTGACGGACAGGTCGGGAGAGAGGAACGACTCGATGGAAAAGCCGGGTTTTCCGGGAACATAGACGGGGATCTGGTAATGCAGGAGACTGCAGGTGAGGAAGAAGTTCGCCGTCAGCGTTGAAAGCAGCGCCGCCTCTTCGACGTTCGACAGCAGACCGTCCCTGCTGATGCCTCCCCGTATCCGCCAGCGGAGATAGGCCGGACTTCTATCGCCGTGTATCAGCGACATAACGTAGCATGCAAAGTGCGCCAGCAACAGGCACGCGACAAGAATTTCCATAACGACCTCATGCGTATTGTCGACAGGGTTCGCAGCCGGCAGGAACTCCAGCCGGCACGGGATTGCGTTCAGACTGTTTTCGCAACGAAACGAAACGCAACGAAACGCTACGAAACGTTCCTTGTCCATCCGGGCAATGCGTTGCAGGCCGTCAGGATCATGCTTCCGACACGACACTGGTCTGATGCAGGGAGCACGAACCAGCAAAAAAGAAGCATGTTGTCCCTCAAAATGATCATGCTCCCGCCACGGTCATGACGGGGTTCTAGAGCATTTTCTTGCTTCTGACAACGCTGCAGGCCCGATCCACTTCGCGGGCAAGCCGGGCGATCCTTTTGCCTTCCGGGCTGTCCGCGCCCATGGCCTCGATTCTGCCAGCGCGGTAGCGATCCGCAAGACTCTGCCAGGCCCGCTTCAGATCCTCCTTCGCGTCCCCCGGACTGCACAGCAGCGTCAGGCAGGCCTCCTCAAGATCTTTGTCCCCCATGGAGCCATCGGATCCGGCGCTGTTTTTTCTGCTGTAATCTCCGGTTGCCGGGTCGTAGTTCAGACGGAAAACCCGGATATGGGCTGAAAAAACGGCATCGGCCTCGTACTTGGAAAGTCCGCAGGCCCGGGCGACGGAATAGAACGTTCTGCGCCTGGTCTCCTTAAGCGTCAGATCGAAAAACATGGCCGTGGCCATCAGAGAAAAGACTGTTTTCATGAGGTTGTGGCTGACAATCTCCGCTCTGATGCCGGTTTCAGCCACCTGATCAAGAACGTTCTGGCGACTCTGGCGTCCTTCCCGGACAAGTTCCCTTGCCCGGTCGGCCCTGGCATCATCTATCCCCAGACGCGCAAGAATCTCGTCGAACCAGATTTCCAGCTGCGGATCTTTGCCCTGACTTTCCAAGGCGAACCCGCCCAGAGCGAAAAACAGGCTCTCCAGCAGTTCGTCCGTCACATTAAGACCGCCCAGCTGGGCGAACCGCTCCCGGTTCCAGGCGCAAAAGCCCTGAACCCGGGTCTCATCCCCGGCAAGACTGGCGTAAGGAGAATGCTGGAAATCATACCATCCGTTCTGCTCCTGGGCATCCAGCGCCTCCTCCAGATCGGACTGCTCCCGCCGGATCCGATCCGGCTCCGTGATCGTCCGATGCGCAAGGAACGCAAAAAGCGCGGCGGCAACGATGAAATACACCAGCGGAACCAGCAGGGAAGCAAGTCCCTCGCCGCCTTCGGCCCCGTTCCTGTTCAGCTCGGCCAGAATTGGTCCGAAAACTGAGCAGCTGGCGAAATTGATCAGCGGAACCGCCAGCGGCAGCAGCAGATTTACGCGGTTGAGCACATAGAGGCAGAAGATGATGAGGCAGTCCAGGAGCGCGTCAAAGGTCAGCAGCCAGAATTTCCACCAGTCGGCGGACATCTCGAAGGACAGAATGAAATCCTGCCGCAGAAGCTTGCGGTACTCGAAACCCTGCAGCGCCACAATGACGATGATGCAGTTGAACACCAGAGCGAAGAACAGCGCCTGTGTTTCCGGCGCCAAGCCGCCGCTGTGAAAATGACGGCGCGAGCCGCCGCGATGCCAGCGGCCTGAGCCGGTATCGAAAACCGCCCGTCCCAAAAATCCGCCTGTGACAAGGCACGCCAGGAAACAGATCACATGGGATATGATCGGCAGCAAAAACATCAGATCGGTTCTTTCCATCTCAACCTCCGCAAAACAGGAATTTCACGATACGGCTTCAGGCAGTCACGGGGATCATGTTTTCCGCAAGCCGCGATCGCAGTGGCGCGCAGCCGAAAAAAGTTCAGGCGCGCGATGCTTCGGCGCAGAGTCCGCCCGCTGATTTGGCCTGCGCTATCGGCCGGCTCCGGCATTGATCATACCGGCTTAGTCGCCGGCGGACAGACGGACGCCAACGCTCTTTTTCCCGCGTGTCAGCTGCCGCAGCTCCCCGGCCTCGGCGACCGTTCCGATTCTGGTGTAGGAATAGGAGGTATCGAAGCTTTCGTAAAAGATCACCAGGCAGTTGTTCTGCCAGAGCATGACATCCCCCGCCCGGATTTTCCCGGTGTAGTCAGCCTCCGCCGGAAGCCGGGCTGAAAGGTAGACGTAGAATTCGTTGCCGTTGAGCTCGCTCATGGAAAACTCAAGCGGCGCAAGAGCCTGCAGCGCCGCGGCGGCTTTGGTGTTTGCAAGGCTCATGGCGAAGCTCTGTCCGTTGATTTCAAGTTTCATAGTGTTCGTATCCTTCCGCTGATCTGAAACAGCCGTGGCGCTCCGGCCGGGCTCTTGCGTATCCTGAGCGGAGGCATCGCCCATGCTCGTCAGAAGAAGAGAGGCCGCCAGCGCGGCGCAGCCGGAAATCCTCAAGCCGCGGCAGATACGATCCAGAACGGTTTTGCATTGTATAAATGTCGTCTCCCATCCTGATCCGCAGGACGGTTCGCCCTCCGCCGTCGATCTGTTCATGGCTGCGCGTCTCCTGCGCTTATGTGATTATGTTCGCCCGGTCTTGAATTACTGCAGGAGCGCGCCTTGAGGATCAGATCGGCCTGGCAGAAATTCAAGCAATGGGATTGTAAACAGAAGATCTGAACAGTTCCATCCGAAACCTTCATTTCTGCTACAGCTTTAACATTTAAGCAGTCGTGATCTTGCGCGCAGGCCGGCAACGTGCGATAAAAACGGCATCATGGCTCAGGCGCCGCCTGTAAAAACGGCCAAGGCGCCTCTTCGGAAACCGGAGCAGGGCCGGCGCGGCCGCCCGTGGCGCTGCAGGCTTAATTTTTCAGGTTTGCTTTCGCAATTCTTTTTCGGATATCTATTTTGTGCCGCAAGGCAACATGCAGGGAGCGCTCATGTCAAACCGTTTTACAAATCCTTCCATGGTCTTTCTTGGCAGCCAGGCGCTGGCGTCTTCGGCCGACGATATCGCCCGCCTTGGCAAAAAGGCGCTGGTGGTCACCGGAAGTTCAGCGATAAAGACCGGGAGCTTTCAGCATCTGTGCGAACTTCTCCATGTCCATGATGCTAGTATTTATTACACAACTCAAAAAGAGTCGAAAAAGCCTTGTGTGACAAGGGTTCATAGATGAAAAAAGGCGTGTCTTCACTTATAATTGAAATCGTCATAATAAAGGAGACACGCCAATGACA
>JAFURY010000151.1 GCA_017480795.1 Succinivibrionaceae bacterium
GACATTATTCTGGAAACGTGTGTCCACTCCACTCTTTCCAGTAATGAAGTTTAGAACTAATTTAGATGTGACAAGGGGTTGCAGAGATTGTGAGCTGCGGAACAGTAGGTAAAGCCTGATAATGAAATTCGGTAAGGGATGCTTTAGAATCGTAACTAGGCTCAGATTTTAGATAATCTCACACGATGAAGTTTGGTCATAGGGTATAAGTAGGCCGGAAGATCAGGATCATACCACAAAGGAGACAGCGGATTCCGTCATGACCGAATATTTTTAAAGATTTTTCAAAGAATAATCGTGCATCCGGGACAACAAGGAAAAATCAGAAGACAATTCGCAAAAACCGGACAGATCGGATCATAGGCAGACATCAAATCGCCGTCTGCATCTTTCGGCCAGACTGTCCGGGGAAGTTCCGGAAATTAAAAGCGACCGGAGGAAGCGACAAGTCGGAAATGCAGGAATACGCGAAAGTCCGGGAAGCAGTCCTCACCTCCCGAAGGTCGGAGGACAGGTTTGGAATTCGGATGATCAGCCGGCCGAGCCGAGAGCTAGATCAATGGCGGAATCGACGGAAATCGGAGCATAGTCGATCTGCTCCACGCATACGCACGCCGAGCGCGCCGGAGCATCCGGCGGCGTGTTCTGATGCACATGACCGTAGATCAGAATTTCGTCGTCGGCAAGGATCATTTTCGGATCCGCGCCGGTTTCGGGATCATGAAGATAGTCGGCGGGATCGTGGACAAGCAGCAGTTTCCATGGGCCTGAGGAAAACTCAAAGGACGGGGCGATCCAGGAGAACACGCTCCTGTCAAAGGAGGGATCCGCCATCAGCCAGTCGTCGTGGTTTCCTGTCACCAGATATTTCCTGCCTCCAAGCCTTCTGATGATGGATGACACCATGGAGCCCTTGAGCTCGCGTGTTTTGATTTTTTTGCGGTTGAAGGCCAGATCGCCTAGAAAATAGACATCGTCGTCGTCCGTCACCAGAGCGTTGTAGCGATCTGTCAGACTGCGATGCATATCCTCCCTGTCGGCAAAGGGACGATTTCCAAGACGGATGATGTTGTCATGAAAGAAATGAGGATCGGAGTAAAAATAAATCATCGGCCCTCCGGAAGAATGGTGATCAGAGTGACGTCGGAAGGAGCAAGCTGCCGGATGGCAGGTCCCCAGGTTCCCGCTCCCCGTGTAACGTAAATATGTCTGCCATCCTCAAGATCGTAAAGACCGGCAAGAAACCCGTGATTGGCAAACTTGGCGAAAATCTGAAAAGGGAGCATCTGTCCCCCGTGGGTATGGCCGGATATCACCAGATCGGCACCGCCGTCAAAAGGCTCGTGAGAAAGCAGCACCCTAAACTGTCTTTCCCCGGCTCCGGCAAGAGCGGCCTTGGGATCGGCCTTGAATCCGAATCTTGGTCCGGCCCGCAGATCCGGCACGGCACCGAGATAAAGATCCCCTCTCACCGCAACGCCCCGGTTGTCAAGGAGGATCATGCCCAGTTCCTGAGCCAGGCCGTTGGCGTCGTATATGCCGCTGTAATATTCGTGATTGCCCGAGGAGAAATAGATCCCCAGCGGCGCCTCCAGAGAGGCAAGAGGCGCGGCCGCCGGACGAACAAGGTCGATCCTGTCGTCGAAAATATCTCCCGGCAGCACCACCAGATCGGCATGCAGCCGGTTGATGCGCTTGACGATCCTGCCGACTCTCTTCGCGCCGGTAACCCTGGTGACGTGCAGATCGCTGGCCACGGCTATGCTCACCGGCTTTTCAACCAGAGGACTGGTCAGGGTGATCTTCCTGATCTGAGGCATTTTCAGACCCTGATACTGACCGTAACCGGTCAGAGCAAGAGCCAGCACGAAAACGACGCATTTGTAGGCGACCGATGAAAGAACGCGTCTTGCGGATCTGAAAAGGCGCAGCGGCGCAAAGACCAGCTCGACCACGGCGGTGAGACAGAACCAGGAGAGCATCAGCGCGAAAAGGAAAAACCAGACGTGCCGCCAGTACGGAAAAATCCGCGGACCCAGAATATCGTAAAAGGCGAAACTGCCCAGGCCCAGCCCGGAGCAGCAGAGCAGCAATAGCAGGAAGACGACCAGACGGTATCTTTTTCTTAGACAGAAGCCCCTGAAGTACCGGAAATACAGGCACGAGGCCACAAGCAGGGCAAAAAGAACCGTAAGCAATCTCCATGCGATCATGCGTCAGCGAACCTCTTCAAGAGCGTTTGACACCCGAAGCCAGATCACGAACAGGCGGATCCAGATGTAAATCAGAAACGGAACGACCAGCAGGAGAATGAAATAGCCCACAAACAGTAGCCAGACGGTGGCCGTGGCCATGCCAACGGCGGCCAGGATGGAATAAATGATGAGCCAGACATTGAGGCTGTACGCCTTGTGGGCGTGACTGCAGATCTCGTCCTTGTGGCAGTCCCGGAGCAGACGCTCGGAACGGGGAATGGTGAACTGATTCAGGATAAGCAGCGCAATGCCGGTAATATACGGCGCCGGAAGAAACCAGAAAGTGAAAAAGGTGCTGATCAGCGTGGCGACGCCGAGACCGAGAGCGATCCACATCCGAACTCTGACCTTGGAAGCCTCCTCCACCAGCGCAGGACTGTAGACCAGTCTGCCCCGGAAGGCATCCGTTGAAGATGACTGTTGATTGAACTGGGAAGAACCGTTTTCTATATCCATGACTCAACTCCAAAACTCCGGCAGCATACCGCAGATCAGCTGCGACAGACGCAAGCATCCGGCGATGCTAGTCATATTATACTGAAATTGAAGCGGCACTTGAAAGAATGACGGATCAGGCGGGTTCAGGCGGCGGATGAACTCAAGAAGCGGAAATTTGGCCGGGTTGCTGGCCGTTACGACGGACAGGAACGTCCCTCAGGCATGAAGGCAGGCAAGGCTCTGCCTGAATTTAAGCAGCGTCGCGTCGCCGTTTTGGCGGAACGCAACAGGCTGAAATCATGGGCCGATTAAACGTCGAAAGAGAAATTTGCAGGAAGGATGACAATGCAAATGGGATGGGATTGAAAAGTAATGCAGGATGACAGAAAAGAAAATGACCAGCATTCTATCGAACACTGGCCTTTTAACTGGTTGCGGAGGGAGGATTTGAACCTCCGACCTTCGGGTTATGAGCCCGACGAGCTACCAGACTGCTCCACCCCGCGTCAACATGGCTATATAATAATGTTTTGATTTTCGGATTGCAAGCGTTAATTTGTTCATATTATTTCGTATGCACACAAATTGAACAAGCGCATAAAAGTGGACAACAGTGTTGTCCACAGCCGCAATGATAGTGTCAGACAGAGAAAAGTCCAGGCGCCTGCGGGTTTCGGACGGGAAGTTTAAAGTCTCAGGGAACGGGAACGCCGGCCGCTTCAAAGTAATGCTCTCCCCATTTGCACAGCGCTGTGACAATGGGAACCAGCGTTTGGCCGAATTCCGTCAGAGAGTATTCCGTTTTCGGCGGAACAACAGGATACAGTTTGCGAAGGATAATCTCGTCCTCCTCCAGCTCCTTCAGCTGCTTGCTGAGCATTCTTGGTGTCGCCTGCGGAAGAGCCTTCTGAATTTCGCTGTACCTTTTCGTTCCGCTTATCAGCTCA
>JAFURY010000059.1 GCA_017480795.1 Succinivibrionaceae bacterium
AAATTATTTTTCAAATTTGATCCTTGTATCACATTTTTTGGGTATTTTAGGGTAGTAGACAGGGTTGTTGCGTGTGAGGTGTATTGGCTGGTGCTATGCCCATCCGGGGAGGCTGTCCCCGGGGGTGTGAATAGTAACTGGGAATCGGCTTTCAGACGCGCCTTTGTCAGTCTCTTTTCAAGTGGCGGTCACGGATCCGGCACGGCGCATGTGCTAGAATTCCGGACGCATTCAGGTTGATTTCTGCAAGGAGAAAACGGTGATAGTGATTGTGAGGCACGGCCATGCGGAGGCGGCGGCGGTCAGCGACCGGAACCGTCTGCTGACGGACAGAGGAATGGTGGTGGTGAGACAGCGGGCGGAGGATATGAAAAAGCGCTGCGCCGCCTTTGACGTCACGCTGGCAAGTCCGTACATGAGAGCCCTGCAGACGCTGGATCTCATCAAGGAGACCGTGGATCCGGGCAAGGTTCAGATCACCGACGAGCTGGAGCCGGACGCTCCGGCCCAGGTGGCCGACTTTCTCAGATATCTGGACGAAGAGGGCAAAAACGTGCTGGCGGTGAGCCACATGCCGCTGGTGTGCAACCTGGTGGCGGAGCTTTCTGGGCCGGTGGGCATGGGGGTTTTCGATCCCGGGGACTTCTACGTGCTTGAAAAGAAGCCCGGTGAAAATCTCTATAAGGTGACCTATACGACAAATTCGTTCTCTCTGATGTGAATATTCTTGTATTTCCGCCGCCGGCGCATATAACGATCATGCGGACGGGCGGGCTTTCACGGATCGAAGGCTCTTTGGGCATGGACTGCACAAACCCCCTTTGCAGGAGTTGTGGTCAATGAGAATTTTCAAAAACTATTCGCCTCGGGCTATTGCCAAGTACGTGAAGTTTTTCTTCAGAGGCAGGCTGTACATCAACGGACGGGGCGGGTACACCTTCGAACGCGGCAGACTGGTTATGCCGCCGGGAGCCGACCAGGTTCATTCCGACACGGTCATTGAAATAAACCGGCTGATAAGCTCGATTTCCTGAGCCGGCATGGCCGGCGTCCGGGCCGCGCGCAGGATGAAGCGCAGGCGGGCAAGGCGCATGGAGGCGCGTTTGCGTTTCCGCGGTTTCCCGTTTCCGAAAAACACTTGTCGCTGCGTTTTGCATGCTCGGGCGTTCGGCAGGTTTCCGCTCCTGCGTTTTTTTTTGCGTCCCGAAACGCGTTCCTGAATCCCTTCTTTTTGTTTTCTTTCATTTTTTCATTTCCCTTTTATGCTAAGATCCATTGGCGTCTGTTGCGATACCACATCTCTTTCCAGACGCTTTCCGGCCGGCACCGAAGGTTTGCGCGCCGTTTTCACAGATCGCTGACAGGATTTTTATGGACAACATTACTTCAGACTACAATTTCGTTTCAGCCGAGGTCATTCAGACTGAGATTTTTCAGGAACTGTCCACGGTCGCGGATCTCCAGCGGTATCTTGCATCAGCCATATGCCAGTCGGGCGTATACTGCGGCCACGGTTCGGACGGTCCGATGCAGGAGGCGATCCAGCTGCTGAGCTTCGCCCTGGGAATCGATTACGACGAGGTGGACAATTTTCCCACCGCGGTGGTGACGGTGCGGGAGAGGCATGTCATTTACGAGCTGCTGAGACAGAGGATTTTCGAAAGGATCCCGACCCCTTACATCACCAATGTCGCCTATTATTCAGGCCTGCGGTTTTACGTGGATCAGCGGGTGCTGATCCCGCGCTCTCCCATCGCGGAGCTCATAGAGAACGGTCTCTCCGGCATGCTGGCCGAGGATGCGTCCCTGGCGCTGGATCTGTGCACGGGATCCGGATGCCTTGCCATTCTTATGGCGGAAAAGCTGGATCTTGAAGTGGATGCGGTGGACATTTCCGACGATGCGCTGGAAGTTTGCGCCTACAACGTGGATATGTACGGCATGCAGGATCAGGTGTTTCCAATCAAGTCGGATCTGTTCGCAAGTCTCGACAAGGGCATAAAGTACGATATCATCGTGGCCAATCCGCCGTATGTGGACGAGGAGGACATGAACAGCGTTCCCGAGGAGTTTCTGTGCGAGCCGCAGATGGCGCTGGCCGCCGGCGTGGACGGTCTTGACGTGGTCAGACGGATCCTCAGAGAGGCCGGCGCGTATCTGAAGCCGGATGCCTGGCTGATCTGCGAGGTGGGCAACAGCATGGACGCGCTGATCGATGCTTATCCCGGGGTGGATTTCCACTGGCTGCCTCTGGTCAACGGAGGCTTCGGAGTTTTCGCGATTTCCCGGCGGGAGCTTGAAAAGTTTGCCCGCGCGCGCTGATCCCGAACCGCGCGCAGACGCGTTTTGATTTTTTTGAGGAGATAAAATGTCCGGCAATACCTTTGGACGCAGTTTTACCGTAACCACCTCGGGGGAAAGTCACGGTCCGGCCCTTATGGCCATCGTGGACGGCTGTCCTCCCGGACTAGAACTCAGCGAGGCGGACATTCAGCGGGACCTTGATCTGAGAAAGCCCGGCCGGAACCAGTTCACCACTCCCCGCAAGGAAGACGATCTGGTGAAGATAACCAGCGGCGTTTTCGAGGGCAGAACCACCGGCACCCCCATCGGACTCATCATCGAAAACGAAAACCAGCGTTCCAGGGACTACTCCGAGATCATGAACAAGTTCCGTCCCGGACACGCCGATTTCACCTATCAGGAGAAGTTCGGTTTCCGGGACTATCGGGGCGGAGGCCGATCCTCGGCCCGGGAGACCGCCATGAGAGTGGCCGCCGGCGCCATTGCCAGAAAGGTTCTGAAAACCAAGCTGGGAGTCGTCATCCGCGCCTGTCTGGTTCAGGTGGGCCCGGTCAAGGCGGAGTTCGTGAATCTGGAGCAGGTTTACGAAAATCCGTTCTTTTTTGCCGATCCCCAGAAAACCGACGAGGTGGAGCAGTATCTCAGGGAACTGAAGAAGGAAGGCGACTCCGTGGGCGCGGTGCTTCGGATCACCGCCGAAGGGGTGCCGGCCGGTCTGGGCGAGCCTGTCTTCGACCGTCTTGACGCCGATCTGGCTCATGCCCTGATGGGGATCAACGCCGTCAAGGGCGTCGAAATCGGCGACGGCTTCGCCGCGGCCGCCCGGAAGGGCTCCGAACACCGGGATCTCATCAGCGCCACCGGTTTCAGATCCAATCACGATGGCGGAATTCTCGGCGGCATCAGCAACGGCAATCCCATCGAGGTCACAGTGGCTCTGAAGCCCACCTCCAGCATTCTCATCCCCGGGGAGACCATCGATCTTGACGGCAACAGCTCGGAAATCGTCACCAGAGGACGCCACGATCCGTGCGTGGGGATCAGGGCGGTGCCCATCGCCGAAGCCATGACCGCGCTGGTGCTGGTGGATCACTATCTTCGGGATCGGGCGCAGAACTGCGACGTGAACCGCCGCCGTTACTTTTAGCAGTTTTTTTTTTCATTCGTCAGCGGCCGGAGACATGCTTCCGCGCCGCTTGCGCAGTTTGTTTTCTGAGGTTTTGTTTTTATGAAATTGTCCAAGTTTATGCTTCCGGCGGCCGTGGCCGCCATGCTGGCATCGGCTTCCGCCAGCGCCGATTATTCCAGGCAGGAAATCGAAAAAATCGTTCACGACTATCTGGTGGAGCATCCCGAGGTTCTTATCGAAGCCGGAAAGAACCTGCAGAAAAAGCAGGCCGAACTGGCGGTGGAGCAGGAGCAGCAGTATCTGAAGGATTATCAGCAGGAGCTCTTCAATTCCCCGTACGACGCCCAGGTGGGACCTAAGACCGCCAAGAACGTCATCGTTGAGTTTTCGGACTACAACTGCGGCTACTGCAAGCGCTCCAAGAAGCTGTTTTTCGAGGTGCTCAAGGCTCATGAGGCCAAGGGCGACGTGCGCTACATCTTCAAGGAATATCCGATCCTGGGCGCCGGCTCCGAAATCGCAGCCAGAGCGTCTCTTGCCGTGTACAGCCTGTATCCGGACAAGTTCCTGGACTACCACATGGCGGTCATCAGCGGATCCAAGGTCTCCTCGGACGCCGATCTGAAGCCTCATGCCGAAAAGCTGGGCATGGACTGGAAAGCCATCAAGGAAAAAATGGCCTCAAGCCAGGTCAGCGACGTGATCTCAAAAAACCAGAATCTGGGCATGGCCATGGAGGTCACCGGCACGCCTTGCTACATCATCAACGGCAAGTTTGTCCGCGGAGCTCCGCAGACAGTGGATTATATCGAATCCCAGCTTGCGAAATAGCGTTCGCCGGCGTGCGGGCGCGGGCGGGAAATCCTTCTGGCATGCGACGCCGGAGCCGCCCCGTCCGGCGTCATCGTGACGCGCGCCTGTTGCAGGCGTCGCACCGTCTGCCGCCGACTGCCGAGATCAGGCGGTGGGATACGCGAACAGTCGCGGCTGACGCCCTTTGTTTTCCGTTTGTCGTATCAGTCTGAATCTGTGGTTAAATGCATCAGTCGTTAAATGCGGAGAACGCCATGAGCGACGAGGTCGTTTCTGTTTCTGCTAATTCCGGCCGCGTCGGCGATGGAGTGCGTGCGTTGCCGGAAAAAGGCGAAATCCTGACCATGGGCAGCTACCGATCCTCGAGGAAAGAAAAGAAGCCCATCCAGTGGATTGTCCTTGAGGCCTGTGACGACAGAGCGCTTCTTTTAAGCAGGTTCGGAATAGTCGACCTGTCCTATCATAACCGCTTCGCCGCCGTTGCCTGGGCGGAGTGTTATATGCGTGAATGGCTGAACTGCGAGTTTCTGCGCAAGACATTCTCGGCGGACGAACAGAGCCTGATCGCTGAAACGGAAATCTTCAACATCGGCGAAAATCCTACCAGAGACATGATTTTTCAGCTGGGCGCGGACGAGGCCGAGAAGTATTTCAGAAACAACAGGGAACGTCAGACCGCGCCACCGCATACGCCATAAGCCGCGGCGCGCATACCGACCGCTTTGGAAACTGCTTGTGGTGGCTGCGGTCCCGATGCTGCAGCAAAGACGATGCCGCCCGCGTCAGAAGCAATGGCGGAATCAGCGTAAGCTGCGGCAACATTCGCAATACCGGAGGAGCTGTCCGTCCTGCATTGTGACTGAAACTTAAAGTCTGAACTGTCCGCGCCGGATCCGGACAACTGCGGAATTTCTGATGAGTTTGAGCCGGCAGACGGATGTATCGTTGCTTTTGCCTCTTGGTATAGCATGTCTTTGCAGTCATGTAGCCTTTCTAATTTATTTCCTGCGGGCGAGATTCAGTCGCAAATTTTGAATTGACGAAAAATAACCTTTTTGAAGAAAAATGGAGTGTTCCGGCATGAGCAATTCGGATGACAAAACCACGGTACTCAATATTTTTAAGAAGCTGAGGGAGACTCGTGTCAGAGATCCGGATAACCGTTCGAATAGTGGCAACTCCGGTGACGGTAACCCATCTACACAGGGCATGACGCCCCCGGATCTCAGTGGAACATTTCTGGAAAACCGGTTCAGAATCGGAAATTTAAGCACTGCAGGCAGCGGTGAGGCGGATGTCTATCATGCCACTGACGATTCGGGGCAGATGTTTGTGGTCAAACTCTATCGTCGGTCGCGCGCCCTGAAAGAGGATGTGCTGCTCAGACTGCGGAATTTTTCTCATCCTAATCTTGCATCCATTGTCTCCTATGGCTCAATCAAGGGCTTTGGCTACACTGTAATCCCATTTTATCCCGGGGTGTCTCTCGCATCCGTTCTTGCCGGCGGCTCCAGATTTTCCTGCGATGAAATCCGCGAACTGATACTTCCGAGTCTTGCAACCGCTGTTCATGCGCTTCACGAACTGGATATTCTCCACCGGGATATCAAACCTGCCAATATCATTCTATCCGAGAACGGGGTCCGGCTGATAGATTTTGGCATCAGTTCGGACATGGACGGCAAAACAGTGGTTCAGACAAAGGTGGGAAATTCGCCGTTGTACGCTGCCCCTGAAACCTTTTACGGCACCTGCCTGAAGGAGTCGGACTGGTACTCGGTGGGAATTACGGTTTATGAACTGTACGCCGGGTCAACGCCGTATCAGAATCAGGGTCTGTCGCAGGAGGAGCTGGTTCGTTACGCCCAGGCGCAGAGGATCCCTTTCCCGGATGATTTTCCGTCGGACCTGAAGGCGCTCATAGAGGGACTTACCTACCGCGATTTGACCCGCAGGGACGAGGCAGGCAATCCCAACCGACGCTGGGGATGGAACGAGGTGAGCCGTTGGCTTAAAGGCGAGAAGCTGCCGGTTCCCGGCCGTATGCCGCAGGGGGCGGACGCTCCTGCCGGACCACAGGATTTTAATGTTCCGTATCTCTACAAGGGCAGACGCATTTTTTCGGAGAAGGAACTTGTTGAAACTTTGCTTTCTGATTGGAGCTTCGGCATCCGTGAAATCAGCCGCGGACTTCTGACCCGCCATTTCGAGGTCAATCAGAAGGAAAGACAGTCGGATATATGCAGAAAATGCGAATCCGATCTCGAAGCCAAGAGCGCCAATGCCGACTCGATCTATTTCAAGTGCATGTACAGTCTGTCCTCTTCGGTGACGGATCTTTACTGGCGTGGCTACTTGTTCAAGGATCCAAAGGATTTCGGCTCCAGACTGGTGGACGAGGCTCAAAAAGGAGCGGGCGCCGATCCGGAAATTCTGGCGATGGCAGAGAGTTTGCTGAAAAACAACTGTCTCAGATTTTATCTGCAGAACGATTCGGTTCAGGATGGAGATATTTATCTTAAAATCGTTGACGCCCTTGTCAAACAGTTTGATGTTATCCAGTCTGACAGCGCTTGCCATGCGTTGCGTCTTGGCTATGCCCTTACAGGAAGAAGCGATTTTACCGTTGCGGGTCGACGTTATGACACGGTTGCTGAATTCTGCGATGCCATGACAAAACTTCGCGGCGAAAATATTGTCGGCTTGACTGATTTTATCAGTCGCAATTACGCTGAACTGCTGAAATGCAGAAATTTGTTTTCGGGCGACAATCTTCGAATGTTCAGACAGTTCTGCCCGGACAGAGATAAAGTCATTTCCTTTGATGACGGAAAACTGCTGTTTGTTTCTCCAGATGATGTGCTTGTCTACGAGAACGAACTCTGGAAGCGCAATGAACTGCTTGAACTTTACTATTTCAGAAAAAACAACGAGCAGCAGTACGGCAGTCTGGTACCTCAGCTAATATTGGCCGATGACAGCGCCAGACGAAGGAATCAGAACCGTTATGAGAATCTTATCATGCTTGACGGCGTGCTTTACCGGACATTGTCCGAGTTTTCGGACTATTGGGACAGTCTTAAAGCCGTCAGTCAGAAGTACGCCGATGCGCTGATTTCCAGCGTTTCGGACGATTTGAAAAAACTGTACTTCGGCACGGAACTGCAGCATGTGAAAAAGATGATTGAGAGCAAATGGCTGCAAGCGATGCTGCCTTCAAAAGGAGATATTAAAAATTTCGGAAATTACTATTCTGATGCCGACAAAAAACAGGCTGTAGAATGGATTGTGCTTGATGTTCGAGGCGATAAGGCTCTTCTCGTAAGCAGATATGGGATAGATGCCAAACCTTATCATAAAGATTATACGAACATTACATGGGCGGATTGCTCTCTGCGCAAATGGCTTAACCAGGAGTTTCTGCAGGACGCCTTTACTGTCGATGAACAGAAAATGATTGCGGATACGAAGGTTGAGAACAATAGCGGATCGCAAACGAAAGACAAAATTTTTTTGCTGAGCGTGGATGAAGTTAAAAAGTATTTTAATAGTAATGAAGAGCGACAAACCAAGGCTACAGATTATGCAATCGCGCAAGGCGCGTATGTTAATGACGATGGTAATTGCTGGTGGTGGCTGCGGTCGCGTGGCGGCAATGACTACTACCCCGCCTACGTCTACCGCGATGGCAACATCAGCGGCAGCGGCAACAGTGTCGACGGTACGGACGCCTCCGTCCGCCCCGCTTTATGGCTAAATCTTAAATCATGAATTTTCAAATCATAAATCAGCCGATATGAATCAGTGTTACAATCCGACGTACCCAAATGAGACTAAACAGAAGGCGACATTGGGTGTGATAACAAACGCAAAGAATCTGGTAAATTACGTTATGCAGGTTACTCAAAAGTCGCCCAAATTCTATCGTTTCAGCCTGGTGGCCGAACTTCATGAGCATGCCATCTTTGTGCTGAAAAACGTGATAAGAGCCAACGAAACGTTTGTGGCGCCCGGCGATGAATCCGCATTGGCAAGAAGACAGGCGTTTCAGCAGGAAGCCATGGTGGAACTTAAACTGCTTGGCAGTTTTGCCGAAATCGCTCTGGATCAGAAGTGCGTTATGCCGAAGCATTACGAAACAATTTCATCTCTTGCCTACGAATGCATGAACATGCTGGGGGCATGGGGCAAAAGCGACCGCAAAAGATTTTCAAAATGAGCGGATTGTTTCAAACTTTATGAGACCGTATGTTATCATGATGCTGTGGTCGGGACTGTATGAGCGGTCGCGTGGCAACAATGACAACAACGCCGCCAACGTCAACAACGATGGCAACATCAACGACAACGGCAACAACGTCAACAATACAAACGCCTCCGTCCGCCCCGCATTATCCCTGAACGTGAACCGTCGTCCCGATGGGCGCGGCAGAGGGGGGATAAAGGAGTTCCGATCCGTCTTCAGGCATGCGCCTGGGGAAAACACATGCCTGCGGGAGATAATGCGCTGAAACCTGATCGACTCGTTGTCTTTAGACCTTCTGGTTCCGCAGGTCTCTGATATATGTCCGAAACATTTCCATGTCCATGATGCTAGTATTTATTACACAACTCAAAAAGAGTCGAAAAAGCCTTGTGTGACAAGGGTTCATAGATGAAAAAAGGCGTGTCTTCACTTATAATTGAAATCGTCATAATAAAGGAGACACGCCAATGACA
>JAFURY010000060.1 GCA_017480795.1 Succinivibrionaceae bacterium
CAAATTATTTTTCAAATTTGATCCTTGTATCACATTTTTTGGGTATTTTAGGGTAGTAGACAGGGTTGTTGCGTGTGAGGTGTATTGGCTGGTGCTATGCCCATCCGGGGAGGCTGTCCCCGGGGGTGTGAATAGTAACCCGCCAAGGCGCATCAGAACATCTCCGCTGCGGAAGGATTCCTTCATGCAGTCGGCGATGGCCACAATCACCTTGTCGCCCACATCATGGCCGTAATTGTCATTGACCGACTTGAAGCGATCGGCATCAAGCAGGACAAACATGCCGCATCCTCCATGGGCAAGTATTTTTGCGATCTTTGCCTCTCCGCTACGACGGTTTGAAATGGAAGTGAGGTGATCGGTTTCCGAAAGATACTGCAGCCGATCGCGACGACGCTTCTCATGGTCGATATTCTCGGTCAGAAGCATGACTCTGCCGTAATGAAGTCCCTCCGTTCTGATGAATCTGGCTCGGTACCACATGCCGTCGCGGCTCAGAAATTCCTGCGAAACGGAAACGCTTTCCTCAAGCCGCGCTCCGATGGTCGACAGATCGGCAAAGGACTTGACGTCCTCCAGCGACACTTCATCCGCAAGTGCCTCCAGTTCCCGCAGAATGAAGTTCTGGGCTCCGCTTCTGGCCACGCCAACCACCGACCCCGCCGTCTCGCGCTCGCGGTTGATAATTCTGTAAACATCCTCCGGCAGCAGGATCTCGTACATGCGATCGTACACCGATGCCACCAGTTTCATGTTCTCGTTGAGCTTTTCAATTCTGATCTGCTTTCTTGCCATCCGCAGAAAGCCCACGACTATGGAAAGCAGCACCAGCACCACGGATGTTATGGACGCCACAAGGATGATATGCAGAGATCTGAAGAAATCATCCGCATCCATTATCGATACGGAGTACCAGCTGCTGTCTATCTCTCTGGCGTAAACCACGTAGTTGGCGCCGGCGAATTCCACAATTCTGCCTTTGATTTCCCGAGCATTCACCGTCTGCAGCCTCTGGGCGACGTAAGCGTAAACATTATCCTCGCCGCTGTATCGCTTGCCTACCTGACTCTTGTCGGAATGAGCGATCACCAGTCCTTTGGAATTGACTATCATATGAACGGCGCCGTCCATGCGGGAAAGCTGCTCTACCCGGTTCTGGATGTAATCAAGCGTTATGTCGATGGCCAGCACGCTTTTGCCGTCGTCGAGAGTCTTGCTCACAGTCATCAGGATACTGCCCGAAAGCGCGTCAAGATAGGGGTCGACAAAGGCTATCCGATCCGGATGCACCATTGCGGACAGATACCAAGGACGTTCTACCGGGTTGAAATCCTCATCCGGCACCCAGTCGGTGCCGTCAATGTAATCGCCGTTGAAATAACCGTACAGACCCGAGAAGGAACCGTCTATCGTTTTGGAGAAGACGTTGGTTTCCATGGTCAGAAACTTTTTCACTTCATCAGGGGAGTAATTGTCCTGCTGCATGATATGCTCCACGATAAAGGTGGAGGTTTTCAGTTCGCTGACATTCGGTTCGAGAAAGATGCTGAAATCGTCGGCCAAACGATGCGTGCCAAGTTGCCCGTGAAGGAGAAGATTGTCCCTGCGGGCGGAGTACAGTTCATGGAAATTGAACGCCAGAAGAGCGGAAACGCAGATCAGAGCGAAAAAGAGAAAGAAAAGACTCTTCTTTCCTATACTTGATACAAAATTTTTAACCTTATCGTATTTTTTCATAGACAATGCGGCCCTGCCCATCATCCGAAAACAAGTACAGCAAATTTCTCAGATTCGGTTGCTCCGGCAGATCCTTCTAGATTCTGATTTTATCAAGCGGCTGCACGGATATTTCCGGCGTAAGTTCCTGGTAGTCCAAAACAGGGATCTCGTAATAATCCGTCTCGATAAGGCGACGGAAATATCTGCGGATGTCAATTGAGGCTATTATAACAACCTTTCCCTTGCATCGGCCAACCGCTCTGCCTACTTCCTTCAGAATGGCCCGGCTACTGGCGGGATCCAGGGCAAGAAACGCGCCGGTGGAGGTCTGACGGATCGACTTGCGGATAATCTCCTCGGTATTGGGCTCCAGAAGAATCGCCGGCAGGAAATTCTGGGCTGCGCAGTGCTTGTAACTGATCTGTCGCTTGAGATGGGTGCGGATATACTCGCAAAGCATGACCTGATCCTTTTCCTTCGGCGCCCACTGAATAATGGCCTCAAGAATGTTTTTGAGATCGCGGATGGAGATCTGCTCCTGCACCAGTCTCTTCAGGCAGTCGGCGAACTTCTGAAGCGGCAGGAGACGCGTGGCCTCATGAACCAGATCCGGAGCCCTCTCCTCCATCTTGTCCAGCAGATATTTGGCCTCCTGAAGTCCGATGAAATCGGCGCAGTGCCTTACCAGCACCAGCGAAAGATGCAGAGAAATAACCTTGGCGTGGGAAAGAAACGACACGCCCAGGGTCGAGAGCTTCTGCGCCTGATCCTCTCTGACCCACCAAGCCTTTTCGCTTGGAAGAAACGGCGTTCCCTCTATCACCTGAACCCCGAGCATTCTCACATTGTCAGGATCGTCCCGCACCAGCACGCAGCCTTTCTCGAGCTTGCCGTGGGTAACCGGAATCTCGTTGAGATTGAGGATGTACTCGTTGTCCTGCAGATTCGGATTCTCACGCAGATGGACGCCAGGAAACGGAACGCCAAGATCGATGTACAGCACTCTCCGCAGCGATACCAGTTCGTAATTCAGTTCGTTGAAATCAAGGATGTTGGACAGATCGGGGGAGATGTCCAGTATCAGTGGCACAACCGGAGAAAATTCCTCCTCCGCGTTGGGATTGTAACTGACCTTCTTGTTCTTCTCCGTGGTGGCCCTAAGGGCGTTTTTGATATCCTCCTTCGGATCGTTTTTAACCGTCTTGTGCTCTTTCATGTACTGAAGCGAGTATCCTATGCCGCCAAGCAGAAGGGCCAGCGCGAACAACTGAGGCTTTGGAAATCCGGGCACCAGCGCAAAAAGGAACACCAGACCGGCCGCAATAAGAATCGCTCGCGGCTGGCCGAAAACCTGATTTCCGATCTGGGCGCCAACATTGTTGCTTTCCTCTCCCGATCTGGTAACCAGAATGCCCGCGGAAATGGCAATCAGCAACGACGGAATCTGTGACACCAGACCGTCGCCGATGGTCAGAATGCCGTAGAGCTGGAGCGCGTCGCCCGCCGAAATTCCGTTCTGGGTGACGCCGATGATGGTTCCGGCAACGATGTTCACCGCAGCCACCAGCAGTCCGGCGATGGCATCGCCCTTGACGAACTTCATGGCTCCGTCCATGGCGCCGTACATCTGGCTTTCCTTGGCCACTCGGCCTCGTCTTTCCTGCGCCTCCTCCGAGGATATTGCGCCGGCGCGCAAATCGGCATCGATGGACATCTGCTTGCCTGGCATGGCGTCAAGGGAAAAGCGGGCTCCCACCTCGGAGACGCGCTCGGCGCCCTTTGCGATGACAAGAAACTGCACAATGGAAATGATGATGAACACCACCGCGCCGACAATGAAATTTCCGCCAACGGCAAAATCGCCGAAAGTGTAAATGATCTCGCCGGCATCCGCCTGCAGCAGGATCAGTCTGGTGGTGGAAATGTTCAGACCGACTCTGAAAAGCGTGGTGAAAAGAAGCAGCGTGGGGAAGGAGGAGAAAGCCAGCACGTTGGGCACGTACATGGTCATCATCAGGATAATGAAGGATGCGCCAAGATTGATGGATATGAGAAGATCCACCATAGGTGTTGGCAACGGAATGATCATCAGCACAATAACGGCTATGATCAGACCTACAAGAATAAAATCGGCATGCGAGGCGATGGAATTCGAGCCGTTTTTAGCCATTTCGAGGAATTTCACTCATCCTCCTCCAGCCGGGGAACTATGGTTTTCACCAGCTGCATGGACTCGTCGGTCTTGCCGGTTTTCAGAAGTGCTCTCGCTCTGAGCGCCGTCACCGCGCGACGGATGGCCTCATCCGCGTCGAAACGGGACATGTCGCTGGTAAGCTCCAGCACCTTGGCGTAGTCGGCGAGGCTGTCGCAGCACCTCACCAGCATTCCACGGGCCCAAACATTGTCGGGAGCGTACAAAAGCATAACGGTGACAGTCCGCATGGCGCTGTCATACAGATTAACCTTGTAATAAAAATAAGCCAGTGTCTTCAAGGTCTCCAGTTCGGAGGGTTCCATGCGCAATACCTGCCTTTAAATCAGTTCAGCATCAGACTGCAGTACATCCGCAGAAGATCGTTGTTGTTCAGCAGCTGGGTCACATCTTTCTCAAGAAACTCGGCCACGTTGGCATCGCTTGAGTTCTTCAGTTTCATGGAGAGATTTTCCAGATTTTTCTGAAGTTTGAACGGCTGGAGAAGTTCGCGTTCCTCAGGCATGAACTCGAAGGCCTTGGAAATGCCGCTCTGAAACGAGTCCTTCTGATACAGCTCTTCGATTCTGACATCCTGCTCCACCCCGCCGTGAACCAGATTCCTGGCTGACGGAAGATGCTCCTCCTGCGTCGGAGGCAGCGGAACATCAAGTCCCAGACCCAATTTGAAAATATCGTTAACCATGAGCTCTTATCTCCTCATACTCCCGCTTCAGGAACAGAATCGAATTCTCGATATCCTCGGCCCTGGTGTCCTCCGGCATATCCATCATCATCAGAACATACCCCGAAACCGAGCCTACAGTGTACTGAAACTCTCCAGGGTTTTCAAAAGATGCTCTCTCAAGGAACCGTCTGATGATGCCGGTGTCGTAGTCCGGAACCGGAACCTTCAGCGTGAGAATGGCGCCAAGACGAACCGATACGGTCCGTTCGTCATTCTCCACCACATCGTCGGCTCTAAGTTCCATGCAGTATTCAAGATCGTTGTCAACCCTGAAGCACAAAGGATGACATCTGTCAAACTCAGGAATGTCCACACCTATGCGGGATGCGAACACCTGCACCTCGTCGGAAATCAATCAATTCGCTCCTTCTTCAAGCCACTTGTCCTCGGCATCCACCAGATTGTCCACCAGTTCCTCAACCGCCTGGATGACCCTGACTCTGGATTCCTCCTTGTCAAACAGTTCGGAGCCGAGCCGGCGGCAGCTGGTCAGAAGATCCTGAGCCAGCAGGACCTCGGTGTCGGGCTGCTGCTTCGCGACCTCCCGGTACAGCTCACGTATGCTGGACGGAGTGATAAAGCGCTGTTTGGACAGTTCAATTATACCCGAAAGTATGCGGGCCGAACTGATATCAGCCTTGATATCATGGGCGGCGCCGAGTCTTGTCACAAAGCTGGCGAGTATGGCCTTGCCGCTGTTGAGACTGCGGACAACGCTCAGATTTCTCCCCACCAGTTCCAGCACTGCAGGCTCGCTGGAGGACATAGGGCTTGCCAGATCCGCAGCCAGCGACTTGAGCATGAACTCCACGCCCTCGTCCACGCGATCCTCGCCGAATTTCTTCTGGATAAAATCCATCATTTTCTCCGGTTCGGCAGGATCGCTGGCAAGTTCCCCGTAGGATTCGCAGAGAGTCACGCTGTCTGAAAGCGAACTCTCGGCTGCTACCTCAACCGAATTCAGAGTCGCCAGAATCTCCTTGGAATTCTCCCTGAACAGGCTGTCGGCGGCATCCTTGAGAAACTGCTTTAGATGTGGATCCGCTTCCTCTTTGGCAGTCTGAATCAGAAAGGCGTAATCTGAGGAAGGCTTGCCGCCGAGGCTCTTCAGATCTCCAAGAAACTTTCTGACGTCAGAAATTCTGGAATTTTTGGTCTTTTCGTAGATTCTCTTTTTGGCATCGTAGTCTGCATTGTGGAATTTGACGATGATCGCAGCGTATTCCGCGGCGCGCTCGATTATCAGAGAGTTCGCGTTCTGCTTCTGCTTGCGATCCGCTAGTTTCTGCTTTTTGGAGTTGTCCACGCCGAAGGTCGCCTCCTCCGCCGCATCCTGAACGGCCGCAACCGGATCGTCATCGATAACCACGCTCAGCCCGTTGATCTCCCCCTGACTTCTTAAAGCCGAAACATCAGGGGTCTGGGAGAATGAGTTTCCTGTCTGCTGCAAAGCGTCAACTGAATTAGTGCCAATCATTTTTGTGTCCTCATATTTGATTGCTTTGTTCTGTTAACGCTCAAAACCAGTCTCTGTTACAGTTCAAGCCAAAAATCGCAGCTATTCATAACAAGACGTTTCGCGCCGCCGCATGTGGAATAACGACAGCCGGTCAAAGGACTTCGCAAACAGAGAAACGGTCCCAAAGCAATCGCGCGTATATATTTTAATGCTAGTATCATCAACAAACCGCGACAACAGACAAAAAAAACGATCCTCATGCGATATATAATGAAAGTGCAATATCAGACTTATTTCCGTGTACACCAGGCAAAACGCAGTTCAATGCTCAAACAGATCAGGTACTTGTTTCAAGATCGGGTACT
The DNA here is from genome assembly GCA_017480795.1 of Succinivibrionaceae bacterium. Classification (GTDB taxonomy): domain Bacteria; phylum Pseudomonadota; class Gammaproteobacteria; order Enterobacterales; family Succinivibrionaceae; genus UBA2804. Next base: position 6,483 of record JAFURY010000060.1, read on the forward strand.
TGTTTCATGCCGAACACGGAAACAGTTCGACTGGACGGCATTTTGCGAAACAGGACAACAAGAAAAATTTTTTTGTAACCTCGTCCGACATGGACCGTTATGCTGACAAAGAGCAACAATCGCCAGATTTAAAAAACAAGTTTTGAAAATTTGAATAAGGAAGAAAAAAATGACTCAAATTACAAACAACACCCAGGTGGACCAGACAAATCAGATTGACCAGTTGAACCAGACAGGCCGCAGAAACTCCGACATTGACGTGAACAGCATCGAGCTGATGTTCGCCACCCTGCAGAACGATCTGGCAAAGGAAAACAGAGACGCAGCCAAGGGCAAGATAGAGGACATCAAGAAGGCTCAGCAGGAGCAGAAACAGATAAGCAACGCTGTCGTAGAGTTGCGCAACGCCATCACCGGGATGAAGGAAGACAGCAACATCACCGCCGACAAAATCGAACATCTCAACGATGTCATCAAAATGTGCGAAGGCTACGGCATCAAGCTCGGATTTGACGAAAAGCAGTTGAAAGCTGTGGAAAACCTTACTACCGCTATAAAGAACGCCGACAACGGCCAGATCGAGGTCTCTAAAATTCCTGGTATCAATGATATCAGAAGCACGCTCAAAAATTCCGAGATCAACTACAACACCAAGCACTACCCTAACTACACGAACATTTCCACCCGCGATCTGTTCGGCGTTAAGAGCGTAGGCTGGAAGCATGTAAGCGTAAACGATGCCCAGGAACTGATTGACAATATCAGAGCAAAGATGAACATCTCCGTCGCCAGCATCAACTCCGCCATAACGTCGCTGCAGAACAAGCAGGAGACCATCGGCTCCGACACGCAGCAGGAAATGCTGCTGATCCAGGATCTCATGAGCAAGGTTTCCTCCTACAGCCAGGGCGCCATCGGAGCCATCAACAAGAGCGGCGACACTCTTACCGCGATTGTGCGCTAAAAGGGCTTTGGCTGAAGAACAGAGTTTTCTTGGAGCATAAATGCAGATTTTCCCGCATGAACCAGAAGGTTCCTGCGGGATTTTTGTTTGCTGACGCGGATCGGTTTGCGCATCCGCGGATGCTCCCGATGCGATCTCTGTCAGCGGGATCCCGCGCCGGCAAGCTCGCGCTCCACAATTCTTCTGACTCCCGACAGCAGATCCAGAAAACCTTCCGGACGGGCGTTGTAGCCGCTGACCTCCACCCTGCTTCCATCGGAAAAATTCATGAACAGCACGTACCGGTCGCCGGAATCCGCCACCATGGGCCTCGTTCTGCGCTTCCGAAAGCCGTCCCATGCTCTGGCCCCGGTTCTGGCAATCAGATCTTCAATGACCGCGACCGGCTCCCTGCTTTCGACTTTGACGACCCGGGCCGACTCGCAGTCGGCCACGGTGTCGCCAAGGGCGTTGAAGCGCAGATCGGACATGTCCTGCCGCAGGCTCGAACAGATTTCCATTATGTTTTCCGGCGAGACGCTGGTAACCTTGAAAAAGACGCCCCGACTGGTGGTGGTCACCAGATAATAGGGATTCTGGCTCATCCCCTGATGGGAGATCATGAGATTGAGCAGTTGCGGCCTGAAGCCGCTATCCGATATCCGGGCAGGCGCGCCGGTTCCCGGCAGAAGCGACCCGAGAGCGACCAGAAATCCGCCTGAAAAGAACTTTCTCAAGTTCATTGCGACTCCTGAAATTCAAAATTGCGGCCATGCGCCTTATTTCCGGCATCGACCCGCACCCAAGGCGCCTGCCAGGGGTTATAATCTGACATGCGCCTGCGACAACGGATGAAGTAGCATTCATTGTACTCCCAAGCAGGCCGACGTTCCTTGCGCCGGCTCACCGAATGCGGCGCTCCGGAGCATCAAGCGCCGGAGCATCCCCCATTGCGGACTCCGGAAAAATCACGAAGGAAAGCGATGATGTCAGTCCCTGGAAAACTTGCGCCGGCGCCGTCAGCTTCGGTTTTCATGATCCTTGCGCTGCTGTTTGGCGCTGCCTGCCACGGCGAAGACGCGGACGGGAGCGACAGCGCTTCCAAGCGCCGGCTGCTGGAGCAGAAATGCCTTGAAAACGGCTCGGCCATCATTGTCGACAACCGCAAGGATGTGGATCGGACAGGCGCCTTCAGCGCATGCATGCACGCCGCAAGCGGCGGCAATCCCGTGGTTTGGTATTTCATCGGTCATATGCAGCTCAACGCCATCGGAGCCAAGGCCGACATCGCGGGCGGTCTGAAATGGCTTGGCAAGGCGGCCGAGGACGGACTTCCCATCGCCCAGAAGGAGCTTGCCGACTATTACATCACCGGCGGCGGGATCAGACAGAAGATCAGCATGAAGGACGCTCTTGACTGGCTGTCGAGGCTGGCCACCAACAGAAACGAGGATCTGGCCAGGGATGCCGCCCTGCGACTCTGCTCCATCTATATCTTCGGCCCCAACGTGGAGCCGGACTATGAAAGGGCATTCACCTGGTGCCGCAAATCAGGCATCGAGCAGAAGAATTATGACGGTCTGACCAACCTGGCTCTGCTCTACATCAACGGCTGGGGCGCCGAAAAAAACGTTCCCCTTGCCATGGACTATTACACCACTGCGGCCAACAGCGGCGTGATCAGCGCCCAGCTGTCGCTGGGACGGGCGTACTCCATAGGCCAGGACGTCCCCGTAGACTACGGCAAGGCGTTTTTCTGGATGGAAAAGGCGGCAAGCCAGAACAGCCCTCAGGGAATGTACTACCTGGCGCAGATGTACGAATACGGGCAGGGAACCCAGCAGGACGATAAAAAAGCCTGGCAGTTCTACCGCAAGGCGGCCGAGGCTGGAGAGATGCGAGCGCAGTACACTCTCGGACGGCTGTATCAGTACTCGCCTTCAAGCAACATCGACAGCGCCGCCAAGTGGTATCACAAGGCGGCCGCCTCGGGAAACACCGATGCCATGATTGCCATCGGCGATCTCTACAGCATTCAGAATCACAGAGAAATGATGAAATGGTATGCCGCGGCCGCCGCCGGAGGTAGCAGCGACGGAAAACTCAGAATGATCCCGTATCTGCTCAAAGGATCCCGGGATCTGAAGCCGGATCCGGCCAAGGCGCTTGCCTACGCCCTTGAACTGGCTCAGAGCGGAAACAGCGGCGGACTGTACTGGACCGGACTCATAACGCTCAAGGGGCTGGCCGGAGAGCAGGATCTGGCGGCGGCGTACGAAGCCCTGACTCTAAGCGCCAGGGAGGGAAACGCCGATGCGGCGCTGGAACTGGGCAAAGCTCTTATCATAGGCGCATTCGGCGAGAAGGATCCAGAACTTGGCGAAAAGTATCTTCTGCAGGCTTCGGAAAACGGCTGCGTAAACGATGCCTGTCTTGAACTGGCGCGGCTCTACCTCGACACAGGCGAATACCAGAAGGCGGATTCCGCCCTGCAGGAGGCGAAAGACGCGCTCCTGCCGGATCAGAAAGAGGAATACCTTCGTCTTCTAAAAACCGCAACCGACAAACTTTCCGAAAAACCAGGAGGATCGAACAAATGATCAACATAGCGATCATACCGGCAAGAGGCGGCTCAAAACGAATCCCTCGCAAAAACATCAGACCTTTTCTTGGCAGACCCATGATAAGCTACGCCCTGGAGGCAGCTCAAAAATCCGGGCTTTTTGACCATATAGCGGTTTCCACCGACGATCAGGAGATCGCGGACACCGCCAGGCGCTACGGGGGCGAAGTCTTCAGAATGAGACCCAGAGAGCTGGCCGACGACTTCACCGGCACCTTCGAGGTGGCGCAAAGCGAAACCGCCTATCTGAAAAGCATCGGCATCGACGTCGACTACGTCTGCACCATCTATGCCACCGTTCCGCTGATCAGAGCCGAGGATATAAGAGGAGCCTATGAACTGATGCTCAAAGAGAACAGTGCTCACTGCTACAGCATGTGCTCCTACGCCTTTCCCATCTGGCGCAGCTGCTACCTGAAAAACGGAAGTCCAGAGCCGGTGTGGCCGGAAAACATGACCAAGAGAAGCCAGGATCTGCCTGAGGTCTACCACGATGCCGGACAGTTCTACTGGTCATCCGCCGAGGCGCAGCTTACCGGAAAGCCGGCCACGAACGGTCCTGAAACGGCAGCCTACATAATCCCGCGCAGCCGCGTGGTGGATATCGACACCCTGGAGGACTGGGAAGCCGCCGAAGTGATGTACCAGGTGCTGAACCATGGCTAAAGCGGCGTTCATCCTCAGAGCCGACAGCCGGATCGGTTCGGGGCATCTGGTTCGATCAAGCCGGCTTGCGGAAGCAATGAAGGGATGGAGCATCACCTTCATGACTCCGCGTCTGTCGGAAAATCTTGAAAAATTCACCGCCGGCTTCGCGCGCGCCACTATCGAAAAATGGGAGGACATCCCTCCGATACTTCGGGATCTGAGGCCCGATCTGACGGTGATCGACTGCTACGAGCTGGAAGAAAGATTTGAAAATCTGTGCCTGCCCTACACCAGACGTCTTGCCGTCATCGATGATCTGCACAACCGACGCCACAACTGCCACATTCTCATCGCCGGAAGCCTCACCGCAACGGAGGATGAATATCGGCCTCTGGTGCCGCCTTCAGCAATGCTGCTTACCGGCGGCGAATACCTGCTGATCTCCTCGGAGTTCATGAAGCGCCGCAAGGAGACAGTCTCAACGCCATTCGAATCCTGTCTGATAAGCTTCGGCGGCGCCGACCCCGCCCATGCCACCATCTACACGGTCAAGTCCATCATCGCATCGGAATATCTGAAAAAATTCAGCTACACCATCGTCACCGGCGCCGTCAATCCCGATCACGCGGCCATCGAAGATCTGCTTGCGGCCTCGAACGTCAGATACCGGCTGCTGAAATACAGCAACCGGATGCCATGGCTTATGCAGACGCACGATTTCGCCATCGGAGCCTGCGGCGGCATGGGCTACGAAAGGCTGTGCGTTGGGCTGCCTTCCATCAATGTCATAATTGCCGACAATCAGTATTCCATGAGAATTCTCTGCGCCAGGCATGAAATAGGACCGCTGTTCGAAGTGAAAGATCTCAAAGACATTCGCCGTCTGGAACAGGGGATAAAGACTCTTGAAACAAATGCGGAGGCAATTATGAAAAACGGCCAGCAGCTGATAAAAGGATGCGGTTTCGACAACATCGCCGCAGTGTTTGACAAGGAAATTAAAGGTTGAAAATTCCGGCGCGACGGGTATTCGCCCGCCGCGATGCCGACCGCCGGATCATGAACGGGACGCTATCTGCCGGAAAGATCCCGATCCTCTCTTGAACGGTCCTGCTCCTGGGCTCTCTTCTCGCCTGCGGCGCAGACGCCGTCAAGGGTATCGTCGGACAGCTCGCGGATCCCGCTGCCAAGTTCCTCGGTGCCCTTGACAATCCTGTTCCAGACGCCAGACCAGAAACCTTTCTTTTCAGTTTCGCCGCTCTGCGCGGTCTCAACAAACCTAGGACATTCCGGAGCCTTGACATCGCTGAAGGCATCCCGAACCATCATATCCACAAAATCGAATTCCATTTCCGATTCTCCGCGTTCGCCGTTTTTCATAAACACCTCTTGATTATTCATTCTGCAGAGATAACGCTACCGCAGCATGCCGGTTACAAATCTGAAAAAAATAATCAGAAATTTTCTCTCAAAGGCTCAAGGGCGGTCCGGAGCTTTTCTTTGGCCCGATGAATTCGCACCTTAACCAGAGATTCGGAAATTCCCAGCTGCTGACTGATCTCCCTGATGGACAGTCCTCCAAGATTGAGCATGGTATAGCAGATCCTGAACTCCTCGGGAAGCTCCGACACCGCCTTGCGGATGCAGCCGCGCACGTACTCCTTGTCCCGTTCAAGCTCGTTGTCGTCCGTGACGGTGGGAACATTGGAATCGTCATACTCGTCCACCAGCTGCTCTCGGGAGGACCGTCTGAAATCATCTATTCTGAGATTTTTGGCGATGCGGAAAACCAGTCCGGAAACGCTGTCGTCAGGCCCAAGCTCTTCTCTCATGTTCCAGATGCGGATAAAGGTTTCCTGAGTAATGTCCGATGCCTTGTCATGAGGACAGCCGTTGGCCAGGAGAAACCGCATGAGACGCGGCGCGATGTCCTCGTAATAGGCAGTCATTTCCTGTTGTGTGATCATATACCCCCTCAAAATTGCCGGACACAAATATTTTAAGCAAAACGGAAAGCGTATCTCAACCGCCTGAAAACCGTTTGGCGACTTGTCAGACAGCCTGATGCAAAAGACACCGCAGCGGATCCGCCGCCGGGTGTCAAAAAGAAGTTCGAAAACCGGAACGCTACTTGCGTTCTCTTCTTTCGGTGTAGGATCTTACAAACGCCTCGCTGCTGTCCAGCGGCTCCATGTCGCCGCTGTACTCGACGGCTGCGGTCTGCTGGGCCACGTTGTTGTTGCCGGACACCAGCACCGCGTGAACAATGCCGCAGATCACAGCGCATACGATGAAGGCGATGCCGAAATCGCCGCCCAGGCTACCTTCAGGATTCATCAGGAAATGATAGATGGCTCCGCCGATTGCGGTGAGAAGGACGGTAGAGATGGAGATGCTGATGACAACCTTGGTCATATCCACCGGCACGCGGCCGACAAATTTTCCGGTCTGACCGTTCATGGCGAACACGTATTCCTCGCCGTTCCAGGAGGTTTTCTGAATCCACACCGGAAACAGGGCGTATTTGATGGAATTGTTGCTGTACTGGTAGGAATCGCTTTCAACCTTGAGATTCTCGTAATCCCTGGAAAGGGACTTCAGCACGGTTTCCTTGACCGAATTCTCCATGCGGGTTCTCACCCTGGCGTAGTTGTCCTCGGCGCTGACATCGTAGATCTGAGCTCCGAAACCGGAAAGATAGGCCGAATTGTAGGGCTGGGCCTCCTTGACTTTGAATGGCTCAAGAGAATCCATGAGAGCGTCGTCCATATCCTTGGAGCCGTCCGCAGGAACATCCTCGAAATCCATGGTCACATGACGGTACAGGCTGTAGACGTCGTGCTTGATGGTCTCGACGTTGCCCATGCTGGAGCGGGTGATCACCTCGCCTGACACGGTAAGCTCGGCATCGGTCTTGCTGCTGTAGAGCCAGAACGGCACATAGGTGGCCTCGATGGCATCGATATGGGCGGAGGATTTGAAATCCGCAGGAACAAAATGGCATCCGTTGACGAACTTCAGATAGGTTTCCTTAACGTCCTTCTTTTCCCTGGCGAAAGGGATCATCAGATCAGGAACCTGCTGACCCTTGATCTTGTCGGTCAGCACAATCGGAGCGTCGCAGAAAGGACACTTGGTGGAGGCGCTGGTGAAGCTTGGTGAAATCTCTCCGCCGCAGGTGTTGCAGACATATTTTGCGGCGGCGCCTTCCTCGCTCTCCGGATCGTCCATCTTCTTGGCGCCGGCCTGGATGTCCACGTTGTTGGCGGCCTTGTCATCCGCCATCTTCTGGTACTCCTCAAGAGAAAGCTCGTAATCGCAGAAAGGGCATTTCAGTTTCTGCGATTTTGGGGAAAACTCCATGGTTCCGCTGCAGGAAGGACACTTGTAGCGATCGGTCTCACTCATTTTTTATTCCTCAATATTATCCCGTTATTATCCCGCTGAATCCGCGCGAGGGCTGTGACTCGGCTGAAACGCGAACTTGAAATACAATACAGGCGGACCTGAGCCCGCCCTGAAGCCGTCTTGCAGAACGGCTGACAATCATGCTTTTCGGCAGCCGGATTCCGCTTACGGACGCTTGCTGCCGCAGTTGTTGCAGAAATTGCCGGTGTTGGAGGTTCCGCAGCTGCAGGTCCAGCTTCCTGCAGGAGCAGGCTGAGGCTGTCCGCAGTTGGAACAGAACTTGCCGGTGTTGGAGGCGCCGCAGCCGCAGGTCCAGCTTCCGGCAGGAGCAGGCTGAGGCTTGCCGCAGTTGTTGCAGAACTTGCCGGTGTTGGTGGCGCCGCAGCTGCAGGCCCATCCGCCGGCTGCAGGAGCGGCAGGCGCGCCGAATCCGGCAGCCTGCTGCTGCTGACCTGCGGCGAAGAGTCCGCCAATCTGGCCGGCGCCCATGGCGTTGGCCATGCCCATGCCCATGAATCCGCCTACCGCGCCGTTCGGATTGCTGGCTGCGGCCTGCATTGCGGCACCGGTCTGACCGGCCATAAAGCCGCCTGCCAGCATAGGATTGCTGAGAGCGGCAGCGCGCTGAACCTCTTTGAGCATCTGAGCTTCTTCCTCAGGCAGGTTCACGCTGTTGATGGCGACGGATACCACGCTGATACCGCGGGCCTCGCTCCACTTCTTGGACAGGATCTCGTTAAGGCTTTCGGTCAGCTCGTCAACATGCTGAGGAAGCGCGTAAGGTCTGATGCCAAGATTGGAAAGCTTGCCGAAACCGCCGTTGAGAGCGCTGACGAACTCCTGTTTCATGGTGGTGACCAGGGTCTCTTTCTCGTAGTCTCCCTCCACGTTGCCGCAGATCTTGGTATAGAAGGTTACCGGATCGGTGATCTTGAAGGTGTACATGCCGTTGCAGCGAACTGAAAAGTCCATGTCCATGCCGATACGGGCGTCGACGATATGGAAAGGGATCGGATTGGCGGTGCCGAACTTGTTGTCCAGAATTTCCTTGAGGTTGATGTAGTAGACTCTCTGATCGCGTCCGGTGTCTCCGCCCATCTTGAAACGCTCCCAGGAGGTCTTGATGAGATCCTTGACGCCCTGGCCGAGGCTTCCGGCGAAGATTGACGGCGACGAACCCTTGTCATAGGTGAAAAGACCCGGCTCGGCCACCACGTCTCTGACCTCGCCCTGATCGATTATCAGCACGCACTGTCCGTCGGCGACGGCGATGCCTGAGCCGTTGGAAATAACATTGTCATGACCGTTGGTATTTGACGATCTGGCAGAGGTCTGCTTTCTGCCGCGGGCCATCAGAGTATCGTTGTCAAGCGCGCTGCAGGTGAAAAATTCCTTCCACTGATCAGCCATGGTTCCAAGCACTGCGCCGGCGGCGGCCTTAATCAAACCCATAATTCTCTCTCCAAAAACAAACAAACAAAATCAAGCGCAGAGAACTCTGTCGCAAACTACGGTTTTTATACAAAAATATAACCGCTTTATCAAGGAATTATATTAAAAATGACCAGGTTCTAAAATGATAATCACATCTGGCAAATGCCGACGGGCATCACATTTCGTCAACAAGATGCCAGCAACGGGCCAGAGGTCATTTGGGATACCGGCAAACCTGGCCATGAGGAGGAGTCGTCAAAACCGCAGAACTCTCAGATCGTCCGGGAGGCAGCCGCTGACAGCTCAGACATAGCCGAACGCGCAAAGCGCAACCGCATGCGTCGGAAGTTTCGCAACAGCAGGTCGAAATCAGAGAACGGGAGAACGGAATGAAAAGAGGATAGGTGGCGGAGACGGTGGGATTCGAACCCACGTGACCCGAATGGGTCAAACTGATTTCGAGTCAGCCCCGTTATGACCGCTTCGATACGTCTCCATAAAACAGGCTCTATGTATATCACCAATGACTCATCAAGTCAACGTTTCAACGGCATGGAGAAAGCGGAAAGCGCAAAAAGCATACGCAAAGGAATTATTTCGAGTCAAGATCCCGCACCAGGGACGAGCTGCAGATCCTGCGGTCAAGATTGAAAATCATCACCGGCGACTTCCGATCGGATCCGAGAACGACAAAATCCGCCTTGACGATGAAATCAAAGGATCGGAAAAACAGATCGCACATGTTCGCGGCCATGTCGGGGGGAAGATCGCCCGCGGCGAACACAGCCGGCTGGGCTGCAGCCTTCTGTTGGGCGGTCCACACCTTCACCTGGTAATGGTCGGAGGCGAGAGCCGAACATCCGGAAAAAGTCCAGGCACTGCTGGAACTTTTGAGAAACGCCTCCCGGATGACTCCGCAGGCCTCCGCCGCGGCTCCCGCATCCGCTCCGCCGCCTGATGCGGCAGAAACGGAGTCGTCGGAAGACTTGCGATCATCCGAAGGAGACTGACTGAAAAGGAAAAGGCCAACTGCTGCGGCGACAATCACCGCCGCCGCAAGAACAAGAATTTTCTTCATAAGTTACATGCACATACTGCGGTTCACATGGATCCGCTGACTGATCTTCCGATCCACCCTGATGCTAAGCTCCAGGGAACTTATTCTGACCCTGTCAAAGATCTGCCCGCAATAGTAATCCAGCTGCGTCGAGGAAAGTTCGCTGTCGTCAACCTGCTTCGGCAGATCCCTGAAATAAACCTCCATGCCCTTGCGCACGTCCAGCACCAGCCTGATCTCGTCGTCGTTCTCAAGACGGCAGGAGGCGTAGTCAAAGGTATCGTTCATTTTGAAACTCTGCTTCAGCTCGCCGCAGACGCTCTCGGGACTGCCGTCCACAACCCAGAAGAACGTCCAGACCACGGCAAAGCCGATCACCGAGCACACGAAGCAGTAGCAGCACAGCTGGAGAAAATCAAGAAAACCGAAACCTGAGAGTTCACTGTTCTTTTTGCTCATGAAAAACACGCATATCAGTTTTGGTGAAAAAATCAGGAAATGCACAAAGAATACAGCAAGCGCAAACCAGTCCGCAACCGGTCGCAAAACACAGCGAACCAAGACAACCAGAAGCCGACACTACTCATTTTATGTAAAACGCCGCCGGTTGCCATATATTTTTAGCAGGTTTGACAAAAAAATCCGAACGCTACAGGAACCGCCCGCCCACCGCAAGCAGCATATCGGCAAGAGTCTTTGGGATCTGATGATGCATTATCCACGGCTGAGGATTTTTGATGACAAGGAAGGTTTCGGCGCAAGCGTCCCCACGGACAAGAGCGAGGGCAACCAGCTGTCTTGCATCTCTTAAAAATGCGGTTCCCGCCAAATCGACGCTCAGCGCGGACTTGAGCACAATCTCGTTGGGCGCGATCATGAAGCCGGCGTTCCGGCATGCATCAAGCATCCTCGAGATCCCGGCGATCTCAAGTTCGTCAGGCTTGACATCCTTTTCGCCCTCGGCGGTTTTCCAGCATACCGCCTCGGCGCTGGCCTTTTCGTCGGAGATCCGGTAAACGGCCACGGACGCGCCGGTATCTCTGGCCAGGACCTCCGCCAGATCCGCCAGAGCCGGCTTTTTCCCGTCGCCCTGCGCGTTAAGCAGCGCCGAAACCCGGGAAATGGTTTCGAACCCGGCGGCGCAGTAGTCGGCGATCTCCTCGAAATTTTCGGCTCTGCTTCTGTTGTTGACCTCGGTGGTGTTTTCCAGCATGCAGCCGTAGAGCCACAGCCGATCTCTGGCATCATGGGTGACATAGAGCCAGTCCCGCACCGCCACCACGGATCCGTCGCCGCGCTTCACATTCAGATCCACCGCAACTCTCGCCCCGGTGGTAAGAGCCCGGCTGAAGCCGGAATTGAAGGCCTTGACGTCATCGGCAGTTGCAAGAATGTTCTGGAACACGCCGTCAAACTTCAGTTTCAGATCAGTGCAGTCATAGCCTGTAAGAACCGTGAACTCGCGGCTGACATACTCGGTGGTGCTTTTGCCGGCCATAAGACTGCGGTGAACCGCGCAGGGAATGGCTTCGGTCAGATCCTTAAGTTCCTTTTTCAGACCGGCGATGACCTCCCTGCCGCTTTCCTCCTTGCTCTCATCGATGAAAATGATCTGAATGAACCGGCGGCCGTCCTCGTTTACGCACAGTTCGGCCTCGCCTCCGATGACCACCACATAGCCGGAGCGGTTGATGATGTGCAGGTGCACCTCGGATCTCTCCCCCGGCTGGTTGAGGCTGGAAACCAGATCGATGAAGTTGGCGATGTCCTGAGGCGCGATCAGATCGATCTGCTGGCTGCGCATTCCCTCGTAGAACTCATCCTGGGTGTAGCCGAATATTCTCAGCGCCTCCTCGTTCACGTTCAGGTAGGAGAAACGGCGCCACCGGTTCAGGCCGTCGGTGACCACCGAAAACTGCATGACGCCGAACAGACCGCAGCGGAAAAACCGCTGCTCGCCGGCCAGAATGCTGCCGCTTATCTTCTCCTGCACCATCATCACCCGCTGGGGAATGCCCATGTTGTCGCTTTCAAGCAGCACCACCTGCAGTCTCTGCCAGCACTCGTCGTTCGGCAGACGGCGGTTGCGGTAGGTTACGGAAATGAAGAAATGATGATCGTTGAGAGACTGCCGGAGATTCTCCATGCTGAGCATCCATTTCATGCGCGACTGTTCGGGAAGCTCGATTTCCGTCTCGGTGAAGATTCTCAGCCATTCGCTGTAGGATTCCGAACCGTCAGGCTCTTCCATGGAGCTGTCCTCCATGGCTCGCAGCCCGCAGTTGTAGCAGGTGCCGTCAGACAGGTTGACCACCATGCAATTGCGGTACTTCTGCGTTATCCGGCTGGCAAAGTTCGCCACATCCTCGCTCTGCTGGACCTGAAGATTTACATCCATAACCCACCCCGTTTAACTGAAAATAAAAACAAAACGCATCCGCATGCCGCGGATATCAGTGATCTGCCAGGTCCCTGCCGGCGCCGTCCGAACCGGCTCCGCTCTGATCAGATCCGCCCTGTTCCGAACGCTTTCTGGACTGTCTGCAGTTGGCCATCGTGACCTTGACGGTGTAAAGCTGATTTTTGCCCTGGAAAAAAATGTAATCCACCTCGTCTATGGCAAGCTGCCTGCGGATAATGTTCTCGGCGTTGTTGCACAGGGATTCGGCAAAGAAATCATAGCCGGCAGCCATTACGTTCTCCGGCTCCAGGTCGCCCGACAGCTTCATGGACGCGTCGGTCGCAACCCTGGACATCAGAAAACGGCTGCCGTCGAATCTGAAGTCAAGGACATGCTTCCGCTGCGCCGGATCGGCTCCGTACTTCTTCTCCAGATTGTTCAGAAAAATGCTGCGGTTCTTTTCGGCCACCTCGGATGCCGAAGATGCGCCGCTGAGAGTTCTGGTCACCGAAAGAACCAGCACCGTCGCCACAACCACCGCGGTCACCGTCAGCAGCACCGCCGATTTGACCATCCCCGAACGCTTGGATTCGTCGTCAATCATCAGATAGCGGTCGATTTCAATCTTCTTTTTGGCCTCACGGGCTTCCGACTCCAGGCGTTCCTCCTCGGTCATGAGATCGGTCTCGGCCGACTCGACGCTCCCTTCCTCCGGAGCCTGAATTTCCTTATCCTCTTTCATATCTCGCAAATTCCAAAAACATCTTGATCGAAGTTTACAATACCGCGGCGGTTTGCCACAAAGCAAAGCGTTCTTTATTGTGACAAAAATCAGACCGGCGGCATCCGCGGTCATCCGGCGGCAAACGAGCGCCACGGAAGCGAATCCCGCCGGCGGAAGGAGGAAAGGATTCGAAAATTTATCGGATTGTCATGTCAGAGATTTCAAAACTGTAATCCATGTCAAAAATATACAGTTTCAAATCAGACGGATGGATCGCTTGACGGACCGAAAACGATACAATGAAACGTTGTATTGGCTAAAAAGCAGTAGCCTGCAGTAACAAAAAAAGGATTTGTCATGGCACCGAGACTTGAACCCACCGAACACAGCATAATTCTGGATTCGCCTCAGGAGGTTGCCACAGAGGTGATCACCCGAATCGTGAACAACGATCTGGATATTCTCTTTCTGAATTACGATCTTGAGCCGCTTCAGTACGTGGGTGCCGAAGCACAGTCCAACAGCCCGTTCTTCGGTCTCGGCTTTCATCACATAAATTTTCAGATCGCGCTGGGACCGTCCGTAACCAAGCTGTACGGAATGTTTCAGCAGTGCACCGCCCTTGAGGATCTGCCGTCGTTCGCCACCGAAAGAGTTACCGATTTCAGATGCATGTTCAAGGACTGCGCCGCCCTCAGAATCGCTCCGAAGCTTGACTGCTCCGCCGCCGTCAGCCTGCAGTCGATGTTCAGCGGATGCCAGATGCTTTCCGAGGTGCCGCGTCTGAACACTCCGAAGGCCACCAGCACCCAGGACATGTTCTTCAGCTGCTACAGTCTTTCCTCCTTCAGCCTGCCGGACACCTCCCAGGTGAAGAACATGCAGAACATGTTCAACGGCTGCGCGGCGCTGAAGCAGATCGGGGAACTGAAAATGGGCAGCGTGCAGACCGCCCAGAGCATGTTTCACGGCTGCATAGCCCTGGAGGAAGTGGGAGATCTGGATACGGGCAATGTCGCCAGCATGCAGGAGATGTTCCGGGGATGCCGCAACCTGAAGACGGTGGGGGAAATGGACACCGAGAACGTCACCGACATGAGCGGAATGTTTTTCGGCTGCATGGAAATGACCACGGCGCCGTTCTTCGACACCTCGTCGGTGCTCACCATGGATTCCATGTTCGAGAACTGCCGCAACCTGACCTTCGTGCCCCTTTACGACACCATCAGCGTCACGTCGATGGATTCCATGTTCAACGGCTGCTTCCACCTGACTTCGGTACCGTTTTTCGACACCCGCAACGTGACCAATATGCAGCAGATGTTCGAAGGCTGTTCGAATCTTGCCACGGTTCCGCACTTTGAAACCTCGAAGCTCAAGCAGTCAAGAGACATGTTCAGAGGTTGCCTCAAGCTGTCGTCCATGCCATCCTACTACGAAAAGTAGACGGTTCTTCGTACTGTCCGCCGTATTTCAAGGCGGCCGCGGCTCAGCGGCGATAAGTCATCAGCTGCTCCATGTAGCTGGTCAGAGTCTTCAGTTCTCCCTTGTGCTGTTCCATTTCCTTGCGGCAGGATGCCATGGACTTGGCTTCCTCCTTGCCGTCCTGAAGATTCGGATCGTTGTTCACCGGGGTCATGCTGAACACCTGCATGTCCTCCACCGGTCCGTCAAACCTGATGGAACCCATCTTGTAGCGGATATTGCAGGTGAACTTGCCACGGCCGCCAGGCGGCACGGAAGCGGAGCCGAAGCATCTGACGAAATTGTCGCCGTCAAACTTTCTCTCGTAATCCGGCGCCCCGAAAATCTCCATGGTCAGATCCAGCTGCAGAGCGGCCACCGGATAGTTCGAGCCGTTGAAAAGATCGAAGGAGTACTCCACCCGGTTTTCAGGATCCACCGAACTGTTCTTCATCCGCTGCTGTGAGAACTGCAGCCCCTGGGAATAGCTCTTGTAGCACTCGGCAGACTCCTGCATGGATTTTGACACCTCCACCACCTGGGCTTCCACCCGTTTTTTGGCATCGGCGATGAACTGAGCCACGCCCTTGCCCGAAAAAAAGCTTTCTCTCAAGGAATCCCTGGCCGACTGCGAACTTTCGGCGTTCACCAGATCCCGAGTCTTGTGAAAGGCTAGATCGAAGGCGCCCGCCTCGGACTGGGACAGATCCTTTCTCAGTTCCTTGTATGATTCCATCAGCTTTTCATCGCTGGAGCCATCCAACAGCGTTTCCCCGCACCCGGAAAGCATGGTTCCGGAGATCATGACCCCGCAGCAGAAGCCCAAAGATAGCAACCGATTCATAAAAGCACCATAAAATCAAAAACAAAAAAGCATGCCCTCGCCACGCCGGCAAAGACACATTGAAAATGCGATCCGGATTTCAGTCAGCAAAAAGAATTGAGAGTATAGTCGAAAACCCGTCTCTGAAATACAGTGCCCTTATATCACACCCGGACTGATTGTGCAACAAACGATCACAATTCGGTCAGAAACAGCCGCTGATCGAATCCGTCTCAGGGATGTTCCAGCTATGGTCTGCAGGGATCCGGGCTCAGCATTCCTCCGGCTTGCTCTTGGACGCATCGCGGCCCAGAAAAGAGATGTCAAGATCAAGCATGGATCTGAAGGACGGCGCGTCCATAGTTTCCGGCTCTCCGCTCTGCTCCTGCTGAATGACCATGGTCTCGTCCTCGAATTTGGGAAAGCTTTCCAGGCTGTCGCACCCTCTGAACGCACCCTGGGTATGTCTCACATTGGAAAAATCGAATCCGGAAACCGATTTCAGACGGCGGCAGTTTTCAAACATTCTTCTTATGTCCACCACCCTCGATGTATCAAGCTCCGGCGCCGCCTCCAAAGACTCGCAGCCGGAAAACATGCTTTCAACCACGAAAATGCGTTTGGCCGAACAGAGTCTTGCGAATTTCAGGCTGACGCAGTTCTTGAACAGAGAAGCGGCCGTTTCCACCTTAGGCACATTGAACAGCATGGCCTGCCGCAGCCTCCTGCAGTTCATGAACATGCCGTCGACATAGGCCACGTTGGGCAGATCGAAGCAGGCGGCGCTTTTCAGGGCTCCGCAGTCGCAAAACATGAACTGGGTGTTTTCGGCATCGTTCATGTCCGCAAAGCTCACCTCCACCAGGGATCTGCACCCCTGAAAGGCGCGGGTGAAAATCTTCACGCGGGAAGTGGACAAATCGGGAAGTTCGCCAAGAGAGGAGCAGTTCATGAACATCCCCTCCATGTTCACGGTTTTTGAGGTGTTGAGGAAGGGCACGCTCTCAAGACTGCTGCAGCCTGCGAACATGTAGTTCATGAAAACCGCGTTTCTGGTGTCAAGCGGCGGCGTCTCCTTCAGAGAACTGCAGTTGCGGAACATGTCCGTCATGGAGACAACCATGGAGGTGTCGAAACACTCGACACGCTCAAGAGACTCGCAGCCTCTGAAGAGACCGGCAAGCAGTCTCACGGCGCCGGTGTTCGCAAGACGGGCGCTCTCAAGACTGCGGCAACCTGAAAACATCATGGAGACGTCGGAGCACCCGGATGCGTCGATGTCGGGAATGTTTGAAAGATTCCGGCAGTCCCGGTACATTTCGGCCATGTCGACGGCGCAGGAGGTGTTGAACATGGGAACCGATTTCAGAGCGGAGCATTCGGCCAGAAAGCAGCGCAGATTCCGGCAGCGGGACATGTCAAGCTGAGGAACGTCCTCAAGCGCGGAGCAGCCCATGAACATGCAATGCATGTCGGCAATCTGATTGGTGTCGAACCAGCCTACCGTTTCCAGTTCCGAGCAGTTGAGAAAAAGTCCCGCCGCGCTGTGGCAGCGCTGGCCGAAGGTTATGAGGAAATCGACCTTCTGCAGAATATGGGTATGCTCAAAGGCGTAAAACGAATCCGCAGGATCGTCTCCTCCGCGCCTGAGATCCAGCTCGCGATAGCTGTGAACAAACGGCGAATTGGAATACCAGACGTTGTCCAGCCTTGTGCATACCACGTCGTAGTTGATGACAAGCTCCTTCAGGGCGCCGGTCTGGATCGCGATCTGAATCTCGTCCGACAGGTCCAGGATGCTGTTGAGAATCACCACCCCGTTCTCGGGAACATGGTTTTCGTAATAGCGGATCTCCACTCCCGGCTCCGGCTCTATTCTGGCCGAAGATACCGTCAGAACCGGTCGGTCGGTCTCGCTTATGGCGGTGTCGGACACGAAATTTCTGATACGGCACACGTTGCGCATGCTGAGTTTCGGCAGAGATCGGAGACTTCTGCAGCCCGAGAACATCCCGTCGGCCACAATCACGTTGTCCAGAAAAAAGTCCGGGATGGTCTCTAGAGCCGCGCAATCGTGAAACATGTATCCGGCGAACTGCAGACTTGAGGTGTCGAGATCAGGCACCTTTCTCAGCCGGCGGCAGCCGTCGAACATATGGGTCATGTCGGCGCATTTCGAGGTGTTCAGAAACGGGACCTCGTCCATGCTCTCGCATCCGGCGAAAAGACCGTTCATGCTCCGCACCTGCGAGACGTCATACCCGGGGATCCGGGTCAGAGAGGAGCAGTAGGCGAAGGCGTAGTTCATGCTGACGACCCTGCCGGTGTCGATGCGCGGAGCCTTCTGAAGATTCGAACACCAGTAGAACAGATAATCAATGCTGGCGCACTTGGGACCGACAACTATGTCGAAATCCACCGAGGAGAGCTCGTCGGTCAGGGAATAGAAGGGAGAATCGTAGGAGTCTTTCAGATCATAGTTGATGACCATGGTGAAATTGCGAAAACCGCTGCGGTAGACAGCCAGAAAACTGTTCACGTCATCAGAGGAATTCAGGGTCAGAGTCAGATGGATTCCATCAGCTTCGCTATCGGCATTCATAAACACCCCGCATGACAGCGCAGCTGTCACCAAAAACAACCGTTCAGGAAAGCCGCGGAAGACTTTCGGGAAACGATAAAAACCAGAGCCAGGATCTGTTCCGTTATGCTAACATTTATGGCAGGTTGCCGCTTGCTCGTTCATCACATAACGGACAACCGCCCAAGGAAAAAGAGGGATAGCCATGATCTGCAAAAAAACGCTGGCGCTGGCATTTGCGCTGACTGTCTGCCTTCAGTCCGTTTCGGCCCGGGACATCTCCGAAAAATGCTTCTCCTCCGCCGCCACCGGCAGCGCGCTGTCCGCCTTGCGATACTGCCGGCTGGCGGCCGGGCAGAAAGATGCGGACGCAAAGATCGTCATGACCTACGCCGATCTGCTGGCCGGACGCATCGGCAGAATGAACCCTCAGCCTGAAAAAGCGCTGGAAAACTACCACAGAGCCGCGTCGGCCGACACGAGCTCGCCCGATGCCAGATGGCGTCTTGCCTCGATCCTGCTGAAGCTGCACCGCTACGAGGAAGCGCTTGAACAGTTCGGCACGGCCGCCGGTCTCGGCCATCCGGATGCGGAGTATCAGCTTGGCGCAATGCTGGCAAAGGGCCAGGGCGCGGCAGGCGACAGAAACGCCGCGTTTCTCCACTTCAAAAACGCGGCCGAGAGCGGAGAGGCAAGAGCGCAGCTTGCTCTCATGGAATACTACAGTCTCGGCGTTCCGAAGCTTGATGTCAGAGAAGGCTATTTCTGGGCACTTGCCGCCAGCGAAAACGGAAACTATGCGGCCAGATCCGCCCTGGCCAGCAATGCCCGAAGGCTGTCTCCGGCGGAACAGACCGCCGCTATGGACCGGGTCAGGCAGTGGCTGGCATCCCAGGGCGACGAGGAAGAAAAATGTCTGCGCCTGTACCGCATGAACAGCGCCAACGCCGCGTTCGGCTTCTGTCTCAGAGCCGCCGCCGCGAGCGCCAAGCCTGAAGTCGCCCTGATTGCCGCAACGCTGCTGAGTTCTCCGCCCTCAGGCGGAAATCCCGATGAAACCAGAGCGCAGAAATGGTACCTCAAGGCGGCAGCCGGCGGCAACGCCGAGGCGTCCTACCGGCTGGGTCTGCTGTACGATCGGCAGATCAGAGGCATGACCGCCGACGAAAGCCGCAGGCAGGCTCTGGAATACTTTCTCGCCGCGGCGGCTCGGAATCATCAGAACGCCTGTCTGAAGGCGGGCATCGCCTATGAAACAGGAAGAGGAACCCTGAAAAACAGCAGACAGGCAGCCGCCTGGTACGAAAAGGCCGCAATGCTTGGCAGCGAGGAGGCGGCCTACCTGCTGGGCATGCTCAGAGCCGGCGAAAAGAACAATCCGGACGCGGTATTCTGGCTCTCCGTTGCCGACAGATGGGGCTACCGCACAGCCGGCGCCAGGCTGATTTCCGTCCGAGGCAGACTTGGTTCGAATGAAGCAAAAGCAGTCGAGGAAAAGGTCGAAAAATTCATCGCCGACGATCTGAGCAGCAATTAACCGGCATGAGTGTGCAGATCCGAATTTCAGGCACGGCATTTGCATGATTTTGCATATCAATCGCGCATGGAATTGCAAACAATCGGTTTTGGTGCAAACGGTGATGACCATGAAAAGACTACTCTCCCGCTTTCTTTTGGCGCTTGCCGCCGCGGCTCTGGCATGTCAGGCCTGCGGAGCCGGCATGACCTTCGGTGCGCCTAAAAATCAGACCAGATCCGGCGTTTCCGCCAGCGCCATGAACCGCCTTGACGTGGAAGCCCGCTGCACCAATTCCATCAGCAAAACCTCCTCCGCCGCCGTAACCGGACTGTTCTGCCGTCTCAGCGGCAACACCATGAACATCTATCTGGCGTTATCCGACGACGCACTGCAGGAAATCGCATCCGATCCCCATGCCGCCGCCAATCTCACCGCCATCCGCGGCAGTTTTGTCACCCAGGCCTGCAGGCGGGATTCTCTTTTGCGCCAGGGCTCCTACCAGACGGTGAAATATCTTCTGGTGGACAAATACCGGAGGGAAATCGCCAGCTATACCGTTTCAAGAACCGAATGCCTGTGATCAATTCTTCTCCCTTCTGTTAAAATATCGGCAGAGGGAGTATCAGATGTCACATAAATTTACCCCGGCCAGAATCGCCAGACTGGCCGTCTATCTTGCGCTCATAGTGGCCAGCGCCTATCTCATCACCGATCGCGTCACATCTCCTGAAAAATCAGACGGAAAAATACCTGAATTCACCGCCGGCTGCATAAGACTCAGACCGGTGGTGGTGGACGAGAACATCACCGATGTGAACTGCAGCCACGAAAACGGCGTGAACAGGATTTTCTACTCTCTTTCCGACTCCTACCGGGACGAAATAGCCGCCCTCTTTCCCATATCCTCGGCGATCATCAGCTGCGAGCCGGAAAAGGTTCTCAGGCTGATCAAACGAAACGAACAGATCACGGACGAGCAAATCGAAGCATTTTTCAGGGAGCGGAAATTCTGCACCGGAGATGCCGATTTTTTCGCCGGGCACACCCAGTACAGCTATGTGGACAAAAACAACGCTCCGGTGCTAGTCATCGATATTGTCGTGGATGAGAAATAAATCTCTCCGGTGCTGAGAAAAGCCAACGCAAACCTGAAGGGTGTACTTCACGTGTCATAAGGATAAACAATCGGGAGATTGTTGGTCTTGGTGATCATTACAAAATTGAAGTAAGGTCTGAAGCTCCTGACTATGATTAGGAGAAAACTCTTTATGCAATGGGCTAATTATTGCTAAAGTAATAACAAGGATTAGCAACATGTTAAATCTACCGAGAACTACTCCTCAGACTTATGTCAGTAGTATTCTTGCGCTTAATATTAATAGCCCTGAGCATACTGGGGATTGGCATAGTAGTGTATATTGGGATCATCCGGAGAACGGTAAGCTTGATCTGTGGATTTTTGGAGAAGGTCAGAAGTTTATATGTCCATGTCTTTAAGCCTGCATTAAACACTCGATAAACGCAGGTGGCATAACGGTTTGCGCGAGACTGTCTAATACCGCTCGCAGTGACCGTTTTTCCTCGGTACGTTTTCGCGATGTCTTACATTTTACACAACTCGGAAGAAAATCAATAAACCCCTTCATAATGTCTTTCAGCACATCAACATTGTGCGTTACATA
>JAFURY010000061.1 GCA_017480795.1 Succinivibrionaceae bacterium
AATTATTTTTCAAATTTGATCCTTGTATCACATTTTTTGGGTATTTTAGGGTAGTAGACAGGGTTGTTGCGTGTGAGGTGTATTGGCTGGTGCTATGCCCATCCGGGGAGGCTGTCCCCGGGGGTGTGAATAGTAACATTTCTGTAACACAGGACGATCAAAAAGTGGTTAAAAAAAAAAACAACTGTAAACTATCAAACTGTAGCGGATATCGAATTCCTCATTCCATGTCCTGCAAAAACTCGAAGAGTTCCACAACACAGCGGCATGCGCTTTCCCAGCATGCCACAGGGAGTACACCATGGATATAAAATTGAAACTCACCACCCTTGCCATGTGCGTCATGATGGCCTGCGGTCTTGCCGCATGCGGCGGTAGTCATCATCATCACGGCAGCAACAGCGAAGACCCTTCCGAGCCGGTAAATCCTACCGATCCGGCCGATCCTAGCGATCCGGAAAATCCGGACCCTTCGGAGCCCGCAGCCTTCGGCATGAACGCCTAGCTGCTTTTAGGTTACGTCAGCGGAGCCGACGTCTGCATCGACATCAACCGCAACAGCCGCTGCGATGCCGCCGAGCCAAATGGCGTCACCGACGACGCCGGCAACAGCGTTCTCAAACTGACCCAGAGCGCCAAGGAACAGATAGAAAAGGACGGCAGCGCCAGACTGATCGCCTTTGTTCCGAAAGGATCCGTCAATACGGTGCTGGGCAAGGCGCAGAGCAAGACCACAGAGCGGGACACGCTTCTTACAGCCACGGTTTTCAATCCGGAGTTCTTTGATCTTGGCGACGGCGGAGTCGGCAAGACGCCTGCCAGAATCACTCCGTTCACGACTCTGGCCGACACCACCTTCGATCAGAGCAAAGCAGGCTGCGCCACAGGCGACGAATACGCAAAACGTCTTGAGGCCATCGCAAAGGCGCTAAACCTGAAGTCCGAGACCATCGCCGGCGACTACAACGATCCGACCGCCGTCACCTCCGATTCCGTCAGAGCCGTAGCCGCCGACGAACTGCTGCTGGCGTCCGGATACGGCGCCGCGAGCTATGACGAGCTTGCCGCCCGAACCGGCGTCGTATCGGAGGAAACCCTCGTCTCAGGCCTTGAAAACACCGCCCGCAATCTGGATATCGTCATGGAAAATCTTCCGGACGATCCTGCCGCCAAGGATAACGTGCAGAAGGTGGCGGACGACATCGAAAACACCACTTCTCTGATGTCCTCCAGCTTCATCGCCCTTTCTTCCGGCAAGGGCGCCGATTTCAGGTGCGCCGCGACCCGGCTTGGCAACGTGTACTGCTGGGGCAGTAACGCCTGGGCGAACCTGGGCGATCCGGAGCAGTTCAAGGACGACAGCGGCAAGTACCACGAGGACGGAACCAAAGTCAAAAAGCTGTACAGCTACCAGCCGGCCCAGGTTAAAACCGCGGACGGACTGCCGCTTTCCAATATCACGCAGGTTGAAACCGGCAGAACCTTCGCCTGCGCCGTCGCCGGAGACGGCGCCGCCTACTGCTGGGGCGACAACTACTTCGGCCAGACCGGCACGGGGGCGCTGGGAACCGCAAGCCGCTACACCTACGCCGCTTCCAGAGTGCTCAAGGGAACCCAGAACGCCAGCGGAGACTATCTTTCCGACGTAACCAGCATCGCTCTGGGCCGGGACGCCGCCTGCGCCCTGACCGGTTCCGGCGAGGTTCTCTGCTGGGGCAACAACAGTTCCAAGCAGCTGGGAGCCGACTACGCGGATCATGACGACTACAAGTCCTTCCAGGATCTGAAGAACAGCGACGGCAGCGCGTTTTCCCACGGCTTTGCGGTCAAGGCGGTGCCGTATCCGGTGGCTCTGACTTTCCCAGACGGACTCAAAATGACCAAGGTGGCGGCCGGCGACTGGGCATTCTGCGCCATCGCCGATGCTGATGCGGTGAAGGAAGGGGATTCCAACCTCTTCTGCTGGGGCAACGACACCACCGGACTTATCGGGGATATCGCCGACCATTCCGAGTATTCGTGGGAAGCCAAGGAGAAGTACGCGAAACTTCTGCTCTGGCAGCAGATCTACTCCAGCAGCTCCCAGTGCTACGCCGAAAGCGCCGCCAGCTGCACGGCCGACAATGTTTTCAAGGCTCTTGACGGTTCCGGATGGACCTGCACGGACGGCGAGAAGGAGATATCCGCCAGCGCGGTAAACAGTCAGTACAGCGGTGACATGAACAGAGCGCCGGAGGCCACGTACTCCGACTTCGGCCGTCTGACCGGCCGAGACTGGCTGGTTCGCGATTCGAACGACTATTACCATCCGCTGTTCGGCGCTGACATCACCCGCATCGAATCGGTTCTTGACATGCAGTACTCCAGTTCCGCGACCCCGACCCACAACAGCGTGTCGCAGGACGCCTACTACAAGTATCATTCCACCGATGCGAACGGCAACACCTTCAGAAAACTCACAGGGATCACTGACGTGGCCTTCGGACAGGCGGACATGGATTATCCGTCAGAAACCCAGTCGCAGTATTCCTGGAGAAACAACTCCCACAACAGTTACAACGATCCGAGCGACCGGTATCTCACCATCGGCTTCTACACCGATGAAAACGCCCGGGAGTTCAAGCGCTGGATGGTGCTGAGCCAGTCCCAGAAGAGCGCCGGCGGAAAGACATATTTCTGTTCGAAGCAGGAGCCTACCGGCGATGGCGGCTACCAGACAATAAACAAAACCATCGGCATAGGCCAGAATCTCTACGTCAGGGGCGGCACGCAGCTTGTGAACAATTCCGACAGCCTCGGCCTGGGCAACGGATCCTCCAACGGTCTTGACGAGCATCTCAACTGCTCATACGAGAGGAAGAACGCCCACAACTTCCGCGCAACCTGCGAGGGAGGATTTGCGAGCTTTGACGGAGAAACCTTCTATCCGGAAAACGGCGATCTGATAAAGGCCTCCAACAGCAGACACTCCTCCTGCGTGCTGGAAAAAGACGCCGAGGATGCAACGGGTCTGGGAACGGTTCTGCTGTGCAACGGTTTTGATCTCTTCGGCCAGCTGGGACACGAAACCGATCCGGACGCCGGCTACACCTCCGCAAGCTACGGGGATCTGAACGATGCCTGGAAATACAGTTTCAAGACAACTCTGGACGATTACGAGGCGACGGTCATGGGCTTTGCCATTCAGCAAGGAACCCAGGCCCAGATTGACGAGCTCTACTCCAGCCTGTCGGCGTATCTGGGCAAGTGGAACAAGGACGTCGCCTGGGCGTCTCTGTCCTGCGGTGCTAGCTCCGGCTCCGACGATCCGGCCAGCATGGACAGTGCCAACGAATCGCTGTGCCAGGGCAAGCACGGCACCGAGCTGAGAAACGCGGTGCTTGAGGAGTCCATGAATGCCGACGAATCCGGCGAGATCTGGAAGACGGTAAAAATCAGGCAGGACTGATCCGCAAACCAAAACGGAATTTACACCTTCAGGGCCGGCTCCGCCGGCCTTTTTCATTCCCGCTCTGCAGAATTTCGGGACGCTCTGCCGAAAATTTTGATTCAAAGCAAAATTTCTTGCGCAAGCCCACATGCAGTATAATGAGCGCCAGGATTGAGAAAACAACAAATTAACTCATGGCAAATACCAGAACCTTAATGTCATCCCGCTTCAGGGGATATCTTCCGGTGGTGATCGACGTGGAAACCGCCGGCTTCAGCCCCAGGGAAAACGCTCTGCTTGAAATCGGCGCATATCCGCTGATATTTGACGCCGACGGCCTGCTTCGTCCGGGAGAACTGCTTCACTACAAAATCCGGCCCTTCGAAGGAGCCAAAATCAACGAAAAATCCTGTCAGTTCATTCATATCGACCCCTTTGATCCGACGCGGGAGGCCGAGGACGAAAGAACGGCCATCCGGGATCTGTGCAAGAAGGTGTCGGCCCGGGTAAAGGCCGAGGGCTGTTCAAGAGCCATCATCGTGGCCCACAACGCCCACTTCGACCACAGTTTCATCTCGGCCGCGGTGGACCGGGCCAACTACAAAAGAAGCCCGTTCCATCCCTTCTCAAGTTTCGACACCGCCACGCTCTCGGGAATATTCTTCGGTCAGACCGTGCTGGCCAACGCCTGCAGAAAGGCGGGAGTGGTCTACGACCAGCAGCAGGCCCACGGCGCCGCCTACGATGCCGCGGTCACCGCGGAGCTGTTCTGCTTCATCGTAAACCGCTACGGCGATCTGCTCCGGCTCTGGAACGAGAACTACCCGGAACAGGCGATGACCACCGAATCCGAGGCCGAGGATCAGGCCGGGCTGCCGAACTCCGACAACGCAGCCTCCGGCCAGAACGACCCGAAGAAAGCGGAAGAAGATCCGAACACAGTAAATCCGCAGATCTGCGCCGAAACTCAGAACTGAAGGCGCAGAGTCGCAACAGGTTCCTGCGCCCAGACGAGCCCCTGGCGCTCTGCGGCGCAGGCTCAGCCAGACGCCATCCCCAATCGCAAGATCATGAAAACAATATCAGCCATCAAAGCGGCCATCGCCGCAATTCTCCTTTGCCTCAGCGCCGCCTCGTACGCGCAGGAGGACATGAAAAAAACCACCATTCTGCTGGATCCGGGACATGACTACCAAAACATGGGCGCTCTGGCCAGCTCCGGCAAGCCGGAATATCTCTTCAACATGCGCATTGCGGACGAACTGAAGAACCGGCTTGAGGAAAACGGCTTTAGAGTCATGCTAACCCACGGAGAGAACGAACTCAGTTCGCTGAAGGATCGGACGCTGTTTTCGGACTATGATCTCTTCATTTCACTGCACCACGATTCCATCGATCCCGAATACTGCGTTTCCTTCGATGCCCAAAAAAGCTGCACCACCTACAGCGGCTACGGCTATTCCCTCTGGGTCTCGCCCCAGAACCCCGACTACGTCAAGTCCTACCGGATGGCGGAGCTCATCGGCCAGGAACTGACGGCGGAGCATTTCATCCACAGCGTCCATCATGTGATGGTCACCAAACGCGAGGCTCTGGACGAGCATCTGGGCATATTCTCCTTCCCGCTGTGCTACGTGCTCCGGCACAACAGCAGACCCGCGATTCTGATTGAATTTGCGGTGATCACCAACCCGGTGGACGAAAAGAACGCCGAGGATCCGGTTTTCAGAGGAAGGTTCGTCGGCAACATCGTCAAAGGTCTCATAAGGTATGTCAGCGAAGAGCCAGGAAGCGAGGACAAGGCTGTCACGCCAAAGGACGCCGGCCGCAGAAAAGTCTCCGCCTCCCCTCTGCGCAAGCACCGCCGCGGCCCCGGCGCGCCCGCCCTCAGAAAATAGAGACGGCAACCGCAAATCCCGGCAAACGTCAGCATCCGATTCGACAACCGCAGGCCACATGCGGATATAATCTCAAGGTCAGTTGCGCTTCAAGGAGTTGCGGCTGTCCGAATACCCGTATCTTGTCCATCATTCATTTCCGACCAGGAGAAAACCGATGTTCACACTTCCAGAACTTCCCTACACCAAAACCGCCCTTGAGCCGTTCCTCTCGCAGGAAACTCTGACCTATCACCACGACAAGCATTTCAACGCCTATGTGGAAAAGCTCAATTCCCTGATTGCCGGCACCGAATACGAGAAACTGCCTCTTGCCGAAATCATCCGCAAGTCAGCCGCGGAAGGCAGCAAGGGCATCTTCAACAACGCAGGCCAGGTGTACAACCACGATTTCTACTTCAAATGCTTCGGCCGCCAGGCGGATGACACCTGCCCGCTTAAGCATGCCAAACTCAAGGAGCTTATCGAGGCCTCCTTCGCCGGTTCCGACGATTTCCGGACCAAAGCGACCGATGCGGCCGTAGGCAATTTCGGGTCTGGCTGGACCTGGCTGGTGGAGGAAAACGGCAAAATCGAAATTCTGAACTACTCCAATGCGGACAATCCGCTACGGGATCGTCCTAATGCAGTTCCGCTGCTGTGCATCGACGTCTGGGAGCACGCCTACTACATCGACTACCGCAACGATCGCAAGAAATACGTTACGGAACTGCTGGCCAACGTGAACTGGGCGTTTGTGGCCTCTCAGCTGGGATAGCGTCATTTCATGAGCGAACTGCCGCCGGTGGCGGCTCTCAGGCGGGAGCTGCACAGTCTGCCGGAATACGGATGGCAGGAATACCGCGCCACATGGCGTCTGTCCGAGCTTCTCGCCCGGCGAGGATTCAGGATCTCCTATCTCAGCGATCTGCTGACGGATCCCGAAAAGGAGGTCCCAGACTGCGCCAGCGGACGGGACGAGGCCAAGGCCCGGGCTGCCTCCGAAGGCGCCGACCCTGACCTGATGGAGCGACTAAAAGTTCCGGGATTTATCGCCATGATTGACGGCGCGCTGCCCGGGTCGGCGGTAGGTCTCAGATGCGACATCGATGCGGTGGGCGTGTCCGAGGCCATGTCGGAGGAGCATGCTCCGGCCAGACTGAGCTTCGCTTCCCGTCACCCCGGCCTGGCCCACGCCTGCGGCCATGACGGCCACATGGCTCTTGCCACCCATGCCGCCTGCAGAATAGCTTCGCGGAAGGAGCGCCTCCGGGGCAGCTACGTCTTCCTGTTTCAGCCGGCCGAAGAGGGTTGCCGCGGCGCCATGCGCCTGACCGATCTGCCCCAGATCAGGCAGCTTGATGCCCTGATCGGATTTCACCTGGGGATCTGCGCCGCCGACGGCGAGATCGTGGCGGATCCTTCGGACTTTCTTGTCTCCACCAAATTCGATGTGGAAATCACCGGCAGAAGCGCCCACGCAGGCATTGAACCGGAAAAGGGCATAAACGCCCTGCGCTGCGCCTGCGGGATTGCTGATCGGCTGTTCAGACTGGGAGAACTTAGAGCCACATCGCGCTTCAACATCGGAAACTTCGCATCCGCCAACGCGCGCAATGTCATCTGCGACCGGGTAGCTTTCCAATGCGAATGCAGAGACAGAACAGAAAAAGACAACCATGAAATATTCGCAAAAGCCCAGGACATCATCAGATCCGAATGCGACAGATCAGGCTGCAAATACCATCTTGCCGTCACAGGAGAAGCCTGCAGCATAAAGAACTCGCCGGTTCTGGTGAAAACCATTGCCGAATCGGCCGAGGATCTGGGCTACCGGGTTTATGACACCCGTTCCTTCGGCGCCTGCGAGGACTGCGGACATCTCATCCGGGCCGTGCAGAGCGCCGGCGGTGCAGGAGCCTACTTTGTCATGGGAAACACCATATCCGCGGGGCATCACAACCGGCTTTTCGACCTCAGCGAAACCTGGCTTGAAAAGGATGTCCGGCTGCTTTTCGAGGTGCTGACCAGAGCGGCCGACGGACGACTGCCCCCAAGGAACGCAAACCGCTGACGCGCCATTTCCTCAAGAGCCGTAACGAGCCCTGATCATGCTGCAACGGATGTTTTCCGGAACAGTCTCAGATCTGAAAAAGACGGCAGAGGGCGCAATCCCTCCATAAAAATCCCCAGGCAGGAACGTAAGATCGCAAAGCGCTGCTGAAGTCCGTCTAAACCAGGCTTTCAAGCGAGGATTAAACCTGATGTTCGCCGACGGCAACGCCAATTCAAAAAAGGTTCTGTTTCAGAGCATTCTCAATGATCGTTCTTCCGCTGTGGTTCTGCTCCACGGTTTTCTGGGTTCCGGAAGCGAGTGGACAGAGATCGCCCAAATGCTGAGAAAGCGAGGGCGCGCGCATGTTCTGACCCCAGATCTGCCGGGACATGGCTCGTCAAAAATCGCGCCGGACCGCTCCCTGCGGCTTGCCGACTTTCTGCCGGAAACGAAAAATTTCAGAAAACTTCTCATCTGGGGATATTCCATGGGAGGAAGGATCGCGCTGGAGGAAACTGCCGCTTGGCTCAAGGCGCCGTCGGATCCGCCGATTGCGGGACTGATAATCGAAAGTTCGGATCCGGGACTGGCGGACGAGAAAGAAAAAAGGATCAGATCAGAAAGAGACGAAGCATGGGCGCTCAGATTCGAGCGGGAGTCCCTGCCGCAGGTCCTTGAAAACTGGTACAACCAGGAGGTTTTCAGTTCGTTGAGCCCGGAGCGGAAAGAAATTCTGATAAGGGAAAAATCTGCCGGGGACGGCGGAAAACTTGCCGCAGCCCTGAGAGCCTACAGCGTAAGCGGTCAGCGGAACCATTCAGGCGTCTTCAAAAGCGTGCCGACGATTTACCTCTGCGGAGATCTAGACAGAAAATACCGCGCCATAGCAGCAAAACTTGCGAAGGACTATCCTCAGCTGAATGTGAAAGCAATTGAAAACGGAGATCACAACCTTCACCGGTTCCATGCTGAAGAACTGGTAAAAACGGTCTTCGAAGGATAAATCCAATCCTAAAATTATTCTGCGAAGAGTCTTAACAATTTGAAAGTCGACAACGAATAAAAGTCACTTGTCAATCTCAGACCTAGAATTCTCGGCTCAAAGCAAAAATTTATTGCTAATATCTGCATTAACTATGTCCACGATATGAAATATCAATAATCTTTAAAAAGAAATATTCATCGTCGTTATATCCGTAAGCCTTTCTTCTCAGTGTCTTAATCTTGTTGTTGAAG
>JAFURY010000062.1 GCA_017480795.1 Succinivibrionaceae bacterium
CAACATCGTTACTCTTCGTCACCTCCTTCAGCAGGGTAGGAGGGGCGGATGCTACGGCTCAGTTTTCCGCTCCTGTCACGCTGCCGTCATGGGTGGGGACGTTGCATTTGACACCCATCCATGGGGTGTGAATAGTAACCTCCGGCGGGCGGATGCCAGGCAGCCGCAGCAGCCGGCAAGAACTGACGGAAAGGAGGCGCGACATGCGCGGCACGCAGCCGGAAAGAAAACCCTGCCGGAAAGTCTGAACGAAAGCGGACGAAGGATTTTCGGCGCGGCGCCGGCAAAAGCATTTGAAAGCGGCGCAGGAGCCAGAAAGCGGTGCGTAAACTGGAGAACAGCGCCGATTCTGAAAGCGGCGCCGGGATTGGAGCTCGGATCCGGAAGTATCCGCTCAGATCTGCTGCGGCAGAACTCCGCAGGAGGCGAGGATCATCAGCAGCGCCAGACCGACATTGACCAGCGACGCGCTCAGAGAGGTGGCTTTCATGGCGGGCTCCAGCGCCGCTCCTTCGTGCCTGGAACTTGAGGCGTAAAGCGCCGCCTTCAGAAGAGGAACGAAAAAAGGAAGGATCAGCAGGCCGTGCCAGGAAAGGATCAGACAGGCGGATGATGCGGCGGATGCAAGGCACAAGAGAAACAGGGCAAGATGGTAGCGTCTGCCGTTATCCAGCCCCATCCTGACCACCAGAGATTTTTTGCCGCCCTCAATGTCGCTGAGATAGTCTCTGAGATTGTTCACGTTCAGCACCATGATGGAGCTGAAGCCGGCGCCGGCGCCGGCAAGAAGTCCCGCCGCGCCGGTGGCGTGGGCCAGCATGAACTCCGATCCCGCCACCGCCACCAGACCGAAGAAAATGAATACGAACAGATCGCCAAGCCCCAGGTAGCTGTAGCTGGGACCCATGGTGTAGCCCACCGCCGCGCCTGCGGCCAGGGCGCCAAGAAGCAGAAAGGCGCCGATCCACGCCCAATCCCCCCACCAGCACGCGCACACCGATGCCAGTCCGCAAAGAAGAGTCAGCGCCGCGATGACCGCGGTGGCGACCTTCAGTTCCCTGATGGTCATCAGTCCCTGCTGCACCATGCTGATACGGCCCTTGCGATGGGTCTTGTCCACGCCGGAGATCTGATCTCCCAAATCGTTGGCGTAGTTGCTGAGGATCTGCAGCATGATCGCCGTCAGCAGAACCGACAGAGCGCAGACGAGATGCGGCGCATCAAAGGGCAGCCCGTGGGAGACAAAGGCCATGACCAGACCGAGAATCACCGCCGAGGCCGAAAGAGGCAGCGTTCTCATCCGGCATGCCACAATCCATCTGTTCAAGACAATCCCCTTGTTTCTGAAATCAGCATTCCAAACCGTCCCGCCAGGCAGAATTTCATGACGGAGAGATCCTGCAGAGCCTTGCTCGCGCCCGCCCTGCACGGTGACAGATCATGGCACAGATCACCGCCGGTTTAAAGATCCGCATCGCCTGCAATGGCAAAAACCTCAGTCCGCCACGCATTTGGGATGCGGGATTCTTGAAGTTCGGCATGAAAAGGAACGATAATTTATCCCCGACTACCGACAACATCCCGGAAACCAGCCCATGAATATCGACAGACAGACAAAACAGTTCAGAACAAAAGCCGCCGCGGCCCTTTGCGCGGCCATGATCCTCTGCTGCGGCTGCGACGACTCGAACGACAGAACCGCAGGCTCGACGCCGGTCAAGAGCATAAAACGCGACACCAACCGGGCCAGATTCGCCGAAGCGGCCATCCAGGCTGAGGCGCTGAAGCGCTCCGTGTACCTCTGTCTTGCGGAGCACGAAATGAACATCGACGACAATCCGTGCAGTTCCGGCGCCAGGGGCGACACCTACTCTATCCCCGGAGTGTATTCCACCACCTACTTCGACTCCGTCGAAGTGAAGCTTGGTTCCATCATCATGACGGCAGGCCACAAGGATACGCTCAACGGCGAGACCTACATTCTCGATCCGGTGGCCAGCGGAAACAGCGTGATCTGGCAGCTTGCCGCCGATTCCACCTGCCTGAGCGCAGGCTACTGCTGACAGACGAACCGAAGGAAAACAGCGGCGACGAACCTGACATGTCCGGACGGGACTGGCGGAGCAAAACCGGCCCGGCAGCAGGATCGCAGGCCTGAAGGATAAACAAAATGAGTCTGATGGATTATTTTCGCGGAGATTCAGGGAACAAGTACCGGCACCGGATGTACTTCGAGTACTTCATCATGACGGTGATTCTGATCAACGCGGTCATCGCCGGCATCATGCTCTCCACCTCCAATCCCGCGCTTGAAATCATCGATTCCGTCTGTATCGGAATTTTCTGCATCGAAATCGTGATCCGGTTCATTATCGCCAGATCGGCGAAGGACTTCTTCAAGGATCCTCTGCAGCTTTTTGATCTGCTGATTGTCCTGAGCTGCCTGATCCCCGAGGACATCATAACCGATCCCTCGGTGCTTTTCGGTCTGAGAATCGTCCGCCTGCTGCGCATCGCCCGCTTCATCGCCCTCAACGACGAAATGCGGACCATCATCAAGGTGCTGATGAAATCGGTGATCTCCCTCTACAAGGTCATGGCGCTGATGCTGATTTTCACCTACGTGTTCGCGATCATCGGCATGAGCATGTTCAAGCTTCCCGATCGGGAAAAGCTGACCGGAGCCGATCTTGAACATTACCAGCGCCTGGTGGAATACAACGACGACTACATCATCGGCAAAGGCATCGATCCCTTCGGCTCCATCAGCGAATCGATGTTCACCCTGCTGAAGGTCATTTCGGGAGACGACTGGGCCAGCATCCGCAACACTCTGGTGACGGCCGCCCAGTACAATGTCATCAAATCTCCGCCCTGGCTGGTGACGCTGTACTTCGTCGTATGGTTCATTTTCGGAGCCTATCTGCTGCTTAATCTGGTGGTGGGCGCGATTCTGCAGAACTACGAGGAAACCTACCGCAGGATCAGACGAAGAGACAGCATCGCCATGGAGGAAAAAACCCGCGCCAGGATAACGGAGCTGCTCATAACACTGTCCAACGATCTCAAGGACAATCACATGAGCGACGAGGAGAAAAACGAGTTCATCCGAAAGGCCATCGAGATCATGCGCAAGGAGGAATAGCGGGATCCTCCCTGAAGCAGTCAGACGTCAAGCCCGCTGAGCAGAGAAAATTCGGCGTGAATGTAGGTGTCGGTCATGCCGGTGACATAATCGATGATCAGGCGGACGCGGAAATAGAATTCCTTTTCGCCATCGTTCTCGAATTCAAGATCGCCTCCTGAAACCGCCTCCTTGTAGGCGCTGAGAACCCGCGGCGAAATCCGTCTGAAAAGTCTTCCGAGAATCGGATCCGGCAGTTCCTTTCCGCGAAGCAGCTGCTGGAAATCCGCCCGAGGCAGCGCCAGCAGTCTTGAATAGATTTTCAGAATGCCTCTCAGCGCCGCATTTCCGGTAAGTTCCAGAGCCTCGATTTCCCGGCATTTGAAGATTTTCTCCCGGGCGTAAAGAGACATGGCATGAAGCAGATCGTTTGGCCCGTCGGCGCCGTCAAAGCTGAAATCGTCGCCGCCTGCGGTCTCAAGGGCCGCATTGTAGCCTTCGGCAAAAGCCTCAATGGCCCTCTGCATGCAGTTGCGGCGGAAATAGCCGGTAAAGGAGCAGCCTCTTTTGGAGCATTCAAGCACTATTTCGTCAAACAGTTCGGCTCCCGGGGAGTTGCAGTACGATCTGAGATCCCTTTTCAGATCGTCCATGTCCACCAGGCCGCGATCCGCCGCATCCTCGATATCCGCCAAAGCGTAGGAGATATTGTCGGCATACTCCAGCAGTCGGGCCAGTTCGAACCGCTCTCCCGGCTCAAGCTCGAACGCCTCCCGCACAAACTGCAGCAGCACGCTCTCGGAATAAAAGCAGCCCAGTTCGCCATCCACCGATTCGTCGGCAAGATACGGCACCTTGATGCAGGAGGCCAGAACCTGCGCCGAAAGATTGAGCTTCTGAATCGAATGAAGAATTCTGAGATTCTGGGCATTGCCGTCAAAGTTCGCCAGATCCGGCTTGAGCAGATTTTTCCACTGCCTCGACATTTCGCCCTCCGCGCCCAGAGACATGGCGTAAAGCTCGTCAAGATACTTGGAGAAAAAACTGACGATGACATTCTCGCCGAAGTGACCGAAGGGAGGATTGCCCACGTCATGAACCAGAGCCGCGGTTTCGCAGATGGAGACAATTTCGTAGAGATGATCGGAATAAAAATCGTTGCGTCTGGCAAGAGCGGCCACCACCGCGGCGACCCGGCACTGCACCTCGAGGCTGTGGGTCAGGCGGGAGCGGGAGGATGCCTTGATATCAAGGGGATAGACCTGAGTCTTCTGCTGAAGTCTCCTCACCGGCGCGGCGGTCACCACCTCCTCCCGGTCAAAATCATACCCAAGTTCGCCGCTGCTGTCGTAAAAACGCAACGCCTCCAGATTTGAACTTTCAAGCATGTCACTGCCTCCCTGCTTCGGGAGATCTTACATCACTTTCGCGGATCTGCCAAAACGAAGACAGACTCCGGATATTTCGCCGCTAGTACAGCGGACGATCCGGAGCGCGAGGCGGGATATGCTCGAACAGTTCGGGCCGGGCGACCTGGAGTTTGGAAAGCATCCTTCGCGTCACCACCGTGACTCCGCCCTCGGAGACATAGAAAAACTCCTCGTCCTTTTTCCGGTCGTAGCCGATTTCGTAGTGAGGAGGAATAATGCAGTTTTTCTCGATAATGGCGTTTTTGATCCGGCAGAAGCGGTGGATCACGGCGTTTGGAAAAATCACCACGCCCTCAAGATGATTTTTGGAGTGAATGCGCACCGAATTGAACAGCACCGAATTATAGATCTCCGAACCGGAAATGATGCAGCCGGCCGAGACCACGGAGTTCACGTTGATGCCGTGCTTTCCCTCGAAATCCTGCACGAATTTGGCAGGCGGAAGCTGACGCTGACTGGTCCAGATCGGCCAGAGGCGATCATAGATGTCAAGTTCGGGGATCACCGCCGCCAGATCAAGATTCGCCGCCCAGAAGGAATCGATGCTGCCCACGTCGCGCCAGTAGCTTCCCTTGGTCTTTTCGGGATTGCGGACGCAGCTGAGCTCGAAATTGTGGGCATGGGCGTTGCCGGACCTGACGATCTTCGGAATGACGTCGTTGCCGAAATCCCGGGATGATTCGTCGTCCTCCTGATCAAGCTTCAGCTGCTGATAAAGATAGTCGGCATTGAAGAGGTATATGCCCATGGAAACAAGAGTGGAGTCAGGCTTGCCGGGCATGGCCGGAGGATCCGCCGGCTTTTCCATAAAGGACACGATACGGCCGCCATCGTCGATCTCCATGCAGCCGTAGGCGGACGCCTCGCTCCGGGGGACCTCAACGCAGGCCACGGAAAGCGGGCAGCCGCTTTTGATGTGATCGATGAGCATCAGGGCGTAATCCATCTTGTAGATATGATCTCCCGAGAGGATCAGAATATACTTGCTGCCGTATTCTCTGATAATGTCCACATTCTGATAAACCGCATCGGCGGTGCCCTGATACCAGTGCACATCGTCAATGCGCTGCTGTGCCGGCATCAGATCGATGAACTCGTTCATCTGGTTCTGCAGAAAGCTCCAGCCCTCCTGTATATGTCTCAGGAGAGAATGGGATTTGTACTGGGTAACCACACCGATGCGTCTGACTCCGGAATTTATGCAGTTGGACAGAGCAAAATCGATGATCCTGAATTTTCCTCCGAAATACACCGCCGGCTTCGCCCGGCGATCCGTCAGCTGCCTCAGTCTCGATCCTCTTCCTCCGGCCAAAATAAGAGCCATGGTCTGCCGGATGGCGAATCTCGCATCCTTCATATTGATCACTCTGTCCTGCTCCATACCAACCTCTCGCATGTCCATGATGCTAGTATTTATTACACAACTCAAAAAGAGTCGAAAAAGCCTTGTGTGATAAGGGTTCATAGATGAAAAAAGGCATGTCTTAACTTATAATAGAAATCGTCAAAATAAGGAGACACGCCAATGACA
>JAFURY010000063.1 GCA_017480795.1 Succinivibrionaceae bacterium
CAACATCGTTACTCTTCGTCACCTCCTTCAGCAGGGTAGGAGGGGCGGATGCTACGGCTCAGTTTTCCGCTCCTGTCACGCTGCCGTCATGGGTGGGGACGTTGCATTTGACACCCATCCATGGGGTGTGAATAGTAACCAATGCTGACATTTATGCTGATAACGGTCGGTGTTTGGTGTCAGCGGCGCGGGAGACCATCCACGACCAGCGGGACTGCTTGGGACTCTTTAGCGACAAACTTCTGCTGTGCAGAAATAACTCTTTGGGCTTTTAAGGAGTTCCCGCATCATTGAGTTTTTGATGTGACTGGCTGAAAGCTTTGGATGCTGGATGGTGAGACGGAATTCCGTCAGATCTGTTGCGTCGTCGTTGTTGATGTGTCTATGTTGAATAATGTCGCGTTACGCTAATTTGAAAGCGATTATTTTAAATGATTCTTTCTTATGTTGTAATGTGTCACATATTTGGAACGTCGTTCTTGCATCCTCAAGAACTCTGAATTAGAATTTTTCACGGTTTTCAGATCAGCCTCAACCAAGGCTTAGAGTTTGAATACGACATTTATGCCGCATTGCCACGGCAATACGACGTACTCTAAATGACGTGTTTTTGTAGGAGAGGATTGAAATCATGGCTGAGCCTTTAATGAAACAGGAATGCGACAGCGACATAATCGATTTTTCATGCATGGCCAAAGCATCCCGCCGCGCAAGCGGTCTAAAAATCTGCGTGCCGCTTGTCGGACATGTGGCCGCCGGCAGTCCCATCGACTCCTCGCAGCATTACGAACGCATGCTGGAGATAGATCCTGCCATGTTTGATTTCGTTCCCGATTACTTTCTCAAGGTTCGCGGATGCTCCATGATCAACGCCGGCATTATGGACGGGGACATGATCGGCATTCACAAGATCGACCCTTCCCGCCTGCGCAACGGTCAGATTGTCGTGGCCAGGGTGAACCAAAGCGAGGTTACGGTGAAGCGCTACCGCAGGGTAGGGGATACCGTCTGGCTGATGCCGGAAAACGACGAGATGTCTCCCATCAAGGTGGATCTGACCAGGGACAGCCTGGAGATCGATGGCATCTACGTAGGTCTGTTTCAGGAATAGCCGGTTTCGCCGATTTAGCGTTTCGCGTTTCCAGACGGTTTTCAGTTTTGGTGTTTCTTCTTTTCAATTCCTATTCGAACGCAAAAAGACGCGCAGGTTTCGCCCGCGCGCCTTTTTTTCGTTTTGGGGGTGTGCGGCTGCGGACGATCTGGTCCGAGTCCGCTTGCGAACGCCGTCAGGCTGCGCCCGGCGGCGGGACATCTATTTGGCCACCTTCTTCTGAACGGTCTCGGCAAAGAGCACCAGCGCCGAATTCACTGTTCCCTTCATCGGGTTCATAAAGCCCGGAACCTTGCTGTCGTAGCGGTTCTTGATCCTGAAACTTTCCTTCTTTCCGCTGTGATGATCGGTGGTGTCGAACACGGCGACGATGTCGGTGTGGACATGGCGATCCTCGCCCTGATAGTCAACCCAGTACCAGAATTTCTCCACCTTCAGCTTCACCTCGGTGGTGTACTTGTTGATGTCGGTTTCCCGGGTGAGCACCCGGTATCCGGCATCTTCGTAGGCTTTCAACACCGCCTCTCTTACGTATCCCGCCGCCTGGCCGTCCTTGACCAGAATGTTTTCGGCCAAGGAACTGAAGGTGGTGGCATCGGCGGTGCAGCTGGCCACGCTGTCGGTGGCGGTGCAGGATACCGGAGTCTGGGCGCGGGCTATGATCTTGCGTTTGGTGTACGCAACATCGTCGGTGTAGCTGCTGTAGGTCATATCCTCCGGGTGAATGGTGGATTCGGCTGCGGTGATATGCCGGGAGTCGGTTGCAGGGTGAACGTACACGGTGTTTACGGCTTCGCTCTGCATGAAGGGAGCGAAGTCGCGGGTGTCTATTTCTATGGTCTGATCGACCGTGGTGGCGCAGCCTGAAAGCAACAGGGCGGCTGCGGACAAAACGGCTGCCGCAGAAGCAATTTTGCTGATCATGTTGTTGTATTCCTCCATTTGACTTGTGTCGGCAATGATACCATTTACGGCGCAAATGATTAAGCCTCATGAGAAAAAGCCTCGCGGGATACAATGAGCAAATCTGGCTTGTCAGCTTCCTCTGAGATATTTGGCAAGCCGATTTGGGAAACCGTATGGCTGGAAACATTGTTTGTCAGGCGTTGCCGTCAGCATAGGCCGGCATGGTCTTGGTCGCCGCTATCGTCACTGCTCTTGTCATACCGCTATCATCATTACCGCCGTCACAAGGCTTTGTATGCGCAATTTCCCATCTGTGAAGGGGCAGTTGCTACTACCATCATCGCCACCGTCGCCGCTATCACTACAGCTGCTGTCGCGACTAACATCATCATTTCAGGTCTGTCTTCATGCCTGTTTTTGGAAATTGTCTGCATGAGGCTGGCAAACCTGTCATGCGCGATTGGCTGAAAACGCAAGGCAAGAGTTGTCTACGGCTAAGCGAAAACATTGTTCTATAATCCCGATGAACAGCAGTACTTCTTCTTAATAATTTGAGCAGCTGCTGTTGCGGCAGGGTCAAAGCGCCTCGTATGCAAGGCGTAGCGTAAAAGGGGGAATGGAATGGAAAACATCAACGGCAGTTACGGACGTCTCATCCGATCCGCCATTTCTCTGTCCATAGCTCTTGCCGTGCTGCTTACCGTCTGCAAGTTCGGAGTCTGGTGGTTTTCGGGCTCTGAGACCATGCTGGCGTCGCTGCTTGATTCGGTGATGGACGGACTCGGCGCCGGCATTACGTTTTTTGCGGTGAGAGTTTCGCTGGCGCCGCCTGACAACGAACACAACTTCGGTCACGGTAAGGCGGAGGCCATCGCCGGTCTGCTGCAGGCGGTGACGGTAGGCGTAACCGTGGCGCTGGTGATCTGGCACAGCATCACTCAGCTTCTTCATCCCGAGCCCATGGCCCACACCTTCTGGGCGCTGACGGTGACGGTCGTTTCCATGCTGCTTGAGATCCTGGTGATCCGCTATCAGATGAAGATCATAAGCCTGACCCAGAGCGCGGCGGTCAAGGCTGACAATATCCACATTCGCGCTGATCTGCTGTTCAATCTCGGCGTGGTTATGTCGCTGGCTGCGGTGGAACTTACTGGCGTGGAAACTTTCGACAGCATCTTTGCCATCGCCTTGGGTCTTGTCATACTGTATGGTGCCTTCAGCATCGGAAGGACCTCGATTAACATTCTCCTTGATCATGAAATTCCGCAGCAGATCGTCAGCGACATCCGTTCGGTAGTGAACCGCTTCCCCGAGGTGTCGTCTCTTCATTGCCTCAGAACCAGACAGTCGGGCCATGTCTATTTTGTTCAGATGCATCTGGTAATGAACGGGAGTCTTTCTCTTGCCAGAGTGCACCGGATAACAGATCGCATAGAAGACGAGATCAGAAAACTTCACAGCAACATGGATGTGATGATCCATGCCGAACCCGAGGACAATCAGCATGCCGAGGAACGCGAACTTCGGGATCTGTATGGCAAACATGAACAGGAATGAAGCAACTGGTCCGATAAACCGGATATCCGCTACGGTAGGGAACCGACAGGGTAGAGCCTGATTCACTTTTGTCCATACTGTGCTATTGTCCAATTGGCGGGCTATTAACCTTCTCAGGGTGAGAGGCGGCAGGTGCCTGGTATCGAACCGGTCTAAGCAGAACTACCTCGAATTTTGTTCGAATTTTGTTCATGGCTCTTGAAGCTGTTGTTTTCAGCTGATTGTGGTAGCGCGCCTGAATGTGATTGCGCATAAGATAAGAAGCACAATCGCTAGGCAGGTTTGGACTGACCGGGTCAGTCCAAACCTGTATGCGACTGTTTTTTTTTTTGATATGTGATAAATTATGTGAAATACCATTGATAAATTCAGAATATTATTTGCTACATGCTGTATGATGTCCTTTGATACATAAATTTATAATCAGATGCAAAATTTTACCTCGCTCGAAAAAGGGATGGTGTTAAATTGCGAGTTTGATCACTCTTATATTTTGTCGGGAGCCGTTGTCTTGGGTATCCTGGACTCAAATGAGTCTGTTGGTTAATATTTGAACAGTAAAAATGTGATAGGTATCACATTGAAAAATTTATTGTGATACTCATCACTTTTCTCGCTCGAAGTTGTTAGAGCCTTGCGGCACAAGGGTTAAGATGAATTTATCAGGATGTCGTGGTTTGAAATTTTGCTTATCGGCGCGTTTTTTTATTCTCGCTCGAAAATGGCTTCGCGAAGCGTTGGTGCGCAAGGCTTCATAACTAGGGCTCTTGGATTCCGGGTGCTTACCCGGCTCGATTGAAACACAAACAAACAAAAGTCCTGAGGGTTTCCCCTCATCGCCTTGGATTCCGGGTGCTTACCCGGCTCGATTGAAACCTTTTCAAGCTTCAAGCTTCAAGCTTCAAGCTTAGCTTATTCAAGCTTGGATTCCGGGTGCTTACCCGGCTCGATTGAAACTCAGTATACTTCTCGGCTGCATATGCAGTGGTCATGCTTGGATTCCGGGTGCTTACCCGGCTCGATTGAAACATTCGATTATTGCTCCCGTACTGTCTGCAGTACAGTACGCTTGGATTCCGGGTGCTTACCCGGCTCGATTGAAACCGTAGTTTCAACCACGTGCTTCAGGTAGGGTCCCTTGGACCTTGGATTCCGGGTGCTTACCCGGCTCGATTGAAACTTGGCAAGCTCATTGAATTTAATCTTCATCTCTTCTCCTTGAGACTTGGATTCCGGGTGCTTACCCGGCTCGATTGAAACCCACTCTAGAAACGAAGGTTGCTTCATGTATTTGAAATCCTTGGATTCCGGGTGCTTACCCGGCTCGATTGAAACCCATATTGAGATAAAACAAACAAAAGTCCTGAGGGTTCTTGGATTCCGGGTGCTTACCCGGCTCGATTGAAACTCAGTATACTTTTCAGCGGCATAACTCGTTGTCATGCTTGGATTCCGGGTGCTTACCCGGCTCGATTGAAACAGGGGGAGGAAGCTCAAACTGCCCAGTTTTTAAGATCTTCTTGGATTCCGGGTGCTTACCCGGCTCGATTGAAACCTGCATATTGAGATAGGCTATGACAGCATGGTCCCCGTTCTTGGATTCCGGGTGCTTACCCGGCTCGATTGAAACAATGGGATTGGTTGTGTTTCAAGGGTTAAAATCTCGTCACTTGGATTCCGGGTGCTTACCCGGCTCGATTGAAACCACAGGTTTAGCACTCTTACTTTTGGGCGAGCATATCTTGGATTCCGGGTGCTTACCCGGCTCGATTGAAACTTTGAAAATGCCGGATTTGATACTTCAGACGGTTCTAACACCTTGGATTCCGGGTGCTTACCCGGCTCGATTGAAACCTTCGGCTCTGGTGTACACTGAACCAATGCATTTCCGCTTGGATTCCGGGTGCTTACCCGGCTCGATTGAAACTAAGACAGGCCTCAGCGAACTCACTACGAGTTGCCTACCTTGGATTCCGGGTGCTTACCCGGCTCGATTGAAACCTTTACTGCACTGGTCGACTGTTTTCCTATCCTGTATTCTTGGATTCCGGGTGCTTACCCGGCTCGATTTTTGTCCTTCTCCAGACCATTCCGTTACCCCCCCCCCCCCCCCCATCTTTGCGCTGTCATGTCTCTGACTTTCATGCAGTTTCTTCCAAAAACGCAGCACTACCACCTTGCTTGGACATCTCCCCGCAATCTTGATTTTTCCCTTAACTGCCCGCATATATTAAAGACAGTGTTTTGCCGTGTTTTGATTGCGGCTTGTTTAATTTCGGGGTGTTTATGACAACCATAGTTTCAGTCAGATGCGGCGGACAGGTCGTGATGGCCGGCGACGGTCAGGTTACACTTGGCAATACGGTTATGAAGGGCAACGCCAGAAAGATTCACCGTCTTGCCGACGGAAAAATCATCGCAGGCTTTGCCGGCGGCACCGCGGATGCCTTCACTCTGCTTGAGAAGTTCGAAGAGAAGCTGAAAAGGTGCAACGGAAGTCTGGAGCGCGCGGCGGTGGCCCTGGCCACTGACTGGCGCACCGACAAGGCGTTAAGACGACTGGAGGCCACTCTGGCTGTGGCCGATCGCCAGAAATCCTTCATCATTACCGGCAACGGCGACGTGGTGCAGCCTGAAAACGATCTCATCGCCATGGGCTCGGGCGGCGACTACGCCCGGGCCGCAGCCAAAGCGCTGCTGGAGAACACCGATCTTTCGGCCCGCGAAATAGCCGAAAAGGCTCTGGCCATCGCCGCCAGCATCTGTATCTACACCAACGGTTTCAGCACCGTTGAAACCATTGAATACTAACTAGGATCTGAGATGAGTGAACTGACACCAAAGGAAATCGTGGCCGAACTGGATCGGCACATCATCGGACAGGATGCGGCCAAGAAGTCGGTGGCGCTGGCGCTGCGGAACAGATGGCGGCGGATGAACGTTGACGATGACATGAGACGGGAGATCACACCCAAGAACATTCTGATGATCGGCCCTACCGGCGTGGGCAAGACCGAAATCGCTCGGCGTCTGGCCCGCCTCGCCAACGCGCCGTTCATCAAGGTGGAAGCCACCAAGTTCACCGAGGTGGGCTACGTGGGCAAGGAGGTGGACTCCATCATCCGGGATCTTACCGAAATGGCCTTCAAGATGCTCAAGGAGCGGCAGCGGGAAAAGAACCGCAGACAGGCCGAGGATCGGGCGGAGGAGCGGATACTTGATCTGCTGGTGAAGGCTCCCGAGGGAGGCTGGGTCAGCGATCAGGACGAGACGGACTCCCGTCAGGCCATGCGCAAGCAGCTTCGCGAGGGCAAACTCGACGACATGGACATCGAACTTGACGTCAGAGGTCCCCAAGTGGGCGTCGAAATCATGGGGCCGTCCGGCTTCGAGGACATCACCAATCAGCTGCAGGGACTTTTCGAGGGCTACGGCAGCAAAATGCGCCAGAGCCGCAGGATGAAGGTGAAGGCCGCTCTTGAGAATCTCACCGACGAGGAGATGGAGAACTCCGTCAAGCATGATGATCTGCAGCGGGACACGGTGGAGCTGGTGGAAAACAACGGCATCGTGTTCATCGACGAAATCGACAAGATCTGTTCCCGCGGCTCGGAGTACCATGGAGCCGACGTGTCCCGGGAGGGCGTGCAGCGGGATCTCCTGCCGCTTATCGAGGGCTGTCAGGTCAAAACCAAGCATGGCATGGTGAAGACGGATCATATTCTCTTCATCACTTCGGGCGCCTTCGCATCCGCCAAGCCGTCCGATCTGATCCCCGAGCTGCAGGGCCGTCTGCCTATCAGAGTGGAACTGTCCGATCTCACCGCTCACGATTTCGAACGCATTCTGGTGGAGCCGCACGCTTCCCTTACCCAGCAGTACAAGGCGCTATTGAAGACCGAGGGCGTCGAGGTGGAATTCACCGACGATGCGGTGAAACGCATCGCCGAATCCGCCTTCCATGTGAACGAGACCACTGAAAACATCGGTGCAAGACGTCTGCACACCGTGATGGAAAAGCTCTGCGAGGACATCTCCTTCAACGCTCCCGACATGTCGGGACAGAAGGTGGTCATCGACGGGGCCTATGTGGACGAGCATCTGGGATCTCTGGTGCAGAACGAGGATCTCAGCAGATATATCCTCTAGGGAC
Source organism: Succinivibrionaceae bacterium (assembly GCA_017480795.1). GTDB lineage: Bacteria > Pseudomonadota > Gammaproteobacteria > Enterobacterales > Succinivibrionaceae > UBA2804. Next base: position 7,728 of record JAFURY010000063.1, read on the forward strand.
CTGGCTGGTTTCGGTTGTCCCTGCTGTGCGCCGAGATTGCAGGATCCGGAGATTGCGATGGGATGGAGAAGAAGCCGGGAACGCGAAAGCCGATCCGGCTTCTTCTCGCTCTTCCCTTGCCGCAGCCGTAGCCGTCTCTGACGATGCCGTCCTCGCATCATTCCTGCGTAGCCTCTGCATCCCGGCCCTCTCCCATCCTGTTTCTTTCGTCCTCATCCCTCTCTTGTTCACTTTTTCTCACCCGTCGATCTGTCGATTCCTGCGTCTCTTTGCCGAATTTCTGTCTTGCTCCGGTTTTGCCGCCCCGCAGTAGGCTACAATTCAATATGCGGTTGTGTTTGGTCTGTGCCCCGAGGACGTTCACTCAAAGAGTTGTTCCTGCAGTAGGCTACAATTCAATATGCGGTTGTGTTTGGACCGGTTGTTCCGCCGCTCTGGCGGATGGTTTAATCGCGCTTTCTGACGAGATCCGGGAGATTTTGAGGTATGAAGAATTTTCGATTGAGGGCCGCGGCTGTCGCGGCTGGTTTGTTTATTGCCGCCGGCGTGGCTCAGGCGGGAGAGCACGCGCTTGAAGGAAGCGGCGGCAGTCAGAAGGCGGCCGTGGGCAATCTCCGGCTGGCCGCTTTGAGAGCCGAAATAGCAAAACATGTGAAACAGGCGGATATCGAAGCCAACGCCAGATCCCTGAGAAAGGAGATCTTTCTCAGGGCGGAGGATTTCGCTCGTGTGGCGGAGGATGTAAGCATCGAAACCGCGGGCGGCAAGGTAAAGGCCCGGGGCGTGGTCTCTGTGGACGAAGAGAAACTCAGAGCTGCCCTGGCGGACGCCGGCATTCCCCTGAAGCCGCAGGAGGCTGGTCAGGCCTCCTCGTCTGGCGTCGCTGCTGCGACTCCGCTATCTGCCAGTTCCGAGTCAGAGCCGGAAGCCGGTCAGACATCCTCATCCGGCCCCGAAACCGCAAAGTCGGAAGAGACCGGCGGAGCGGAGCCTAATCCAGGCGGGGACTCCGACCCCTGCGCGCAAAAGCCGACCGCCTCCCAGACGCAGTCTGCAGCTCAAGGCGGCGATGAAACTGCACCCGGCGCCGAAAAAGAGTCCCGGCGTCTTCTGGCCAACGGTCAGGAGGTTCTTGCGCCGCCGCCAGAGGGCGCATCGGACAAGCAGAACGAGGCTTTCAGATCAAAGCTTATGGTTTCATTCACCGACATTGCGGTCCTTGAGAAAATGCTCTCCGAGGGCGCCGATCCCAATTACCTGGTGGAGGTTTCCTTGGGCTACAGTTCGAAACTGAAAGGGCAGCTGAAGAAGAAGGCGCCTCTGATTTACGCCTACGCCAGCTGGAAGCAGGCAAAGCTGCCGGTGTTTCGGCTGCTTGCGGAGCATGGCGGCTATTACAACTGGGAAAGCGAGGACGGCAGATTCAATCTGGCCTCGGAAATTCTGAAAAAGGACGAGGAGTTCATCGGCTACTGGCTCGGTCTCAATCCGGATCTCAAACGGCTGAAGCAGCTCAATCTCTGGACCGACGACGACAGCCGATCAAGCCTCGCCGAGCAGTGGATGGGTCGCTTCGGAAGCAAACAGCTTGAGCATCACCTGGAGATCTTCGGTCGCCTGCTGGATCTTGGTCTGGATCCCAATGAAAAGGTGGGGGATCAGTATCTGCTCTCCCTGGCCTACCGCAAAGCCGGAGCCGAATATGCCAAAGCGCTCATCAGTCACGGCGCGGATCCGAATCTGAACACCGGCGTCTACACCTCGGTGCTTGGCATCGCCTCGGAAACCGATGATGCGGACATGCTGATGTTCGCTCTCGCCCACGGCGCAAAGCCCGTGAGCGCAGACGGCGAGCCTCTGGTGCTGGAATACCTTCGTTCCATCAAGAGAAGCCGGAACAGGAAGGTCAGCGCCGAATTCGCATCGGCTCTGATCGAGGCTCTGGAGGATGTGAACTACCGCACCGAAAAATCTTCTCTGGCGGAAGAGATCATTGGCGAGAAGCCGCCTGTGGTGGCCGCATGGCTGAACCGTAAGCCTCGGATCCGGGATTTTCCGAACTATGAAAGCCTGAGGTCGCAACTCCTGGGAAGATGGCTCGGCAGCCGCTACGCCGGGCAGGATGATCATTTCGAACTTACAGGCCGGCTTATCGACGAACTGGGACTTGACGCGAACGGAACCGTTCGTTCGAAGCCTCTGCTTTTCGACGCCATGGACATCAAGGAGGGCTCGGAACGCTACCTCAGAGTCCTTCTGGAAAAGGGCGCGGATCCCAACGCCAGGGACAAATACGAAGCCACGGCGCTGTTTGAGGCCGCGGGCAAGGGCAGGTTCGAGGTCGTAAAGCTGCTGGGCGAGTTCAAGGCCGACTTTGGCGTTCTGAACAAATATGGCGAAACCGTGCTGTACATGCTGGTGTCGGACAAGAGCCCTTCGGCCCAGCAGGTTTCCCTGCTGTGTTCCTTAGGCGCGGACGCCCGCTTCTTCAACGAAAAGAAGGGCAGAAACGTGCTGATGGAGGCCATAAAGGAGCTGGACGAGGGCCAGCTTGAGGTAGCCAAGGCCCTTGTCTCCTGCGGGGCCGATCCGGAGGTAGCGGACAAGCAGGGCCGCAACAGTCTGGTCTGGGCCATCGCGGAGTCGAAGACGTCGTCCGTCGAACTGCTGAAGCTGCTGGTGGCCTCCGGGGGGAAGGTGGATCATCAGGACAAATTCGGAGCCACCGCTTTAAGCTACGCCATCGGCAAGATCCGCGCGGATGCGGTGAAATATCTGCTGGAAGCCGGAGCCAACGTGGATCTGGCCCTGGCGGTCAAAGACAAGATCAGACTCAAGGGCGAGGACAAGGCGGTGGAGCGGAGCCTCAGGGAAATGCTCAAGCTGGCCGACAAGCCCGAACTTGCCGAAATCAAGGAACTGCTGAAGGATCACCTCTGAAACAGAGCCGGTGCAGGAGCTTGGACGGCATGTCTGCTGAATATGCGCAGGTTTCCGGCTTCGTCTGCCTCCAATTTTGTGGTTGCTGAATCCTACCTGAAAATTCTACTCGAAAAACTTTAAAAATCTGAAAGTTTTTCGAGTAGAATGTCATGGGAGGTGTCTTGCAGTGCTGATAGAGAGAAAATCATACCTTGACAAACTGATGCGCCACAAGGATAAGGATCTGATCAAGGTGATCACGGGAGTTCGCAGATGCGGCAAGTCTGTGCTGCTGTTTGATATCTTCTACAATCAACTTTTGAGCGATGGGGTCAGCGCCGATCGCATCATCAGGGTCAATCTGGAAAACGCCGAGAGCCGGTCCTTGAGGAAATCCGACGAGCTGTTCGCATTCATAAGCGCGCAAAGAAAAGATGAAGGAAAGCACTATGTGATGATAGACGAGATCCAGCATGTTGCCAGTTTTGAAGACGTGCTCAACAGTCTAAAAAACAGCAAATGCGATGTTTATGTTACAGGCTCAAATGCTCAGATGCTGTCAGGTGACATATCTACCGCCCTTAGAGGCAGAAGCATAGAAATCCGGGTGCGCCCTCTGTCGTTCGCGGAATTCTACGCCTTCAAAGGCGGCGATGTTCGCCGGGTCTGGAACGAGTATCTGAAGTATGGCGGTTTCCCCTATGCGGCGACTGAAAACGATGAGGAAGCAAGGCAGGAATACCTTAACATGCTGGAAAGCACCATAGCAAACAAGGACATCATAGATCGGTACCGACTCAGAAATCCTGCGCTTTTCCACGCCGTATATGATTTTCTGTGCTCCAATATCGGTTCCCTTGTAAGCGCAAAAAAAATCTCCGACACGCTGAAGAGCAGCGGATACAGGACTGTCACTCCCGATACGGTGGGAAATTATCTTGAGTTTTTGCGCGAAAGCTTTCTGTTCAGTAAAGCATACCGATACGATGTCAGAGGCAAAGAATACTTAAGAACATTAAACAAATACTACATTACTGACATGGGACTTAGAAATGCTCATCTGAACTATCGACAGATAGAAGTAACCCATGCCATGGAGAATATCATCTACAACGAGCTGGTAAAACGGGGCCATAAGGTGGGTATCGGCAAAAACCAGGACAAGGAAATTGATTTTGTTGCCATCAAAGGCGGCGAGACCTACTACATCCAGTCTGCATACAGCATCATGGACAGCGCCAAAAAGGAACAGGAACTGAGTTCGTTCAGAAAACTGGACGATGGCTACAAGAAAATCGTGATCACCATGGATGACGATCCTTTTACAGTTCTGGAAAACGGTTACAGGAAGCTCAATCTCTTTGATTTTCTGCTGAACGAGAGGTCGCTGGAGGAAATTTAACCGATCAGCGAGGCCTGAATATGGACGAGCTCCTTGTCGTTCGAAACCTCCCGTGAGCATATCCCTTATCCGTTTTCGGTCAGGTCGCAGTCCGTGTTTCTGAAAAAGCGGCGCGTTTCCCTTGCTGCTACCGAAATGCAACGCTGGGGCTTCTGTCTTTGCCGGCTGTCGTTCTCCGATCCTTTTCTTAGGCCTTTTCATCAGTTCGCATCCGGCCGATCGCTTCCGCCTCCCGTTTCACAGCCACCCGCATATCTGCCGCCGTTCCTGTTTTCGTCCCAAAGCGACCGCAGGAGGCTCTGCAATGCGCGTTTCGCATTGCCCATCCATACTCCCTCCCTCCTCAGTCTTGCCATTTCCGCACCCTCCAGTCTCCATCCCAGGCGGCTGTTGTCCGTGTGTAATTGAAGTGTGATTTTTGTTACAATGTGCGCAGTTTTTTTATGGTATGCAACTGACAAAAATTAGTTTTTTCGGGATTGTTTTATGAAACAGTTTATTCAGCAGCTGCTGACGGACTGCCTTGCCGATTTCCGTCAGCGCGGGCTTGTTCCTCAGGATTTCCAGCCCCGCTTTTCCGTGGAAAGCACCAGGGACAAGAAGAACGGCGACATCGCCACCAACCTGGCCATGGTTCTGTGCAAGAAGCTGGGAAAGAAGCCCCTGGAGGCCGCTGAACTCATCATCGCGTCTCTGCCGAAGTCCGATCGCATCGAAAAGGTGGAAGTCGCCGGTCCCGGTTTCATCAACTTCTTCATGAATTCCGATCATGTGGGCGCCAGGGTATACGCCATGAGCCAGGATCCGCGTCTGGGAGTCGAGAAGGCGGCGAACCCTCAGGTTGTGGTGGTGGACTACTCCTCGCCCAACGTGGCCAAGGAAATGGCGGTGCACCATATCCGCTCCACCGTCATCGGCGACAGCGTGGTGAGAGTGCTGGAGTTTCTGGGTCACAAGGTGATCCGGGCCAATCATGTGGGGGACTGGGGCACCCAGTTCGGCATGCTCATCGCCTACCTGGAGAAGATGGAGAACGAAAGCGCCAGCGATCTGGAAATTTCAGATCTGGAGGCTTTCTACCGCCAGGCCAAGGTTCTTTACGACGAGGACGAGGAGTTTGCGACCAGGGCCCGGGGATACGTGGTGAAGCTGCAGGGCGGCGACGAATACTGCCGCATGATGTGGCAGAAGCTGGTGCGGATGACCATGACCCAGAACCAGCGGATCTACGATCGCCTGAACGTCAGTCTGAAGCCTGAAAACGTCATGGGCGAGAGCATGTACAACGCCATGCTGCCGGCCATCGCCGAGGATCTGGAAAAACGCGGCATGGCGGTGACGGACGACGGGGCGCTGGTGGTTTACCTGGACGAGTTCAGGAACAAGGACGGCAATCCTATGGGCGTCATCATCCGCAAAAAGGACGGCGGCTTCCTTTATACCACCACCGACATCGCCTGCGCCCGGTACCGGGTGGAGGAGCTTCACGCAGATCGCGTTCTCTATTTCATCGATTCAAGACAGCACGACCATCTCATGCAGGCCTGGACCATCGCCCGCAAGGCCGGCTATGTTCCGGAGAATGTGTCCCTGGAGCACGAGTCCTTCGGCATGATGCTGGGCAAGGACGGCAGACCGTTCAAGACCAGAAGCGGCGGCACCGTGAAGCTTTCCGATCTTCTGGACGAGGCTGAAACCAGGGTCGGAGCCCTGCTTGAAGCAAGAGGAAGCGATCTTGCCGGGGAAGAGCGGGAGCGGGTGATCCACGAGGTGGCCATGGGCGCCGTGAAGTACGCGGATCTTTCCAAGAACCGGACCACCGACTACATCTTTGACTGGGATACCATGCTGTCCTTCGACGGCAACACCGCGCCTTATCTCCAGTACGCCTACACCAGGATCAGCTCGGTGCTGCGCAAGGCCGAAACCGAGGCCGGGCCCGTAAGACTGGGCTGCGCCCAGGAGGAGAAGCTGGCGCTGAAGCTGCTGCAGTTTGCCGAGACGGTGCAGCAGGTGGCGCAGCGGGGCATGCCGCATTTGCTGTGCGCCTATCTTTACGAACTCTCCGGTCTGTTCATGTCCTTCTACGAGGCCTGTCCGGTGAACCGGGGCGACGTGGAGGAGAGCGTCAGGGCCAGCCGTCTGAGTCTGTGCCGCGTGACCGGGCAGACCGTAAAAACCGGTCTTTCCCTGCTTGGCATCAATGTTCTTGAGAGAATGTGATCCCTATGGCCCGCGATTATGTTTCATCCAAGGCTCCCCGGAAAAAGGGGGGAGCGAAAGGCGGCGGCAAGCCTGAGCCTCAGGCCGGAAGATACATCAAGATCGGCCTGGCGCTGCTGTTGATAGTCGCCGCGCTGAGCGGTTTCTTTTATCTGAAGTTCAACGGCAAGCAGCCGGAAAAGAAGCCGGCCCAGACGGCCCGGACGGATTCGGAGCAGGCCGCCGCCCGGAAGCCGGCCAAGGATCCCTACAATTACCGCAAGCTGCTGGAGAACTCCGAGGTGAAGACCGGCATCGCCGATCAGAAGCGCCGCAACGAGAAAAACTACGAGACCGGCAAGCGTCCCGAGGTGATTCTGGATCCGAAAAAGAAAAAGGAGACCAGAGAGCAGGAGGCCGCCCGGGCTCAGGCCATTCTCAACGGCAGTCTCAACACTCCCAGGGAGGATGTGACCCATACGGTGAAGGTCGGCAGCAACGACGAGATCATTTTTGTCGACGGCCGTGAGAAAGCAGGTGATCGCGCCAGGGATCAGATGACGGATCGCAAATACACCTCCGCCGAGGTGGAGTCCGGCAGGGTATCGGGCGTCCAGGCCGGCGCGTCCTCCAAACCGGTGGCCGGACAGATCAAGCCGGTTGCAGCCGATGCCAGATCGGCAGCGGCGGGGAACGGGGCGGCTGGCACCAAGGGAAATTCAGCCAAAGCCTCTGACAGTTCCAGAGCATCGTCGGCCGCCCGAGCAGGCGTCGCCAAACCGGCATCATCAGCCAGTCAGGCCAGTGCCGCTTCCAGGCCCAAGGAAACTCTGAAGGAAGATGCCAGAACAAAGGACACTTCCAAAGATACCGCCAAGCCAGGCGCCGGCGCCGAGCGCTTCTATGCGCAGTGCGGAGCATTCCGCGCCGCCTCTCAGGCCGACACTCTGCGCAAGAAAATTGTCGCCAAGGGCCAGCCGGGCTCGGTGAGCAAGGCGGTGGTGAATTCGGTAGACTGGTACCGGGTCATTGTGGGACCGTTCTCCTCCAAGAGCATAGCTCAAGACGTCGTCACCAAACTGAAGAGTTCAGGCACCGTCAGCAACTGCAATCTCTACCGCAAGTAGCGAGTTTTGTCTTTCCCTTCAATCCGTGGGGAAGGGCTCAGGCTCAGGCAAAGATTGTTCCTGTTCAGCACTAAACTTAGGCTCAAACGCAGGTCAAAGAAGGCTCGGGCCGAAAGAAAAAGGGGAATCCGTTGTCAGGATCCCCTTTCCCGTTTTTTCTTTCTCCTGTCCGGCTTTGCCAGCCGCCGGCTTCTGCCGGCACACCCTGCGAAAACCGCCGCTAGAACAGTCCCATCTTCTTGACCACGCTTCTGAGCGTGTCCTTCCAGCTGCGGTATTCCTCTTTGATGCGGGCGTTCTCGTTTCTCAGTTTCTGGATCTCCCGCTCAAGCAGGCTTTTGTTCTCGGTTTCGAACTTGAGGTTTGAGATCTGAAGCTTCAGCTCGTCGATCTGGTGGTTCTTCTTATCCACCTCTCCCGTGGCGCTGGCAAGCTTGTCCTCCAGCTCCATGACCTTCAGATGGAGATCGTCGATGTTCTTCTTTTCATCGCCGAAATTTTCGATTTCGGAATTGGCCTTTTCCAGTTCCTCGTTAAGGACGGTGATCCTGCTGTTGGCCTCGTCCTTGAGTTCGTGGTACTTCTGTCTGGCTTTCACTCTGAATTCGTCGAATCTCGCGCTGGTTCGCGCGATGGCCTCGTCAATGCTGTTTAGGATGTCTTCCTGGGTTGTCATAACTTACTTACTCTCTCTTTGTTCCTGCAGCCGCGCAGCGCGGCCGCTTGGGATTGCAGTGGTTACAAATAGTGGTGGTGAATTGCATAAGCGGACGTAGTGGAGCTCATGCTCGTCTAAGGGTTCATAATACCATCCTAGGGGTTGTTCGGTTGCTCAGAAGCGGGACTGTAGACGGCATCATATAATTTTCAGCGTTGCGCGCATCTGCGTATGTTGTGAACTTAATGCTGTTATACCGTCAAGAGAACTCTAGCATATTGCTTAAAAACGCGGATCTGCAATATGGATTAACAATTTTCCTCAAGAACTTTTCCCAATCAAAATCCGGAGCAATACCTTTTACTTCTCACTTCTGTTGCAGAAGGTTTGCCGCGCGCGACACCGCAGGCAGCGCCCGCTTTTAATCGCGCGCCTTAGAGCCTGGAACTAGGCAGACATTCCAGGGTAACTATCCGCCCTACTGCTAAATGGGCATTCTCCCACAACGTTGGATCGCACTTTCGTGTTTGCTTGGACTATACCTATGACGCCATGTGGAGCAAATCACACATTGTCACGGAGTAGTTCCTCGCCTACTCTGATATAGATATATCCAGCTTTTCAAAGTCTTCTTTCCAAATTTTCTCCGCTAACTCTTGAAAAAACTTTGGATCATCAATTATTGAAAACTCATCGATTTCATTATCATCATTCATTGCGGATTACTTTTGGGTTAGGCAAATCCGGTTCTGTTGAAGGCAGGTTCTCAAATTGGAAGTATATCATAGGCGTTCTAAGGTAACTTACAATAAAAGGTTTATAAATTCTAGGACAACGAGGAACGTATTCACTTTTTTGAATCCTTTTCACAGCATTGTTTGCTAGTTGCGTATATCTTAAAACAGTGTCCGGTCCTTGCAGTCTGAGGGTCCGCGCAATATTAGTTACCTCGAAACTCTCTCCATCGCTTTGACTCTTGGGATATGCTCGGATTCTGGCCATGAACCACTGCCGCGTCGGTATCGCCTTCTTTGTTCTTGCTCTCCTGGTTCTTTCTGTCGTTGGTCGTTTTCTCGGCAACCGGCGCGGACTCAATCAAATCAAGACTTGCCAAAAGGTTTCTGGCGCCCAGGCTGGCATGTGCCCAGTATTTGTCGCTGTATTTTGGCTTTTCATTCGGGGCTGCGGCGAGTCTCCAACTGGCATCAAGATCATCGATCAGATCGCCGTAGGACATGTCGATCAGCAGTCCGGCTTTTCTTGCCCTCTCTATTATACGGCATGAAAGCAGTGTTGCGATAAAATTTGCAAACTCGGCGCCAATCACCGAGAAAACGTTCTGAAATTCGGCCTTGCTTGCGGTTACGCTGGACTTGTAGTATCTGAAAGCGAGCTCTATGACATGCCGCGAGTCAAATACATTGTAAGCCTCCAGGCAGGTCATATCCTTGTCGGAACGCAGGATCTGCATGCCGAACCTTTCGGATTTTTGCTTGAAGTCGTCCATGGAGAAGTCCTGACCGTTTTGTTCCAGTGTATTCAAGTAATCGATGCTCTCGTCTGCTGATATCTCCATGTCGCAGAACGAGCATAAAAAAGTTCCGTCCTTTCTTTTCGCCTTCTTGGCCAGTACCGCCCGCCCAACCCCTTTGAGCGTCTCCTGATATCTGGTGAGTTCGTACTGAGCGACAAGTCTGGAGTTGCTGTTTACGGGATTCATAAAATAAACTGGCCATTGGTTAGGTTGCGACTGGAAACAAACCCCCGGTATGAATTCAGGTTTACACGTCTGATTCCTATAGTCCTGTTATAACGTGCGGGTACTATAGGAACCAATGACTATATTATAAAAAGATCTTGTTGTAACTTTGATAAGAACTTTAAGTAACTGTGATAAGGCGTTTTTTGAAAGAGTTGTGTAATAATATTTTGATGATATATCTGTAAATAATGTATACCTTAATTTCCTGAAAAACGTTAAACGCCGAGTTTTTTTCAGCCACTCGATCCTACGATCTCGTTGCTACGGATTCTTGTTTTTTGCGCCTTTTGGCCTTCCTGGTTTGCGTTTGATTTTTGGTGGTTCGTTTGG
>JAFURY010000006.1 GCA_017480795.1 Succinivibrionaceae bacterium
AAAATAATGGATTGCGAAATTAAAGAATCTATAAATACCCTAGAGCAAATCCGAAGATGCTTCAAAATTAAGAGTTTGAAATTTTCTGACTATCAGACATCTCTGATGGGCAAGTACTACTGCAGTTCTGCGACCTGATATCCATACTAAAATTCTAATTTTTTGATGTGGCAGAAACCCTTGTCGCATAAGGGTTTCTGCCTTAATTTTTGGCCGAAACTCTGCGGAACACAGGGATATTAGCAATAAATTTTTGCTTTGAGCCTTTTTTCAAATCTCAAAGTAGGCTACAAGGTTCTGCTGTGCTTCAGCGTGATCATCGTTCTGACTCTGATCCAGGGCGTCGCCGCCACCGCAAACATGTCAAGGCTTTCATCCCAGGTCAAAGGACTGAACGCCATGACCACCGGGGTCATCATTCCGGCGACGGATCTCAAAGCCCAGTTCAGACAGCTGAGGATCTACGCCATCAGGATCACCTCCGGCAACGAGCGGCTGCTGCAGGAATACGACGGCAAGATCAAGACCCAGCTGAAGGAAACCGCGGATACCATCAGGGAAATGACCAGGCTTGCCAAAGACGAGGCCACGTTGTCCAATCTTAAGGATCTCAGCGCCTCCCTGGAACGATACAGTTCAATTTTCACCAGACTCTACGCGATCCTCACCGACAAGTCCAAATCCATCGAGAAAAGAACCGAGGAAGCCTTCGCCATCACCAAGGTTGACATGAAACAGGTTGGAAACGATGCCGACAGCGAAATCATGGAAATTCTGGCCAGAGAAAAGCAGAACTTCACCGCCGCCGGCGATGAAATCGAAAGAAACGCCTCCCCTTGGCTGACAGTTTCAATCTGTCTGCTGTGCGTCGCCCTTGCCGTTTTCTTTACCCTGCTCCTGTCCAAATCCTTCGGAAGCCGCGCCAATCGGCTGGTCCAGGCCGCCAACCGGGTGGCCGACTGCGACCTTACCGTGGAGGTAAAATCCCGCAGCCATGACGAAATCGGCAATCTGACCGCCTCCATCGGAGCCATGATCCACCATCTCAGAGACATTATCGCCGCCATGACCGGTCATTCCAGCACCATCGGCACGGCGGTGGACGAGCTGGAACGCACCAGCCGCACCATCTCCGAATCCACCTCCCAGATCCTGAATCAGACTCTGGCGGTAAGCGCCGCCAGCGAGGAAATGGCCGCCACCCCCAAGGAGATCGCCAACAACTGCAACGCCGCCGCGGTGGCCTCCGAGGAAACCAAAAACACCACGCATGACAGCATCGAATCGGTAAGATCCACCGTGGCTAAAATCAGAGAGCACTCCAGAAAGACCGAGGAGGATGCCCGAACCATCGCCAAGCTGGGAGACGAAACCAAGCAGATCGACACCATCATCGCCACCATTCAGGATATCGCCAACCAGACCAATCTTCTGGCCCTGAACGCCGCCATCGAGGCCGCCCGCGCCGGCGAGCACGGCAGAGGCTTTGCGGTGGTGTCGGACGAGGTTCGCGCCCTGGCCAACCGCACCGCCCAGTCCACCCAGGAGATCAACAAAATGATCAAGGCCGTACAGGACGAGGTGGAAGACGCCAACCGATCCTTTGCCGAAACCGTGACCCAGATGGAGGAGATCGCGGCCGAAACCGAACAGATAGAAAACAGTCTGGATGTCATCGTCGGCAAGGTCAACGACGTCAACAGCCAGATCAATCAGATTGCAGTGGCCACCGAGGAGCAGACCGCCACCTCCGTGGACATGTCCGCCAATCTCCAGAAGATCGCCATGCTTACCAAGGATGTCAGCGCCAACGCCGACGACACTCTGAAGGCGACCGAAACCATGACCACGCTTTCCCAGGAGATCATCGCCGACACCGGCAAATTCAGACTCTGACAGCAATCGCCCCTAAAAAGGAGGCTGCGGACAAGGGAAAACGGCGCCGGATTTTCAGCTTCGACGCCGCTTTTTTTTGGGTGGGATATTCGCAGAAAGCCTGGCCAGCGGCCATGGCCTCCGTCTCATGATTACCGGTACATATCCGGACTGTCAAGATATCTGGTGACGTATTCCCCCACGCCATCCTCAAGGGAGGTCATAGGACGGTCGTAGCCTGCGCTTCTCAGACGGGTCAGATCAGCCTGTGTGAAATACTGGTAGCGATCCCTGATCGCCTCCGGCATCTCCACAAACTCCACCTTCTCCTCAAGTCCCAGCGCGTTCCAGGTGGATTTGGCCAGATCGTAAAAGGAACGTGCCTGTCCGGTGCCCACATTGAACAGTCCGCTGACGTCGGGATGGTCCAGCATCCAGACGATGACGCTGACAATGTCTTCCACATAGACAAAGTCGCGCAGCTGCCAGCCGTCGCGGTATTCCGGACGATAGGATTTGAACAGCTTCACCGGCTCGCCCTTTTTCACGCTTGGGAATATATGGGCCACCACCGATTTCTGTCCTCCCTTGTGATATTCGTTCGGTCCGTAGACGTTGAAGAATTTCAGTCCCACATGCTGCTTCGGCACGCCTCTGCCCTGCTCCAGCTCCCGGGCCACCTTGATGTCGAAGGACGCCTTGGACCAGCCATACGGATTGAGAGGACGCAGCGACTTCAGATATTCAAGACTGTCGTCGTCTCTGAAGCCGTTGGCACCGTCGCCGTAGGTGGCGGCCGATGAGGCGTAAATGTACTGGGCGTCGTTGTCCCGGCAGAAGCGCCATAGTTTCCAGGAAAGCTGCTGGTTGCTTCTGAGGATCAGATCGACATCCCGCTCGGTGGTGGTGGAGATGGCGCCCATATGGATGACCGCGGCGATCTCCTTTTTGCGCCGCTCCAGAAAATCGTCCATCTGCTCGGGCAGAATAATGCCGCCCAGCTCGTGCTTGGCCAGATTTTTCCATTTGTCCTCCGAGCCGAGCCAGTCCACGGCGTAAACGTCATGGATGTTCAGTTCGTCAAGCCTGGCCACGATGCAGGATCCGATAAAGCCGGCCGCGCCTGTAACTACTATCATATCAACTCCAAAAAAGCAGACGGAACGATCTCCGCTCCGCGCCGCTGCAAAACAAAATCCAGGACAGCCCTACTGAGCGGGCTGCTCCTCCTTCAGCATGGTCTCAATGAGACGGATCAGGATATGGATCACCTTGATGTGAATTTCCTGGGTCCGGTCGGCGAAGCCGTAGTGACGCACGCAGATAAAGGAATCGGAATGGGAATAAAGCAGGCCGCCGTTTTTGCCGGTAAGGCCCACCACCTTCATGCCCTTGCGGCGGGCCAGCTCGGCCGCCTCCACCACGTTCTTGGAGTGTCCCGAGGTGCTGATGGCCAGCAGACAGTCTCCCGGGCGGCCCAGGGCCTCCACGTACCTTGAAAACACATGATCGTAGCCGAAATCGTTGCTGACGCAGGAAAGATGGCTTGGGTCGGAAATGGCGATGGCGGCATACGGAGGACGATCCTCCCGGTACCTGCCGGTAAGCTCCTCGGCAAAATGCATGGCGTCGCAATGGGATCCGCCGTTGCCGCAGGATATGATCTTGCCTCCGGATCTGATGGCCTCCGCCATCATTTCTGCCGCCTTCACAATCTCTTTGATATTGTTCTCGTCGCCGAGAAACTTCTCCAGAACCTGCCGCGCCTCGTCAAGATCGCCCTTTGCCAAAGCCTCAAGATCCGTTTGATTCTCACTCATCGAATAACTCCGCAACAATGCACTTCAAAACCGCGCGAGGACAAACCGTCCCGGGCGGAACAGCCTAAACACGAAATGTCGCGCATAGCGCCCTCATCCCAGAGCCGCGTCAAGCGCCATCATCAGAGAGAAACCGCCGCAGAACACCAGCGTGGTAAGATTGGTATGCTCTCCTCGCGAAACCTCCGGCATAAGCTCCTCTATTATGACATAAAACATGGCCCCTGCGGCGAAGGATAGCAGGTAAGGCATCACAGGTGTGAGATATGAGGCAAGCAGAATGGTGGCCAGCATGCCGCAGGGCTCCACCGCGCCGGAAAGGAAGCCGCAGAAAAAGGCACGGGGACGGGAAGCCCCCTCGGCTGCCATGGGCAGCGACACCACCGCGCCCTCGGGAAAGTTCTGAAAGGCGATGCCAAGGGCAAGACTCAGCGCGCCGAATTCGGAAATGCCGGCGCCGCTGCCAAGACCGGCGTAAACCACGCCCACCGCCATGCCCTCCGGCAGATTGTGAAGGGTCACGGCTATCATCAGCATGGTGTTGCGCTTCAGTTTTCCCGGCAGACCTTCCGGCACGCTGCTCTGACGGTGAAGATGGGGAACTATGCTGTCAAGAACATAGAGGAAGAGCACTCCCGCCCAGAAGCCGGCAAAGGCGGGCGCAAAGGCAAGACGCCCCATGGAGAGGCTCATGTCTATGGCGGGATCCAGCAGACTCCAGACGGATGCAGCCGCCATGACGCCGGCGGACATGGCAAGAAAGCACCGCTGATGCAGCTCGTTGAGAGTTCCTTTGAGGAAAAACACCAGCGCCGCCCCCAGGGTTGTCCCCAGAAGCGGCAGGACAAGTCCCGGCAGAATCGAAAAATTCACACGCACCTCCGAAAATACCGGTTAGTTTATGCTAACCGTGTATTCGGAGGCAAGAGCCGCCAGGCAAAAACAGAGCCCGGCGGGATCAGTCCAGGGACAGATCGGCAAGCAGCTGCTTGAGATTCTTCATTTCATCCTCGTTCAGAGTCACTCCCTTGCCCATCTTTTCGTGCTTTTCGTCCTAGTCTCTGAGATCGTATTTGGCCTTGGCCCCGTTCCAGCTCACCAGATTCAGCTCCTTCCGCCAGCCCTTGGCGCTGGCCTCGGACAGCTGTCCCAAATGCTTTACGATTTCAAACTTGATGTCAGCCATTTGTCTTTTACTCCTTGTTCGTGGTTTCATTCGCGTCTGCGGCGGCGTTCGCCTCCGCTCCAAGCCCGCCGCTTTTCAGCGCGGACAGACGCTGCCGGATAAGTTCGTTGTCCCGATCGATCTGCTCCAGGGAACTGTTGAGGTTCGTGTAGCTGATGAAACCCTTGGCGTATTCCTTCAGCTGATAGTTGGCATCAAAGAACGTCTCCCGGTAGCCAACAATGTTCTTTACGCCCTCCTCCTGCCGGCATTTTGCGGCCAGCTCCATGGGATAATGGCATCTGAATCGTTCGCTCCCGCCGTACTCGGGACTTGCGCCAAGAGGGGTGCAGTCCATTCCCCACTCCTGGAATCTGGTGCTGGGATCGCCGGGATTGCGGTAAACGCCGGCCACCATGCGGATGGTGGAAACGGCGCTGTCGGCGACATTGTTGGAGACCAGGAACACGGCGCCGTCGCAGTCGCCGTACTCCCGCTGGACCTTCACCAGATCAAGTCCGGGATCGATCCGGCCGGCCAGAGCCGCCAGTTCCTTTTTCCGAACCTCGTTCCGGGCCATGCGGCTGCTCAGAAGTTCCGCGGCGAAGGCGACGATCTGTCCGGGAGTCCTGCCGTTGATCTCCCGCTCCAGCAGTTTTTTCATTTCCTCGTCCCGGGGAGTCGAATTGAGGTAGGAAATGCTGCTGGCCTGATTGTTGAGATGAATGTTGACCTCAAGAGCCGCCTGATGAAAGGCGGGACGATCGGAAGGATCAAGCCGCCTGAGAACATCGGCCACCGCATCCGCGAACTCCCCCTGGCTGCGGCATGAAAAGATCGTCTCCCCTTCCCCGACATCCTGCGCCAGGCAGAGCGACGCAAAGAGGGCAAGCGCCGCCGCAAGCGCGTTCATGGAATGTTTCATTGATGCTTCTCCTTCAGCAAATCATCTGTCGCCCGCGGTTTCTGGGACGCTCCGAAACCCGCTAATTGCTTGGAAAAAAACCGGCGAACCGTCCTGAAAACCATCCCGGCAGGCGCGGGATCCCGGCTCGGGCAATACGAATTTCATCGACCTGACGAAATTCTGCGTCTTCCGCCGGATCTTCCGGTCGCCGCGCCGCTTTTGCGGGATTGGCCTCCCGATGCAAGAAACCTGACCAGCTCCGAGCGGTCCGCCTGATGCTTTTGCGCCAGTTTCTGGGCCATGTCATAGGTCATGGAGCCAAGCGCCACCTCCAGCAGATTCTGGAATTTTTCTTCAAAACCGACGAACTGATCATCGAATTCTTCGCTTAATTCGCATCCGAACTCATCCTCGATTTCGTCCTGGCGGGTGATGAGAAAATCCAGCCATGAAAACAGCAGATCGGAAAAATCTTCCAGCGCGGTTCCGGCCAGACCGAAAACGCGCTCAAGAAAGGCTCCGTCCCGGAATCTGCCGCCCGGACAGAACGGGGCCACCAGATGCAGCAGCTCGTAAAACAGCATTTCCTTTGACACCTTTCTGCAGTAGAGCGCAAAGGTGGCCGCGATGACCTGGGCGTATTCCCTGTCGTTCATTCCCGTCACCCCGTAGAAGAACGCCTCGTCAACCGTAACGGTGTCGGAATTTTCGTTGTCCTCGCCCTCATACGGAATTTCCAGCAACCGGATGGCATCCGCCAGTTCCTTGCCGCCATCGTTGAAGCCGTCCACGACGCACCGCACCAGACAGGCGCAGGCATTGCGCAGATCCCGGCACACGTCCTCCGGATCGCTCATCTCGAAAACCTCGCCGTGCTGGGTCTCCAGCCAATGGTCGGTATACCGGCAGCAAAGCGTCCTGGATCCCTTTTCGATCCCGCGAAGCTGGCGCAGACACTCGTCAACCCGTTTGCCAAGATCTTCGGTTGCCGCCGGGCTTTTCAGACCTTCCGAGTCTCCTTTTTTCAGAAGCGCCAGCAGCTCCCGCTTCGAGCCGGCCATCCGCCTGGTTCCGCCGTCCCTGACAATGCCGATGATATCCCGCCGCCACTTGGAATCCATAAAATTGAATTTCCCCAGAAGATACATTTCCAGCGCGGTGAATTCGGAAACGTCAATCTGGTTCAGCGCGTTCTCTAAATCGAACAGAAGTTTGGCGTCTTGGGGTTTCATAGATTTCCTTTCGCAGACAGATAAAGTGAAAATCGTCGTTCTGCAGACGTCGCTCAGGTCACGCCTCAGTCTTTTTCCGCCGGCCCAAAAGCCAGGCCATGGCCCGGGCGGTTCTCAGGTGGCTGTCGACAAAATGATTGCCTCTGTTCCACTCAAGAGCGCAGTCGACGTTCGCTGCGTCCAGCAGTTCCTTCTGCCGCCGTATCGCATCCCCTACCGCGGCCATCGCCGGATTGCGGGTCTTCTCCTCCCGATCTCCCAGGCTCAGATAAACCGCCGAAGTCAGAGGTCTGCCGGCAGCCTCCGCATAGGAGATCCAGCCCGGATACCAGACCGAAGGGGAAGCGGCGGCCACGCCGGAAAACATATCGGTCTGATACGAGGCCCAGAGGGCGAAAAGTCCGGCAAGAGAATAGCCGGCGATATAAACCCGGACGGACTCCTTTGTCTCAAGCCGATCGGTTATTTTCGCCAGCGCCTCGCCTTTCAGCCGCATCAGCGTTTCCGCTGCGCCGTCGCCGAAGGAGTTTTTGCCGAAAACGGCGGGAGCGCTCCAGGGAGTCAGATCATGAAACCAGTCGCCAGCCGTCACGGCGGCAAGACACCACCTGCCGCCACAGGCCATTTTCTCAAGCGCCTCCGCCTGGCTGCCCATCAGTTCCATGTCATGCTCGTCGGCCAGTTGCAGAAAGAGATCCGTCGCAGATCTGTCGCCGAAAAGACGGATTCCGCTCGTATCAATCATGGTCGCCTCCAAAAATCATGTCGGAGCCGCTCGGCGCGCGCCTCGGCAATTGAAAGCCAGGATATGGAATCGTTGCCGCCGGACGAGAAAGCAAAAGCGCCCGCTTGCCGGAAAGGATCGGCGGCATCAGGGCGCGATGCCATCCCGCGGGCGGAACAAAAAGACGGACCTGAGCCCGCCTCTTGTGAAATACGCGCGCGCGGCGCCCGTTATTCGTAGTCGCGCTGCATCAGCAACTCCTGAGCATCGGGATTGCCCAGCTCGGATGCCATGCGCAGATAGCGCTTGGAGGCTTCGTGATCCCGATAGCCGTACTTGTCGGTGTAGTACACGTCAGCCAGATTCATCATGGCAGGCACAAATTTCTTTTCGGCGGACTTGATCAGCCAGTTCACGCCCTCCACCGGATCCTTCGGAGTGCCGGCGCCGTTGAGCAGCATGAGTCCGGCGAAGTTCTGGCACTCGGCGTCTCCCATCTTGGCGCCCTTGTAATAGTAGGCGAAGGACTTTTCAGCCGAAATAGGCACGTACTTGCCGTTGGAGTACAGCTCGCCCAGAAGTCTCAGCGCCGCAAGATTGTTCTGGGAGGCTGCGCGCTGGATCAGCTCCATGCCCTTGAGTGCGTTGGGATCGGTGCCCTGGCCCTTGAGATACATCATGCCGCCTTCGATCATGGCGTCCTGCAGCTTCGCCTTGGCGGCGGTTTCGAAGTACTTGAGGGCCTCAACGAAATTGATTCCGACGCCCGCGCCGTCGCGGTACATGCGGGCCACCGCCAGGGCGCTGTCGGCATTGTCCAGATCCGCCGACTTCCTGTACAGTTCGAAGGCCTTGACCGGATCCTTGTTCACTCCCTGTCCGGCCAGATAGAAGCCCGCCAGGATTTCCATGGCCCGCGGATTGTTGCCCGCCACGGATTTTTCAAGATAAGGCAGTGCATCGTTGAGATAGTTCTGTTCAAGGAGAATTTCGGCCACGCTCAGCTGCGCCTCGGCATTGCCGGCATCGGCCGAGAGTCTGAAATACTTTTCCGCCTGCTCCTTGGAGTAATAAGAGCTTTTAGGATCTGACGCCATGACTCCCAGAGAGAAGTTCGCATCGTTGCTGCCGAGTCTGGCAGCCTTCTCGTAGTAGAAGTGCGCATCGTTCTCGTCGGCGGTCACGCCCTTGCCTTCCATGTACAGATTGGCCAGGTTGTTGGCGGCGTCGGCAAGATCGGCCCCGGCCGCCTGCTTGTAGTAGTCCGCGGCCTTGGAGTAATCCTGCTGGGTTCCCCAGCCGTTCTCATACATGGCGCCCAGCAGGTTTACAGCCTGGGCATCCTTGTAGGATGCGGCCTTTTCGCAATTTTTGATGGCGTCCTCATACGCCTTGCTGTCAAAGCTGCCGTAGCAGGCGTTGGCGCTTTCAATGGAAGCCTGACTTTCCGCCAGCGCAAGGCCAGGGACGCAGGAGGCGCAGGCTGCGATCGATACTGCAATCAACTGAGATTTGTTCATGGTATGTATGATCCTTTTGATTGTCACAATTGGTACGATTATATAATCACAGGCGGGGCGTAATGAGAATATGAGCCATTTTTCATTTTTAATTGTGAGCATGATTGCAGATCACAAGACGGCAAAGAACGCATCGCGCCACCGGAAACGCCAGCCTGCTCAGGCGGTTCAGGACGGAGCTTTCCGACAGGAAAACCGGACTTGTCGCCGCCCTGCAGGCGCGTGTCAGGCGGCATGAAACCGCGCGCGGCCGTCAGATCCGTCCCTGTGGCGGAATTCTGAAAGCGCCCGGAATCAAAAAGCGGGGAACGAAACCGAACCCCGCCTTGCCGAACATGCCAAAACCGCAGCTAAAGACTGTTGCTTCCCATGATGAGTTTCAGATCCTCGTAGGAGGCGCCTCCGATAAGAGATGCTGCGGTGATCCGGTTATCCTTCTTCAGCAGGTAAATGCTCACCTTTCTGGGCATTTCCGCATTGCGGTCGTCCGATCGGGTGCAGTCGAAGCTTACCAGCGAGGAGGAAAGACGATAGTTGGCGCAGCTGAACCCCAGATCGCCGTAAAGCTCCCTCATTTCCTCTCCCATCTGCTCGATGGTCAGATCTCCCGTCTCCACCGGCGCTATGGAGATGGTCTTGCTGCTGTTGACGTAAAAGGACACGTCGCCGCCGAGACCGCCGGCGGCAATCCAGCCGTCGGGCAAAGCCGCGGCGCAGACCGGCAGGAGCGCGGCTCCTGCGGCCAAAAGTTTGATACTCAATTTTAACTCCAAGAATGTGAACCAGATCAAATTTGACAGAGCGAGTTTATCACCGGATACGACAAAATCAAGAAACCGCCGGTCAAACAATAACCGGCAGTGATACAAAATTTTCGACAGGATCCGAACCGCAGGGACGGCCGTCCGAAAAGAAAGCGCCAGGCCGCGACCCGGAAGAAAGCCGCAGCGAAAAGGAACGACCTCGGGACATGGGCGAAAACCGGTCACCGGAGATCTTCAGAGATCTTCAAAACACTTCCGGAAAAGTCTCCAGCGCCTTGAGCATCTGGGGATCCGAGGTGAACAGCGCGGGTTCCAGTCCGATCTCCTTCAGCTTCGCCAGGGCGGCAAGCGCCGCCTGCGCCTCATGCTGGGACTTCATTGCAAGAGAGTCGTCGGCAAACACCCGCCTCAGACCCCTGGCGCCAGAAATCTCAAGCAGTCCCAGTCCCATGGCCACGGCCGAGGCCAGAAGCGCATCAGACGTCATGGCCGAGGGCTGCAGAGCGACGCCGCCCCGACTTTCGTCGACAATCTCCAGACTTATCCCGCAGCCGTCCTGCGGAAGGGAGATCCGGACGGTTCTGAATTTCAGCGCCGGGACCATCGCCGAGACAAACTTCGTGGCCGTCTCCGCAAGCCGGGCGACGGTGACGTTGCGGGCCGAATTTGAAAAGCCGGCGCCATCGTCAACCTCGGCCAGCTCCGGATCCCCCTCCAGACGCCCAAGCCGCTCCGTCATTTCCTCAAGTTCCTCCTTCGCCGCCTGCGCCTTGCCCGCCTCGTCAAGATACCGCTGCGTCACCAGGCGCCGCCTGGCGGTCTCCTCATCCAGCCGGAATCGGGCGGCGCGCTGCCTTTCAATCCACTGCTCGTCCAGAAAGCCGTCGGTGATGTCCTCCGGACCGACATCCGGAATCAGTCTCAGCTTCATGTCGTATTCTTCCCTGGCAAGTCTGAGAGCGGCCTCCGAACTCTCGTTTGCTATAACCGCGGCGGCCAGATCGTCGTCGGCCTTCTCCACCTGATCCCGCAGCCTCTCGTAGTAATCGGGCTTCCGATCCAGAATTTCAGACAGGAAGGCCGCGGTCATGTCCTTGTTCTGCTCCAGAAACTCGTCGATGCTTTCGGCGCTGTCGGATATCTCCTGGCGGCAGTCGGCGATCCTGACGTTGATCTGCTCCAGTTCGGCCGCGACGTTTTCAATGCTGACAGAGACCGCGTCAACCTCCGCGTTGATCTCCCGCAGCTGACGTTTTGAAAGTTCCTCCCTGGCGTTGAGATTCTCCATGGCGTGATCCACGGTGTCGTCCAGCACCCGGGATCTCTGCTCCTTCAGCTCCTCCAGCTCGTCCCGGCTCTGTTCGAGATCGGCTTCCGCCTGCTGGCTTGCGGCGATGCGCTCGTCCAGGGTGGATTTGGCCACATGCTCCTCGTTCTGGCGGTTCTCCTGACTGGAGAGCATCTTGGCGTAGGACTCCGTGGAGCTGATGTAGTCGCGGCACTCCTTCTCCCATCCGGCAATGGCCGCCTCCTTTTCCGCCATGGAATGATTCTCCCGGACGAAGCTGTTGTAGAGAACGTCCCACCGCTCCCCCATGTAGCGCCGGAGAGTTTCGTCGAGTTCGGCAATCTGCCCCCGGTACAGAGCCAGGTCGCTCTCCAGCAGCTTCAGCTCCTCGGCGTTGCGGCTGTAATCGGCGCTGAGCTCGTCCCGAACCTTGCGAATCCCGGACACCTTCTCGCTGACCAGGTTCCGCTGATTGGTCATAACGGTAAAGTTGCGGAAGGCCTTGTCGTTGCGATCCTTCAGCTGCAGCAGATCGTCGAACTGGCGGATTGAGATCTGCAGCATGGATCTGATCTCCGAGCTGGCCCGTCTGAAGCTTTCGGCGGTAAACTGTCCTTCGCCGTTGTCCCAGCGCGTCTCCAGTTTCCGTCCCTGGCAGCGTTCGGCAAGAGAGCGGCAGAGCCGGTTGATTTCATCCAGAGTCTCGTCAAGCTGAACGGAAACCTCCCGGTTCTGATCCCGCAGCCCGTCCAGTCTCTGTCTGATGCCGGCGTTTTCCTCCTCCAGCATCCGTCTTTCCTCCGACAGCTCCTGCCGATCCTCGACCAGACTCCGCTTCTCCCGGTTGACCTCGGCGATGAAGGAAGCGATGCCGTCCACGGTGCCGCCGCAGAGAGGACAGCGCTCCCCGTCGTGGATGCCCGAGCGGATATGGCTGAATTCCGACACCTTCTCGTTGACCCGCAGGAGAAAATCCAGATTGGCGATTTTCTTTTCCATGGCGATGATCTTTTCATCCGACATGGCCAGCCGCTCTTCGGCTGACCGGATCCCCTTTCTCAGATCCTCAAGGATCTCGTGCTGATTCTCGTATCGGACGAAGCACGCCTCCGTGGCATCGGCATCCGGCTGCAGACTGCGGAGAAACTCGATATCTCCCCCCAGCTGGTTTATCTTCTGATCAGCCTGGTTCTCATCGGCGCTGGTCTTGGCCGATTTGACAGTCTGCAGCGCCATGTCCTGATCGTTTTCCTGGCGCACGGCATCGGCAAAACCGGTTTCGGCCTCGTCAAGCCGAAGCTTCATCCCCGCCACGATCAGGGAAAGCTCCCGCTGCTCCTGTTCCGCCCCTTTGAGCCGGGCATCGGTTTCAATGAACTTGGTCATGCAGTCGATGACCTTCTCCAGATCGCGGCAGCAGGGCTCCAGATCGGAATTCGCATCAACGTAGGCGGCCAGCCGGGCGGTTTCCTCACTTTGCTTCGCAAGCTCGTCGCTTAAAGCATCAAGACGCTCCCGGGCCTGCCGCGCATCGTTTTTCTTCTGGGACAGCGCCTCTTCCAGCGCCCGGCAGCGGCTTTCCTGCACCGCAATCAGACCGTCAAGCTTCTGAGCCGAATCAATGGCCACCGTCTGTCCGTCCTTTGACGACGAGAAATCGTCGGCCGCCTTCTCGGCCTGGCTCTGCCTTATTTTCAGTTCCTCCAGTTCGGATATCAGCTGCTCCCGCCTGCTTTTGAGTCCGCCCGCCTCCGACTCAAGAGCCGAAAGCCGCTCCTCCTCCTCTCTGAGCTTGCGATAGCTTATGCTGCAGCCCTTCTGCAGACGCTCGTAGTTTTCAAGCAGCCGCCGATCCTCCCGGGCATCCTCCACCGCCTTCTCCTGACGCCGCAGTTCGATCTTCGTTTCCTGATTTTCCGCCATTGCCCGCCGCAGCTGCGCGCCGCATTCCTCCAGCTGCTCGAAATCATAAAGCAGCTTCTCGGTTTCAGCGCTCTGGCGGCTGTTGTCCTCCAGGAAGGCCACGGCATCCCGGTACTCCTCCTCGGTCACGGTGCGCACCTCGCCGCAAAGATCCTGCCGGGCTCTGATCTCCTGTCTCAGGCTCGCCAGATACCCGACGGCCGACTTTCTGAGTCCTTCGCATACCGCCTCCCCCGCAATGCCGCACAGCAGCGGAAAACGCTCGGATGGTCTGCAGGCAAGCAGACGCAGCGCATCGGATGGCGAAAGAAGCACGCCGTCGGCCGGAGCGCCGGGCTCGAAATCCCGCAGTCCCGGCACGGCCGGACGCGCGCCGGCGTCCTCCAGGGCCACCCACTTTCCCTGACGGTTGATCTGAAACTGCTTTTTGTTCACTTGCTTGTCGCTCCGCTTTCAACTCCGGGGATCGCGCCTCCCGGACTCTGTCCGCCAATGTCCGCGCAATGCGGACCGCCTCATGACAAATCTACTCAGCGGGGGGCGGGATGTCAACATTTTAGGCTTCAGGGCGGGAGAGCGGGTGGCAAGAATTTTGCTTCGGCAAAAGCAAATGACCTTCAGGCTGTGATAGAATCATTGCCAGACGGACGACGCCGCCATTGCCCCGTTGCGCCGTCAAACGCGCCCCAAGAAAACAAGAGCCATGGCGGCGACAGCGCGCAAAGAATGCAGACCGGCGCCTGCCGGCAGTGGAGACTTAAGTGAAAAGAACAGACAGCGAAAACCAACTCACAGATCTTGCCAGGGATCCGTCCTGGGAAATCCACGGAAGTCTCTGGAACGACATCGACCAGGACTGCTTCCTGCGATTCGAGGATCTGCCGGCCAACTACAACCAGGTGCACGAGGTGAGGATCCTGCGGGACGAGTTCAGAATGGCGGCCTACGACTACACCCTCAACAACGTGTTCTATCCCGGCGATCTCCGCGGCGCCTTCACCGCCGTGAACGTGATGGAGGATATGAAGCGGAGGATTCTCCTGGCCATGCAGTCCCGCAAAAGCCAGGGCGACAACGTCAGCGGATCCTGACATTCATCATATCCGCCGGACCGGACCGGGCTGCCCGATCCGGTCCGGCGTTCCAATTTCAGAAAAAAATCAGCTTCAAGGAAGAATCAGCAATGTGGTTTAAGAATCTTCGCGTATACCATCTCAAGGAAAACCTTTCCATCAGTCAGGAAACGCTGGAAACCCAGCTCAAAAGCTTCGCCTTCGCCCCCTGCACCTCGGATCAGACCGAAACCCAGGGTCTGGTGCCGCCACTGGGAGACAAGACGGACAGTCTCTATCACGTCAGCGACGGACAGTATCTTTTCGCCGCGCGCTTCGAGAAAAAGCTGCTGCCGGCCTCGGTGGTCAAGGACATGGTGAACGAGAAGGTGGAGGAATTCGAATCGGAGAAGGGAAGAAAGCCCAAGGGCAAGGAAAAGAGCGAAATCAAGGATGCGGTGATGCTCTATCTTCTGCCCAAAGCCTTTGCCGTTCACAGCGACATCTACGCCATCATCGACCCGAAGAACGCCCTGGTTTATGTGGACACCGCCTCCGCCGCCAAAGCCGAGGCTGTGCTTTCGCTGGTGAGAAAAGCCCTGGGAACGCTGCCGGTGGAGCCGCTGAAGGTCAACGAGAGCGCCAGCTCGGCCATGACCGGCTGGCTTCTGGAAAACCGTCTGCCTTCCAGATTCCAGACCGGCGATCAGATCTCCATGTACTCCACCCGCAACGAAAAGAAGGTGGTCAACGCCAAAACCGACGATCTGATGGAGGACGAAATTCTCAACCACCTGAAGCAGGACAAGATCGTGTCGAAAATCGCGCTGGTTTTCGACGAAACCCTGAGCTTTGTGCTTGACGAGGAGCTGAACATCAAGCGTCTGAAGTTCACGGAAGAATTCTTCGAGCGGGAGGAGGAGACCGAAAACGAGGACGCGCTGGCACGCCTTGCCGCCGACATCTTCGCCCAGCTGGCGGTGTTCTCCCGTCTGACTCCGTACATCATTCGCGAATTCGGCGGTCTTGCCCAGTCATGATGAGGAAAACCGAACTGCTCTCGCCGGCGGGAACCCTCAAAAACCTCCGTTACGCCCTGGCCTACGGCGCGGATGCGGTGTATGCCGGCCAGCCCAGATATTCCCTGAGAGTCCGCAACAACGACTTCGATCTGGAGAATCTGAAAACCGGCATCGCCGAGGCCCACGCCATGGGCAGAAAGGTTTACGTGGTGGTGAACATTCAGCCCCACAACGCCAAGCTGCGCACCTTCAGGGACGATATGAGGGAGGTGATGTCCCTTGGCCCGGATGCGCTGATCATGAGCGATCCGGGACTGATGATGCTGCTGAAGGAGGACTGGCCGGAGGCCTGCATCCATCTTTCGGTGCAGGCCAACGCCGTCAACTGGGCCACGGTGAAATTCTACGAGAGGTTCGGCGTATCCCGGGTGATCCTGTCCCGGGAGCTGTCCATCGACGAAATCGAAGAGATCCGCCAGCGCTGCCCCGACATCGAGCTTGAGGTGTTCGTCCACGGCGCCCTGTGCATGGCCTATTCGGGACGCTGCCTGCTGTCGGGCTATCTCAACCACCGGGATCCCAACCAGGGCACCTGCACCAACGCCTGCCGCTGGAAGTACTCCATAAAGCCGGCGGTGGAGGACGATCTGGGGAACATCGTGGCGCTGGGGCATACCACCCAGCCGGCGCTGCTGGCCGAGGAGACCCGGCCCGACGAGCTCATGAGTGCCTTCGAGGACGAGCATGGCACCTACATTTTCAATTCCAGGGATCTCAAGGCGGTAAGGCTGGTGGAGCAGCTGGTCAAAATCGGGGTGGATTCGCTGAAAATCGAAGGCCGCACCAAATCCTTCTACTACGTGGCCCGCACCGCCCAGATCTACCGCAGAGCCATCGACGACGCCCTGGCGGGAAGGCCCTACAATCCCGCTCTCTCCCGCGAACTTGACACCCTGGCCGCTCGGGGAACCACCGAAGGCTTCCTGGTCAGAAAGAACCACAGCGAATATCAGAACTACCAGCAGGGCACCTCCGTCTGCAGCAGCGCGGTTCTGGCGGGAGAGATCACGGGAGCCGACGGGACTATGGCCTACGTGGACGTAAGAAACCGTTTCCAGGAGGGAGACGACATCCGGATCATCACCCCCAACGGCGATTTCGATGCGAAGGTGGCGAACATGCTGGATCAGAAGAAAAACCCGGTAGCCGTGGCTCCCGGAGACGGGCACAAAGTGTGTCTGCCCCTTGGCATGAGCGCCGATCAGCTGAAGCACGGCATTGTTCTGAAACTGCTGGGGAGGCCGTGATTGGCGTATCAGATCACTTCCCGCTGCATCAACTGCGACATGTGCGTGCCCGAGTGTCCCAACGGCGCCATCGCCATGGGCAGACTTCACTACGAAATCGATCCATGTCTCTGCGCCGAGTGCCTGGGCTTCAGCGACAGACCCAGCTGCGTGGCGGTCTGCCCGGTGAAGTGCATAAAAAGGATTCAGGAAGAGCATGAAAGACCGGCTGGGAAAAACGCCGGGAAAAAAGGCGCGAGAAACGCGGATAAAAATTCGGGATAAGTCTCCCAGATTTCGCAGGATGTTTTCATCCAGAGCCTGGCAAGCGTGCGTTTCATGTTTCAGAAAATTGAAAAAGCCGGTCTCGGACCGGCTTTGTTCGTTTTAGTTTTTTTGTTTTCGCTTTTCCGCCCCGGTTCATGCCAGGGGCTTTGCCGTCACTTCAGCTTTTTCAGCGCCGCGATACGCTCGTGCAGCGGCGGATGACTGGCAAAAAGGCTGGCGATGGCCCGCTGCGGATCGGAAATGCACATGGCCCGCACGGACTTGAGATTCTCGTCAACAGCGGATCCCCGCTGCAGCACCTGAAGAGCGGATATCATCTTGTCGGCTCCCACCACTTCGGCCGATCCCGCATCGGCCCGGTACTCGCGCCATCTGGAGAACTTCATCTGCACCATGACGGCGGCCACGCCAAACACCGTATGCATAACCGAATTCACCATTCTGAAGATCATGTAGTAAAGTCCGCCGGTTCCTCTGCGGCTGTTTTTGCTCAGGGCGCCGGCTATGGCCGAGGCCACGATGAAGGAGAAGAAATATACGAAAGAGTTCAGAAGCCCCTGCAGCAGAGCCGATGTCACCATGTCGCCGTTGGCCACGTGGGACATCTCATGACCCAGCACCGCCTCGCACTCGTCCCTGCTCATGGATGAAAACAGTCCCGTGCTGACGCACACCAGGGAGCTGTTCCGGCTCCATCCGGTGGCGAAAGCGTTCATTTCGTTGGATTTGTAGATGCCCACCTCTGGCATGCCCACGCCCTTGGCGGCGGCAAGACGCTTCACTGTGTCCACCAGCCAGATCTCGTCGGAAGAGGACGGAGTGTCAATCACCTGAACGCGCATGGCCTTCTTGACCATGAACTTGGACATGAAAAGACTGACGATGGAACCGGCGAAGCCCCAGAACAGACAGATCAGGATCAGAGGCAGATACCCTCCGGCATCGTCCAGATTGATATCGAAAACCGTCACGCAGATGGTGACAAACACGCCGAACACCACCATTACGCCCAGCATGGTGGCTATGTAATAAAGACCCCGCGTCAGCATTGCTCAAATTCTCCTTGAACCTAGCGCATTGAATTCCAAACACAAGTTGTCGCCATGATCTCAAACGACCGGCGAGTCTGAAAACAATTCTAAACGTATCGGCGCAAATGATCCACGAATTTCAAAGGAACGGCCCGGAGCATGATGCCCAGCTGCCAAACTGCCGGGGCGCGCCCGGCGCTGGGTGAAACAATTCGTGACGGAATTATGTTCATGCAGGCATGACCGGGCCCTGCAAGCCATCTTTCGGCCGGCCGCGCAAAAGGACGCAGGAGGATCGGCGCAAGTTCAAACAGCAGGCGCCTGTCCGAAGTTCAGGCAAGATGCGCCGGAAAGCGCAGGAATACCGAATTCCGGGCCTTTGGTTTGCAAACGTCGCGCGTATGACGCAAAATAGCGGCAACAGCCGGTTCGGCCGGTTCCTGCAGGACAACCACTGGACAGGCGGGAACCCGGTTGCGACGACGAAGTTCCCGGAGGAAAACGAATCATGGAACTGTCCCTGACGCATATTCTGATGATGCTGCTTACCATGCTTGCGATCATCGCAAGCGGCATTCTGGCCGCCGGCCGGGCCAGAACATCCGAAGGCTTCAGCCTCAACGGCCGCAAAGGATCCTGGCCCATGGTATGCGGAGCCGTGGCCGGCGCCAGCATCGGCGGAGGATCCACCATCGGCACCTCCCAGATGGCCTTTTCCTGCGGACTTTCGGCCATCTGGTTCACCCTCGGCGTGGGCATCGGCCTCATCTTCATGGCCGTTT
The DNA here is from genome assembly GCA_017480795.1 of Succinivibrionaceae bacterium. Classification (GTDB taxonomy): domain Bacteria; phylum Pseudomonadota; class Gammaproteobacteria; order Enterobacterales; family Succinivibrionaceae; genus UBA2804. Next base: position 18,680 of record JAFURY010000006.1, read on the forward strand.
TCTTTGCAGGGCCCCTGCGCCGCAGCGGTCTTGAAACCATTTCCCAGGTGCTGATCGGATGCTACGGCCGCCAGTCGGGACCGGTAGCCAGCATCATCGCCTCCATCGGCATTTTCTTCTCCTGTCTGGCCTCCATGCTCCCGGCCATCTGGCTGCTGTCGGCCATGCTGGGCGTAAGCGTCTACGCCGCAGGAGCCGCGCTGATGATCCTCATCGCCGTCTACATCTACTTCGGCGGCATGAAGGGCGCCGCGGTGAGCGGCATCATGAAGACCGTCTTCATCTGGTCCATGCTGACTGTCACGGGCTTTACGGCATGGGATCTGCTGTCCGATCTGCCGGATCCGCATCTGGCGTTTCCCGAGGATTCCTGGTTCGACGTTTTCAGCATCGGCCCCGGGCGCTGCCTTGAAAACATTTTTTCCCTGATTGTGGGCATCACCTGCTCCCAGACCTACGCCCAGGCGGTGTTTTCAGCCACCGACGCCCGAACCGCCAGAATCGGACTGCTGTCCGCCGCCGCCGTCAGCATGCCGGTGGGCATCCCCTGCGTTCTGGCGGCCATGTATATGCATGCGGCCCATCCCGAAACCCAGGCCATTCTGGCCCTGCCGAGCTTCGCCCTGAACTACCTCCACCCCGTGGTCGCCGGCATCACCATCGGCGCCCTGATGATGTCCCTGGTCAGCTCCGTTTCCGGCCTGACCTTCGGCATAAGCACCATGCTCTCCCGGGATATCTGCTCCCCGCTTTTCGGTCTTCAAACCGACCGGGCCGTGCTGAGATGCAACAAGATCCTGATCCTGCTGATCTCGGCGGGAGTCATCGGCTTCGCCCTGGCCCATCTGGATTCCCAGGTGCTGACCTGGAATTTTCTCTCCATGAGTCTCAGAGGAAGCATTTTCATCCCTCTTGCCATGGCCATTATGGGCTGGCGCAGAATGGCCGCGCTCTGGGCGGTGCCGTCCATGCTCATGAGCTGCCTGGCCGCGGTGGTTTCAAGAGAGTTCCTGAGCCTTGACATACCGCCGCTGTTCATCGGCTTCATCGCCAGCAGCACCGTGGTTTTCATCGGCATCGTCGCCAGCCGCAGACTCAACCACAGCCTGCTTAAAATCTCCGCCCGGCTCCGGCTGGCCGTCTCAAAAAGGGCTAAAATGTTGCACAGATCACATGATAAAACTATAATGTGAGAACGATTTTTTACTCTCGGTGATTTATGAACAACGGTATGCTGAACACGGCGGCCAGAGCCGCCAGAATTGCGGGAAAGATCATTCTCAGAAATTTCGAGCAGGCTGATCTTGATGTGGCGGAAAAACAGAAAAACGATCTGGTGACCAACATCGACAAGGAATGCGAGAAGGCCATCTTTGACTTCATCGGCAGCAAATATCCGGGACACCGTTTCCTTGGCGAGGAGGGCGGCGCCCAGGAAACCAGGCAGGCGCCGGAAACCGAGGCCGCAAAGACCAGAAAACCAGGTCTTGGCAAAGCGTCCGGAGATCATCTGTGGATTGTTGATCCGATAGACGGCACCACCAATTTCGTCAAGGGGATCCCCCACGTGGCCGTCTCCATCGCCCTTCAGATCAACGGCGTCACCGAGCTGGGAGTGGTGTACGATCCGATTCGGGACGAAATGTTCCAGGCTCTGAGAGGCCAGGGAGCCGTTCTGAACAACCGGCGTCTGAGAGTAACCGACGCCATGGGTCTCGACGGCACGATTCTGGCCACCGCCTTCCCTCACCGCAAGCGGGAACTGATGGATTCCTACACCGCCATCCTCATGCGGGTATTCAAGGAATGCGCCGACATCCGCCGTGCCGGAACCGCCTCCCTTGATCTGGCATATGTGGCGGCAGGTCGCCTTGACGGCTACTTCGAACTTGGCCTGAAGCCGTGGGACATGGCGGCAGGCGAACTGATGGTCAGAGAAGCCGGGGGCATCGTGGCCGATTTCAAGGGCGGAAACGATTACATGAAGTCCGGATCCGTTCTCTGCGGAAATCCCAAGATCGCAAAGCGTCTGGTGGCGCTGGCCCGGGAGGATTCGGCAAACCTCTAAAGGCAGTCTTTCCGGCCGGGCAGGATCTGCCGCCGCCAGCCGGAGAGGATCTGAAAAGGCCGCCCTGCTATGCAGGGCGGCCTTTTGAATTTCGAGTTTCGCGGTTTGGAATTTCGCAGTCCGACTGCGGTCTTTATGCTCCCGGCGGGATTTCCGCATTAGTCCGCTCAGATCCGCCTTTCTTTTGGCTCGGGCGGTCCTGAGAACGGACTCAGAGCGCGTCAGGCTCCCAGCGTTCCCTTGAAATCAGGATTGAAGGCCGGAGCTCCCTCCGCCACCTGCTTCCAGTACGGACTCATGGCCCGGAGATCGGCGATGATCCGGGGCACCTTTTCCACCACGTAGTCGATCTCCTCCTGCGTCGTGTAGCGGGAGAGGGAGAAGCGGATGGTGCCGTGGGCCGCGGTGAAAGGAACCTTCATGGCCATCATCACATGGCTTGGCTCAAGGGATCCGGAGGTGCAGGCGCTGCCGGAGGAGGCGGCGATGCCCTCGTGATTGAGCTTCAGCAGAATGCCCTCGCCCTCCACGTATTCAAAGGCGATGTTGGAGGTGTTGGGAGTGCGATTCCGGGCATCCCCGGTGACGAAGGCGTGGGTGACGCGGGAAAGAATGCCCTGCTCCAGGCGATCTCTGAGGCGCGCGGTCTCGTCCGCGCCCCCGGAGGCGAGATATTCCTCCGCCATCCGGCATACCCGGCCAAGGGCCGCGATGGAGGCGGAGTTCTCGGTGCCGGCCCGTCTGCCCCGCTCCTGATGGCCGCCACGCATGAAATTGCGGAATCTGGTGCCGAAACGCACGTAAAGGGCGCCGACTCCCTTGGGAGCGTGCAGCTTGTGGCCGGAGAAGGACAGCATGTCGATGCAGGTATCCTTCAGGCTGATAGGCAGCTTGCCCACCGCCTGCACCGCATCGGTATGGAACAGGATCCCCTTTTCCCTTGCCATGCGGGCCAGTTCCGGCACCGGGAAAACCGTGCCGGTTTCGTTGTTGGCCCACATGATGGAAACCAGCGCCACCCGATCCGACAGTTTCGAGCGGTAAAAATCAAGGTCCAGCTGTCCCCTGGAGTTGACCGGCACCCGGTGCACCGTGTAGCCCCGCTCCTCAAGGTAGGCGCAGGGCTGTAGAATCGCCGGATGCTCCACCGCCGAGGTGATGATCTCCCTGCGATCGGGATAGGCCTGAACGGCGGAGAAAATGGCGGTGTTGTCGGATTCGGTGGCGCAGGAGGTGAAAATTATTTCGGAGTCCTTCTCGGCGCCCAGGAGACCTGCCACCCGGCTGCGGGCCAGAGCGAGACTTTCGCTTACCGGCGTTCCGAAATCGTGCATGGAGGACGGATTGCCGTACACGTCGGTAAGAAACGGCATCATCTCCTCAAGGGCCTCGGGGGCCACTCTGGTGGTGGCGTTGTTGTCCAGGTAAACCTTCATCTCACTCATGATCGAACTCTCCTGACATCGGGTTGTTTAGATTGTTGATGACGGTCTTCAGTCCCAGCCGCTCCTCGATGAGATCGGCGATGAAGGAAAGCGTCATGTCCTCCATCATGCAGCCCTGGCACTGACCGGTGAGCCGGACGTCGATCCGGGTGAAATCCACATGCACCAGCTCGATGTCGCCGCCGTCTCCGTTAAGTCCCGGCCTGATCTCGTCGAACAGATCGGAAATCGGTTTCCAGAGCAGATGGTCGGGATTCGGTCCGGTGGCGTTCTTCCTGCCGGCATCCGGCTTTTTCGGCTCAGGGCGCATGAAAAACGGCCTGGCCGGAGCGTCGTCCGCCGCGCTTGCCTCCTTCGGCGGATGCGCGCCGCCAGCAGCGCCCATTTCCCTGGCATGGTCGTGACTGCAGGATTTTTCCTCCGCGGCCTTTCTTACCGCCTCCATGTCGGTGGTGACGTATTTGCCGGCGTACTCGCCCTTTTTGATGCCATCAAGAATTTTCTCGATCTTCTCGTGGCATGATCCGCAGGCGCCGCCGGCCTTGGTGTAGTTGATGACATCCTGCAGCGTGGAGAGGTTGTTTTCGGTCACCTCCCGCACGATCTTGGCCTCGTCGATGCCGAAGCACTTGCAGATGAGAGGGGATTCGATGTGATTCTCCTCGGGAGTTATGCCGCGGTAGTTGGCGATGGCCGCATCCAGGGCCTCCCGGCCCATCACCGAGCAGTGCATTTTTTCGGGAGGCAGTCCGTCGAGATAATCGGCAATGTCCTTGTTGGTCACCTTGGCGGCCTCGTCGAGGGTCTTGCCGATGATCATCTCGGTAAGGGCCGAAGAGGATGCGATGGCGCTGCCGCAGCCGAAGGTCTGAAAGCCGGCATCCTCGATGACCTCGGTCTCGGGATTGACCCTGAGCTGGAGCCGCAGGGCGTCGCCGCAGGTGATGGATCCCACGTCTCCGGTGGCGTTGGCATCCTTCACCTCCTTGGCGTTGCGAGGATTGAAAAAGTAATCCTTGACCTTATCGGAATAGTCCCACATTGCAAACTCCGTATACCTGACTCAAAAATATATCCAACGTACATTAATCGATTACCCGGATTATATCACACCGGCGCGCCGGCACGCGGAGACCGTCGCCAGCTTTGTATATATTTTGACAGACAGTAAACCCCAATAGCGGAATCGCGCTTACAGGCGGACTGAAGAAAACCAGCCGGCAAAACCGGGGGGGGCGAAGGAGATTCGGACAAACGCGAACGGCGCGCCGGAAGATGCGGCGGGAGACGGGCGCATCACGAGCGCCGGGGCGGGAACGGGATCGGAACAGAGCGCGGAGAACAAGGGCGAGCGCCGGCGACGGGCGGCCATGAACCGCGGAATGCGGCAAAGACAGGCAGGCGGCCTGGCGCAGCGGCGGTCCGGAATCCGGCTCCGGACCCGCCGTCACTGAGCCTGATCGGCAAGCTCGGGATTTACGCCCCGCGGCTCCACAGCGGTGGAGAATACAATCAGAGTGTTGGTGACGCCGAAGCGCTTCTGGAGAAAGCCGATGAAGCCGTCAAGCTCCATGGTGGTTCTGAAAGCCACCTTGATGAGCATGGAGTAGTTGCCGGTGACGCAGTTGCACTCAAGCACGTTGGGACAGGTGTCGATGTACTGATAGAACTCGGGCTTGCCGGTAGGCGGCACCTCGAGATTGATGAATGCGGTGATGTTGAAGCCCAGCTTGTACTGGTCGATGCGGGCCGAATATCCCTTGATGACGCCGGTGTTCTGCAGCTTTTCGATGCGGGAGGATACCGCCGGAGTGGAAAGCTCCACCTTTTCCGCCAGATATTTCAGCGAATAGCGGGCGTTCTCCTGCAGAAGCTTAATTAGTTTGATGTCCGTGCGATCAAGCTGCTCCATATTGTCCCCAGCCTGGTTAGAAAGCGACTAAAAAACCCGCCGCCGCCCGGAATCCTGAAGACGGGGCGGCGGAAACACGTGCTAATTGTACTACCAGATAAAATAAAGTCAAAACCGCCCGAGGCGAGGTTTCAAACCGCTTTGTCCCCGCAGAAAAAACATCCGATGAGCCAAACAGGATGCGACTCGCACATTTCCTCCGCGGAAAAAAGCACGCGTAATGTATAATTGTCCATGGGGAGGAATTATGAATCAGACAGAAATCATCAGGCTCAACAACCGCTTTGTCAGTCACGCGGCAAGATCTCTTTACATATTCGAAATCCGTCCGTCGGCGGACGTTTCCCTGGCCTATCGGGCGGATTACAACCGGATGAGGCAGGCCCTTACGGTGCTTGGCCGGGACGGGCACCCGGTTTACGCGCCGACTCCCTCCGACATTACCGCCTGCATCGAGGAGCTGGCCGGTATCGGCATGCTGCTTCCGGCAGGGGATTCCGTCAGAGAGCACGAGGACTACCACGGACTCACCTTCGTTCTGCCCCTGGCGCGCGAGGCGGCGATGGTCTCAGACGCCGAGGAGCTTGAACAGGTGTACCGCATGCACGAGAACTGGACGCCTTCCGACGGCTTCCGCGCCTCGGCCCGCATGGCCATGCTCATCGACGTCTCCTACAGCAGAGAGGAGCTGGCGGAGTTCAGGGCGTACTGGAGCGCCAGAGGCGACACCCGCCTCACCTCCGCCAGGTGGGATCAGAAATTCGTGTCCTATCTCAAGCGCCGTCACAGCATAAGTTCGGATCAGGTTCCCGTCTACCGCGAGCGGATCGGATTTCAACGGAGATAAAATTTATGGAAACAGCACAGGCAAACGGCATTCCCGAATCTCTTCATGTCCTGAACGCGGATCTGGCCTCCGCGGCGGGAAGGATCGAGGCCGAGAACGCCATGGACGCCATCAGAAGACTCTTCGATCTGGCAGGCGACGTCAGCGTGCCGGCCGTGGATTACCAGACTCTGAAAAGACAGAACGACATCGAGGCCAACCTGCGTCTGCTCAAAAGCCGCAGGGAGGACGCCCTGACCGATCCTCTGCACATGCAGGAGGATATCAGCCCGGAGTGGACCTTCGAGAACATGGAGCAGGACGACCCCGCCACCCGGGAGTCCCGCCGGACGGCCAGAAAGTTCATAGAGGACGTGCTGGCGCGCTCGGAGGAGCTGCCGGCGCCGAACCTGCTCATCACGGGAGCATCCGGCAGCGGCAAATCCCACCTTGCCGGCGCCATCGCCCATGAGCTCATCGCCCGGGGCGAGAAGGTGCTGTTCAAGAATTTCACCCAGTTCATGTACCAGCTGCTGGACAGCGCCGACGATTCCGCGGGCAGACAGCAGCTTGCCCGAATGCTGAACCACGAATTCAGAGTGCTGGTGCTGGACGACATCATCGTCCAGGCGAAAAAGCTGTCCGACTTCAGAATCGAACGGCTTTCCGGCATTCTCCGCGCCCGTCACAACGCCAATCTGTGCACCATTCTCACCGCCAACTGCCAGATTGACGTCATGCAGAGCAAACTGGGGGAATACGGTCTGCAGTCCATCATCAATCTCAACCCGGAGCTGGTCGAGCTGGGCAACGCCTCCTACAGAAGAACCCTGGGCAGCCACGATTTCGTGACCGGAACCTCGGCTCCGCGGACGCCGGCGGCAGTTCCGGCGTCGCAGCCCAAAGGCGCCCTGGAACCATCGAGTTTCGGAGAGGTCGCAGCGGCCAACTGGGATGCGGCGGATGCCGCGCGCAGACAAAACGGTCAATTCCAGCAGGCTCAATACATGCATGAGCAGATGCCCGCCGAGGCGGAGGAAACGGATCGCGAATCTTCCGAGGAAGAGCGGTATCAGGCCAAAGAACAGATGCTGGAAGACTCGCATGATCCCGACCGTCAGATCGGAGCGGAGGACCGAGAGCCCCGGCGGCATCAGGAAGACGGATGGAACAATGCGGAAGATGCCGCCTCCGACGAAGCCTTCGGACTCGGCGGTTAGCTTTTCTGGAGACGCAATCCCATGAAACTGAAAAGAGCGCTGGGCGCGCCCATGGCGGTTCAGCATGCGATCCGCCTGGTATCCCTTGCGATCTGCGCCGCGACTCTGGCGCACCTGGCCGCCGCATGGGAACGGGAAAGCGAGCCCTGCGCCCTTGCGCCCTCCGACATTTTCGATCTGGCGCTGATCCGTCTGGCATCATCCGAGACGATGCAAACGCCGCATGAGGCAAAGGCGACTGATCATCCCCGGCTTGTTTGCGGCGACAGCTGCCGGATAGTTTTTCCGCGCCAGAACGGCGGACCGTACGAGGCGACGCTGGAGGATCTCAACCGCGCGCTTGAGTTTTTCCCTCTGCGGGCCTTCGCGGCGGTCGTTGAAACCTCCGATGGCAAGCTGGGGGATCCGGAAACCAGGATCTACGAAAGTTCCCACCGCATATTCGCAGGATCCCGCAAGCTTCCCGCGCCGGAGAAAACCGACGGTGAGATCACCATCCGCCAGGCGTTGGAGCAGGCCTGCGGCTGCCCGGGAGAGTGCCGCGCGGAGCTTGTTCAAAGCAGGATTCTGGAGCCTGTCGAGCCACAGATCAGTCTTGCGCTGCTGACTCGTCAGCCTTCGTTGCCTTCATTTCTGCTCCATCACGGCGCCGCCGCGGCACTGCTTGCGCTCTGTCTGTCCCTCAGCCTTTTCATATCGCTGCGCATCTACGCAGGCGTAAGGGACGCGGCGAGGATCCTCAAGAAGCGCGTCACCTTCAACCCGTCCTTCACGATCAGAGACGAACTGAGCTATCTGCGGCTGAGAGCGGCGGAAAGCAACCGGATCAGCGAACAGCATCAGAGCATGATCAGGTATCTCAAAAATCAGCTTTCGAAATATTCGACCCGGGATCCGGCCACCGGTCTGCCCCTTGAGCAGCAGTTCTGTCAGGAGGCGTCCTCAAGACTGCTGAATCTGAATCCCAACGAATTCTCGGCCATGGCTCTGGTCTCCGTCAGCCCCTCCGCCCTGACGGACGTCCGCAGACAGATACTGACGGAGGAGATCTCGGCCGAAGTCCATACCACCCTGCATCGGCTTGCCGGCGATCAGGACGTGATGGGACTGGACAGGGAAAGAAACCTTGCGCTTTTCATATATAACCGCCGCTCGGACGAAGCCGCGCTGCAGATCCTGAGGGATGCCATGGCGGACATCGCCCGGCGCCACGCAACGGATACCGCTCCGGGCAAACAGCTGATCCACGGCGGTCTGGCGTTTCAGACATCTCCTGACGAGAACGCCGCCGATCTGCTGGAGCAGGCCAGATGCGCCCTGCATACCGCCCAGGGCACCTTCAGCAGCCAGCCGGTGGTATACAGCGGCAAAAAAATCGATTCCGGCAGAGGACGCAACGAAAAATACGCCGCCCGGTTCAGATCGGATTTCGAGCAGAAACGGATCTCGGCCATGTTCAGGCCGGTTTTCAGCGCCGAAACCGGCGCCTGCACCGCTCTGATGTGCATTCCGCAATGGAAGCTGGACGATGATACGACGCTGACCGGAGGCGAGCTCTACCAGGCGGTGGAGCATCAGGGAATTCAGCGGCAGATCTTCTGCATGCTGGCGGAGGAAGGCATCAAGACCATGCGCAGAATCGATCAGGCCAACGCCCATAGCTGCACCTTCATCGTGTTCTCCATGACCGCCATGCTGCTGAGAGATCCCCAGATCTTCGCCTATCTTGACCAGCTTACTCTGAAGCACACTCTCATGAACAGCAGAATCGTTTTCGCCGTCAGCGACGACGTTCTTGCCGACGACAGCTGGAACCGGAAGGAGGTCCTTGAAAATCTTGGGGAAAAAGACTTCAGACTGTCGCTGGAATTCATAAACTCGCTGGACAGAGCCGAAGAGCTGCTGGAATGCAGCCAGTGCGACGTCGTCGCCATCAGCTGCGAACTGGCGAACCCGGATCCGGATGACGCTCCACTCATGGACAGGCTGCGTCTTATACGGCGCCACGCGGATGCCACCGGACGGGCGCTGGCGTTTACGGATATCCCGGATGCGCAGACGATGGAGAGGATCAGGGATGAAACCTGTCCGACCTACATTGCAGGAGATGCGCTGGCTCCGCTGATGGACCGGGAGGCGGCCGTCGCCATGGCCCAGGAGTCAGCCGACAGCGGGGATGAGGAATACAGTTAGGCGGCAAATACAACGGCCGCTGACACAGAAACCGGCGCAGGCGAATGGCACGAGCCCTTCAGTCTCCGCCGGACATGCCACCCCAAAGGACGGGACGAAGAAACATCCGGTCAGAGCCCAAACGCCGAAGAGCAGGAAGCTCTAGCGGCCACCCAGAAGATCCGACAGGTGCACGCCCTCCTCGCCGATGACCAGTTCCCCGTCTCTGATGGGCCCTTTTCCCTTGACTGACTTGCCCGCGCCGGCGGATTCCGCTCCAGGGATCCTGCCGCCGGTCACCGCGCCGTAATCGGCATACAAAGACATGGCGCATACCTTCAGATGCTCCTGCAGCGTGGTGACGATGCTGTCGAACTCCTCCTCGGATTCGATGTTTTCCGACTCCACCTGGGTGAAGGAGGAGATCTCCTCCAGCAGTTCCCGGCCGGAGGAGGACAGCTCCTCGCTGCCGAAACTGCAGCCGAAGCCCAGAAGAAACGCAGATGCCCACATGGAAAGATAGTAGACCGCATCATCGGGGGTGGTCAGACGATCCTCGAAAGGGAAATCCAGCGTTTCCATTTCCCGGTACTGCCGCGACAGCAGGTCGAAGAATTCCACCAGCCAGCTTTTCACGCTCTCGCCGAAGGCTTCGCCGGAATTGATGGTGTTGACAACGCTTGGCATATAGGCCGACACGTTGTTCTCGCAGCCTCCGGCGATCATGCCGCAGATAAGACCGTGAACCTCGGTAATCTCAATGTCGGCGTTCTCAAGCAGAAGCGCCGCCTCGCCGCTGTTCCAGCTTGCCATCAGCTTTTCCGAAATCATTTCAAACTCCTCTTGTCATACGCGCCCTCTTGCGCATCCTCTGCAACGCCAGATGCGGAGGACGGCGGCCATTTTAACAGGCGCGGGACTTTGCCGCAAACCGGCGCATGGCGCCTAAAGCCCCCTGGGTCTTGAAACGCTGTCGCGCCAGCGCCTGGCCAGATCATGCATCCGCTCTCCGGCATCCGCCAGAGCATCCCCCACCAGCATTGGCCCCCTGGATTCAAGGAGCATGTCCTCCAGGATTTTCGCATCCTCCCGAGACACCCCGCTGTGGACCATGCAATCCACGTCGTTGAACCAGAGGCGGCCGGACATCCAGGATCTGGCATCGGCCTGCGTCTTCTGCTCATGAATTCGAGCGGATCGCCGCTCCACGTCGTCGGTCACCCGCTGAGCCTCGAAGAGACCAAGAGACGGCCAGAGCGGCGCGTTGCAGCCAAGAATGTAGCTGTCCTCCCCCACGGCCTTGCGGATCGCCGACATGCCCAGCCGGAAATGCTCGCACGCGGTCATGCCCTGCCGACGGAACTTCATGCCGGGAATGGCGCCCCAGAAAAGAGCGTCCAGTTTGAAGTAGTCTATGCCAAGGCGATGGCGGAACCAGGAAAAGACTTCGGAAATGTAATCCCGCGCCTCGCTTACGGAAAAGTCAGGCATGTACCATGCGCCGTCCCGCCATCCGCCGTATGTGACGTCCCTGGCGGCAAGGGGGCGGTTGCGCGGCCCTTGAACAAACCAGTCGGGATGCTGTCTGAACATCAGCGAGTCGCCGCTTGCGATAAACGGAGCGACCCAGATGCCTGGCTTTCTGCCGGCGGCTCTGATCTTCTCGCAAAGCGCCTCAAGACCGCCGGTAAAGCGATCCGACGGGATCATCCAGTCTCCCATGTGGATCTGGTAACCGTCGTCGATCTGCAGATATTCAAGCTCGGGCCAGTCGTTCTTCATAAGATCGAGGTTCTCCAGCACATCCTGCTGGGTAACCTTGTCGTAGTAGGCGTACCAGGAGCACCAGCCGCTTACCGGAGAGCTTCTGCGGGGACGATGGGATCGCGCGACAAGCGCTCCGTAGCGATCCAGAAGCTCCTGACGATCGGAGGATGTCAGAAGGCATATTTTCTCGCCGGAAAACTCGCTGCGGGGAGCGACGCCGGCGCCGGACATTTCCCAGAACACCTCCACCGAACAGTTCTTCAGCCGGAAGGAGATATAGGTTCTTTCGCAGCTTACCGCGCCCAGAAGATACCAGAAGCTGTCGATTTTAACCAGCATGTAGTTGAAGCCCACGGCATCGGATGCGATGTTCTTCAGCACGCGGAGATCCTTCTGTTCGTTCATTCTTCCCAGCTGAACCGGCCTGGAGGCCGTGCCGCCGATATGGGAGAGCATCTGATAGCCCTCCATGTAAATCGGAGCGTCGGCGGGAAGAACGAAGGAAAACAGCGGCACGCTTTCGGGGAAAATCTCCTTGTACAGATTGTTTCTGAAGGAAAGCACCCGGACATAATACTCGTCGTCCACAGTGCGGACGAACACATGTCTGAGATTCTCGTGAAGAAGAGAGTTGTACTGGATTTTGATATCCGGCGAGACGCCGGACTCCGGCTCTTTGCGCTGGCCGCCCTGCTGCAGTTCTGTCATAACACCTCTAGCTTGTCTTTGGCACATACCGCAATCTTAACCGTTAAACAAAGATTTTGGTGATAGCCAGCCTGAAAAACGTAGCAAAAATCCGCCCGGCGACCCCAAAAAACTCAGCAGCGCATGGCGCGCCTCCGCTTGAGGTTTGCCAACAATACAGAATTTTGATAGACTTCAGATATGATCAGATGCCTTTCCGCCGAACAAGAAGAGCATAATCCAACATACGACGGCAGGAACGACAGAAAGAAACACGCAGGATAAAAAAATGGAATCGACAACGGTCGAAAAAGTAGAAATCGAGGTTCAGCGCAAGAAATTCACCATCAGCTGCAAGGCGGGAGAAAGCGACTCCTTCCGCAGGGCGGCAAAGGCGGTGAACAAGGACATTCAGGACATGCAGTCCCTGACCGGCAACAGGCTTCCCCTCGACCAGGTTCTGAGCCTTGTGGCCGTGAACTACTGCAAGGAAAACCTTGCCAAAGACGCCGAATTCAAAAAAGAGATGGACGCGCTCAAATCGAAGGTCAACGCGCTCATCAAGAAGCTCGACAAGATCGGAGCGGATATTTAACCAGTTTGTGTCCCGGTATCGGAGCGGTGTGTTCCTGAGCCGATGCAAAAAACGCAGGGATCGTTTACCCGACGGTGCGCATGCTCAACTCGCATTGAGAAGCCTAAGACGGAGTAACTCGATTTCCACTTGGACCACAAGGGTTCAAGGCAATATTACTTAACCGTGCCGGGGCATCCTCCACAATATGCGAAATCAGATCCGAAAACGAATACGGCAGCTCAGAAGAGAACTGTCGGCCGAAGAGCAGGCGGAGGCCGCCAAGTCGCTGCTGGCGCAGCTTAAAGCCATCCCCGGGCTGTTCTCCTTCAACTCCTACGCGCTCTACCTCCCCTCCGACGGCGAAATCGACACCGCCCCAATAGTCGACGAACTCAGAAGATCCAGTTCAGAACTCTACCTGCCGGTAATCGATCCCGATCTGCCCCATGCCATGACCTTCAGACGCTACGACGAATTTTCCACCCTGACTCCCAACCGCTACGGCATTCTCGAACCGGACGAGGAGAACCAGACCATAGCGCCTGACGATCTTGACGTGATATTCGCGCCGCTGGTGGCCTTTGACAGCCGCGGAAACCGGCTTGGCATGGGAGGAGGCTACTATGACAGTCTCATCAGCAGTCTGCGCCAGAGCGGACGGGAGGTGCTGGTCATCGGCCTGGCACACAACTGTCAGAAGGTGGAGGAGCTGCCGGTATGCGCCTGGGATCAGCCAATTTCCGTCATAGCGACTCCGGATGCCGTTTACGAATTCAAGCAGGTGAAAGAACATGAATCAGAATGAAATGAAGCAGCTTGCCGCCAGGGAGGCGGTGAAATACGTGAAGGATGACGCGGTGCTGGGCGTTGGCACCGGATCGACCGTCAATTTCTTCATTGACCAGCTGGCTGCCGTCAGAGACAGGATCAGAGGAGCGGTGTCAAGCTCCGAAGCCTCCACCAGAAGACTCAAAGAGCTTGGAATACCGGTTTTCGATCTCAACGACATCACCGGCTTTGACATCTACGTTGACGGCGCCGACGAGATCAACCCTGACAAGGAAATGATCAAGGGCGGCGGCGCGGCACTGACCCGGGAAAAAATAGTTGCGGCGGTCGCATCGACATTCATCTGCATCGTTGACGAAACCAAAACCGTGGACGTGCTGGGAAGATTTCCGCTGCCGGTGGAGGTTATTCCCATGGCCAGAGAGCATGTGGCCCGGCAGCTTGCCGCCCTGGGAGGCAGACCGGTATGGCGTCAGGACGTTGTCACCGACAACGGCAATCATATTATTGACGTGCATGACCTGAAGATCACGAGGCCTCTGGAACTTGAGGAGCAGATCAGCATGATCGCAGGCGTTGTCACCGTAGGAATTTTTGCCCGCCGCAAGGCGGACGTGCTTATCGTCGGAGCCGGCGACGGCGTAAGAATAAGTTAGCGCGCCTGGATTCGGGCGGACGGACCGCATCCGGCGCCGCCCGGCGGATTTTTCAAAACAGAAAGGAGTGGATATGCCGTTTATAAACGCAAAACTGACCGTTGATCTCAGCGATGAACAGAAGGAAAAAGTGCAAAGCGCCCTGACCGATGCCGTAGGCGCCTGCTTCGGCAAGCCAAAGCAGTACGTGATGACCACCATAAGCGGATCTTCCGATCTGTGGATGGGTGGAAAGAAGCTCGAAAAAGGAGCGTTCGTTGACATCAGTCTGCTGGGCTCGGTCTCAAGAAGCGCAAGCAGCCAGGCCACCGCAAAAATCTGCCAGATCCTGGAAAGCGAGCTTGGAATTCCGGGTTCAGGAGTTTATGTGGCCTACCATCCGGTGGAAAACTGGGGTTGGAACGGGTCCAATTTCTAAAACCACCAAGCCATGGATTTGATTTCAAAACCATGACTGCGTGATCCAGACCGCTGCCGCCAACAGGCGGCGGTTTTGCTTTATGGACAACAAATACAGCGAGGAGAACCAAGACGATGACACGCCCTATTTTCCGAAAGAATATTTGCATCGGGGCTCTTTTCAACTGATAATGGTCGCAGGACCTATCCCGCGTGATTAGAAAACATCCACAGTTGGAAGGACAGACTAAACCAAGGCGCGGCTGTCCAATTGGATTTTCTGACAGTTCGAAGGATTTTGCCAGATTTGCAAACGCCCATACATGCTTGGATAAAGCAAAAGAACAGCCATGTATGTTGGAATCGGACACAGGCGTATCGCTGTCATAAGACCAAAACTCTTGATGAGCATATTTCGCAGGCTTGCCCAATCTTTGATTGAAAACTGCGCCAACACAAAATCATCAAAATACTATCCAGGAAGAAGTTTTCAGCAGGACGACTCTTTTGCATGATTCTATTTCATGGAAGCAACCAGGAAATCACCAATCCGGGTTTGCGCTATTCGCGCCGCAACCTGGATTTTGGTATCGGTTTTTACACCACGACTGATTTGTCGCAGGCAGAGAAATGGGCAAGGCGCGTTGCCAAAATCCGCAATATTGGCAAACCTGTCGTATCCGTATTCGAAACCGAGCAGAAACTATGGACCGAATTGTCGATCCTTGAATTTAAAAAGGCGGATAGCGACTGGCTTCAATTGGTCGTTAATTTTCGCACCGATCAAAAATTAACATGCGACTATGATGTCATCGCCGGACCCGTTGCCGACGACAGAACAGTAGACGTAATCAACCAGTACATAGCCGGAACATACAACGAAGAAATTGCCATGAAACTTCTCCTGCCCATGCAGTTTAAGGATCAATGGGCGCTGAAGACAGAGAATGCTGTTTCGGCTTTGGTCTGGAAGGAGACGATCACCCCATGATAAAGCAGAGTCCTGAATCCCTGTGCTATTACGACCATGCAGTCACAGATCTGATGATGGAAAAATACGGCTTTGACCGGATGGAAGCGTTAAGAAGATTCGTGAAATCTGAGACGCATGAGCTGCTGGAAGATCCTGAAAACGGTCTTTCTTCATTTGGTTGCGTCGGTATTTTTGAAATTTGGGAAAGCGAGGTAATTACAGGGGATCCCCGTAACTCGGTCTATATTCGGGAGGACTCATGAAGCTTTCCAAACTTGACGAAGAGATGTGGTTTTTTATCTACCTGTTGGAGCATTACGCGAACCACAAAGGCCGGCTGACGGGCGACGTACTGAAAGAATGGGATCAACACGGCATCACGGATGAAATTTACGATGGATATTTTCAGTATCACCAGGAACGAATAGAAAACGCCTACGAAGATATTGACTGTCTGGTTGCGACAGGCAAACATCTGTTGGATGCGAGTTTGAGGTAGCAAATTTTCGCTATCGTTGCGTAATCAACCAAAATAACAGATCTGTCTGCCAGGAACTTACGCTTGGGAACAGCATAAGCTGGGTGATGAGTCTATAGAAATACTTGCTGGTGGAGATATTGATAAAGAAAAGGCTCTAAAAAACGGAAGATACCCTATATATGCAAATGCTCTTACCAATGATGGTATTGTAGGATACTATGACGATTATTATAGAATCAAAGCTCCTGCAGTAACCGTTACAGGTAGAGGAGAAGTCGGTCATGCTCAGGCAAGAGTAACTAATTTTACACCAGTTGTGAGGCTTTTAGCAGTTAGATCAAATCATGACTGCTATTTCTTAGAGAATGCCATCAATATTCATAAAGTTGTAGTTGAATCAACTGGCGTACCTCAATTAACTGTTCCTCAATTATCGTCCTACAACATATTTTTTCCAAAAAATAAGGATGAAGAATCAAAGATTGGACAGTTTATACATAATATCGACAACCTCATTGTTACTATTCACACCCCCGGGGACAGCCTCCCCGGATGGGCATAGCACCAGCCAATACACCTCACACGCAACAACCCTGTCTACTACCCTAAAATACCCAAAAAATGTGATACAAGGATCAAATTTGAAAAATAATTT
>JAFURY010000152.1 GCA_017480795.1 Succinivibrionaceae bacterium
AAAGCCTTGCGGCACAATGGGTTGTGAATGAAGTGCTGAGGATGGGTAATTATGTGGCGGGCGGTTAAGGTGGCGGGATTACACAAGGAGCAAGGGTTCTAGAAATCAGGTGTTAAGGCTATAATGTTCAAGAAGTTCTGGCTGGACGGATCATCAGGTCATTATGTCCGGTTGCAAAAGCACGAAAGAAACCGCAGGCATTGTCCGGCTTGCCGGAAACAACGGAAGACACAGCGTGGTGATAACGCCTAACCTACGCGGTTTGTTTCCCGCAACTCCGTTTCCGGCCATCCGACGTTTTTTCGCAGGCCGACGCCTAAGCCCGACCTTCGCAAAGTTGTCTTATCCCGCGCACAAACACCTGAAAACTATAGGAGGTGTTCCGATCTATATTCATGTGGGGTGCAATTCTTCTGGCTCCGTCGATCTGCCCCATGTCGGGGATCAGTCTTTTCAGTTCCTGCTTCGGATTTTCAATTCTGTCCGGCACCCGATACTTCGCCTTTTGTTTCAGCTTTGACACATCCCGTCCATAAGCGGCTTCGACAGCGTCCAGATCGCCCCAGTACCATGCTTCCAGTTCGTGGCAGGCGATGCGAACGAGAACGGTTTTCCCGCTGTCCTGACACGGTTGCAACAGTTTTTGTTTCAGTTCAACGCAGTCGTTGAAGTCCTGATCATGAACCACCACAAATGAAACGTCAGGTTCGTTCCATCCCTTCAGTTTGATGGGCAGCGATTTTTCCAGATCGGATTTTCCCTCATGGGGGACCGTCTGAAATGTCACGCTTTCCGGCAGGATTCTGGGCAGAAGCAGATCCAGCAGCTCCTTCATAGAACGCTCTTCCAGAAGAAACACCAGTTTCATCGCTGCGCTCCCGTCAAAAGTCCCTGACGCCACAGTGCTCCCGGCAGGTCGCCAGCCTTGCAGAGACTGGCGACCAGCGGATTGTCCTTGGCCCGGTGAATTTCTGTGTATCCATCCTTCTTTTCCAGACAGTAAATCGCCTCAACCGGCACCGCATTGAGAAACTCCGGAGAATGAGAGGAAATGAATACCTGTCCTCCGACGGAGTAACACTGAAATTCTTCCGCCAGTTCCTGCAGCAATTCAGGATAAAGCTGGTTTTCCGGCTCCTCGACGCATAGAAGCGCATGAGGTTTGGGATCATGCAGCAGCACCAGATACGTGAACATTTTAATCGTGCCATCGGATACGAATTTGGCTGAAAACGGATTTTTGAATTTCCCGTCCTGGAAGCGCAGCACAATATATCCGTCCTGGGTTTCCTGAGCTTCAACCCGTTCAACTCCGGGGACGCGGACCTTCATTTTTTCGATGATATCAGCAAAAATTTCAGGATGATTTTCGTAGATATGCTTAGCCACCACCGCCAGATTGTCCCCCGAGCGAGTCAACTGTTCACCATAATCCGCCTCCTGACGATTGCGGGCAGCGTCAATTTTAAAATCGGACACATACCAATCCTCAATCAGTTTTCGAAAGGAGGCTATCGCCGCAAAGTCTCTGAACTGTCCCAGACCTTTAATCGCCAGTATATCAGGCGAATCCAACTTCTGACGCTGGCGCTCAGTCAAACGCACATCCTCATAGGAATTGAGTTCTCCCTGGGCGGCAACCCCTTCTCCGCACTCAAAATCAAGAATCTTCCAAAGGGCGCCGCTCTCTCCCCGGCGCATATGAAGAACCTCTCTTTTCACCACAACCTGCCGGCTATCCCCGCTGATTCCTACCGACAGTTCGTAAGTCATAAGCGGCTCATCCGAGGAAGGCCTGAGTTTGAGAACAAGGCAAATATCCTCCCCTTCGTGGCCTCTTGAGACCACCTCCTGATATCCGCCCCGCTTTGCCAGCGCCGACTTGACGTTTCCGCTGAGGCAATCGCGCAGGAAACCGAAAACATCGAAAAAAGTCGTTTTCCCGCTGCCGTTTTTCCCGATAAATACCGCCATAGGCGGAATATCGACAGCTTCGGCGTTTTGAAAAATTCCGACCTGTGCGGTGGCATTAGTCACCGTTATTATTCTCAAGTAGCATAATACCCCTTCTAAGCGGCGTTGCCTATGTCCGCCTTATCCGTTCTATCTTCAAACGGTCTCCCATATTTCTCATACATATTGAAGGAAATTTG
>JAFURY010000064.1 GCA_017480795.1 Succinivibrionaceae bacterium
GTTGTGTAAAAAGTAAGACATCACGAAAACGTACCGAGGAAAAACGGTCACTGCGAGCGGTATTAGACAGTCTCGCGCAAACCCTTGCGGCACCTGCGTTTATCGAGTGTTTTATGCAGGCTTAAAGACATGGACATGAAGTTGCTTCTCATTATTTGATTTTTCTTCTCAAATAAAGCAAAATGAGACGAATGGTAGAGAAGAAGGTATGAATTTTGAGAACGTTTGATTACAGTTCATTGGAATGGAAACAATGGGGAACGGATATTCTTAATCTGGTGGCAAGAATTCACGAATGCAAGGGGCGACAGGACTTGTTTGTCAGACAGAAACCGGTAGAGCTTGATCGATTGGCGGAAATTGCAAAAATTCAAAGTACAGAAGCCTCGAACAAGATTGAAGGAATTGTTACCACCGGAACCAGAATAAAACAACTTTTCGAGGAGAAAACCACTCCCTGCAACCGTGATGAAGACGAGATCATGGGCTATAGAGATGTGTTGAATACTATTCATGAAAACCATGATTATATTCCAATAAGACCATCCTATATTCTTCAATTGCATAAGAGTCTTTTGGAAAAAGTTGGTTTGTCATATGGAGGTCATTTTAAAAATGTTCAGAACTACATCAGCGAAACGCGAGCTGACGGCTCTGTGTTTACCAGATTCACTCCGGTAGAGCCGTTCTGCACACCGGATGCCGTGGAAAATCTCTGCAAAGCGTATGAGCAGGCTATAGCCATGGAAAGAGTTGATGCTCTTATTCTGATACCATCATTCATCATTGACTTCCTGTGCATTCATCCTTTCAACGACGGAAATGGCAGAATGAGCAGACTTCTTACTCTGCTTATCCTTTATAAAAACGGTTATGAAGTCGGCAAATATGTCAGTATCGAGCGACAGATAGAATTAACAAAAGATCGTTACTATGAAACTCTTGCGCAGTCGGATGCACATTGGCATGAGGGAAGAAACGATCCGACTCCGTTTATCAGATATATGCTCCAGGTGATTCTTGCCTGCTACACCGAATTTGAAAAACGTGTCGGCATGATGGATGCTGGCGGAACCCGAAGCCATGCCTATGACATCGTCAAAAAGTATGTGGAAGATAAAATTGGCAGAATCACCGCCGCCGATGTTATAGCCAATTGTCCTAAACTTGCAAAATCCTCCGTGTTGAGAGAGATAAAAAAGTTGACGGATGAAGGCGTCCTGATAAAACAAGGCGGCGGCAGAAACACCTGCTACATACGTTCAGACAGCAGGTAGAAGTTATCCGTTTTTGATTACTTAAAGGAGAACGCAAAGTCTCTTTTTTTGTCTCACGTATTTGCCAATCGTCCAGAATTGATCAGAATGAGACGAAAAGAACAACGTGTGAGACGAATGAAACAGTACAAAAATCATGCATTATTGACTTGCCATATCTCCGGCGCGAACGAATACATTGTCATCGAGAGTAACAGCGGAGACTAAAATGAGCGAATCAACAGCAAGAGCAAAGACTTGCAGATCACAGATCCAAGCGCTCAGGAGGATCTGGAATGTCGATGGAGGAGGATTTTGAGATTCGGCGACAGGGTGATCATGGCAGTACATTGCTGTTGCGGCAGAGGCAAGCCGCCTGCCTGTGTTTTCTGTTGTTGTTATGCGTTTCTCTATACTTTTCCGTACATGATCTGCTGTCGCCATGGCAGACATCCTCCCAACTGGAGAGATCGTCCGGGCAACCCGTCGCTCAACCTGCCCAATGTCACTGCGTTCACACGATGCCCATCACCTTGAGCATGACGCCGTCGCTGGCCTTCCAGGCCTCGTATCCGCTGCGGTTGCTGCCTGCAACCACGGAGGCGGCCATGCTGGAGCTGTTGTAGTAGACATCCTCCGTGAACCGGTAGTAGCCGTTGTACTCCTTCACGAGCTTCCGGTCGATAAGCTTCTGGCGCTCGCCTTTGACCTTGTCTCTCAGAGAGTTGGCCGCTGACAGATTGGCCAGGGAGCCCTTGGTGATCACGAAGTAGATCTTGCCGTTCTTCTCGCAGACGTATCCTTTGGCATCGTAGTTGTATCTTCCTGAGGCGTAGTCCCGGGTGAAAAAGCGAAGGCTGATATAGTCGGCATCTTCAATCCTGACTGTTTTCACCTTGGTCCGGCTGGCGTAGCGGCGCTGTTTTGCCAGGGTGGATTCTCTTTTCATCTCCTCCGGCTTTTCTCTGTTCGCATTGCCATTGTTTCCCGCGTTGCCGTGACTTCCCGTGGTCGCCGGTTCCTGCTCTGATTCCATGGCGCTTTCTGTCTTCGGGGATCTGTTCTTTCCTGACGTCATGTCGCTGCCGTCGTCCGTCCGCAGATCGCTTCCGCCATTTGGCGAACTGTCGGCAGAGCCGGTTTCAGGATCGTTCTCTTGGTTTCCTGTCTGCTTTCCCGCGCCGGCGGTCCTGGCCTTTGATTTGGTTCCGGATGACTTTGACCCCGTTGTCTTTGAAGAAATTGGCGTTTCCTGCTCGTGGTCCTGAGCTTCTACGGCGGACCCGTTTTCTGCATCATGGGTGACGCCTTTCTGCGCGGCTTTGAGGCCGCGGCGACGGCTGGCCGCATTTTCGCCATCGTCTTTCGGTTCGGATGCCTTCTCCGCTATGGGATCGTCTTTCGAATCTTCGGCAGTGTTTGCGCCTTCGCCTACTCTTCCGCTACTGCTTCCGTTTTTGTTTTTCCTTTCCGTGTCCGTGTTTTTTTCGCGGGCGGAGCGGTCGGAGACCGAGTCTTCTCCTGCGTCTTTGGCCTGCAGGCGGGGGTTCTTCGGGTCAGCCGCATTCTCTTCGTCTCCCGCCGCGCTGACGCCTGGGCTGTTATCATGCTTTGCTTGTTTTGAACCTGACTTTCCGTCCCGTTTTGACTTTTCGGATCCGGCCGGTTTCCGACCCCCGGCCTCCGTCTCCCCCTTTCGGGCCGCATTCGCGCCGCGCCGAGACTCTGCAGCGGCTTCCTGGCGGGATTCGTCCCCGACGGACTTTGCGCCCGCATCCTCACGGGATTCTGTCAGGTCTGTCTGATCTGAAAAAGAGGCTTCCTTGAGCTCCTTTGAAAAAAGGGCGACCATTCTTTCGTATTCAAGCAGCTGGTTGTAACGGCCGATGGGCACCACTGCGGCGGTTTTGTCGCCGTTGCTGTCGCAGATGTAGGTAATGCTGGCGTTGCTGGTATTGCTGTTGTGATCTGACAAGTTGCACCTCATTGCTGTTGGATCCGTCTGGCGTCGGGCAGAGGATCTGATCTGCGGCGCGTTCCCGCCCGCAGGCCGTCAAAGTCCCGTAATTATAGCCGATTTTCAGCCCTCCGCGGCCGTCTTTGCGAATTTTTCCCGCCCTGCGCAAGAATACTTGAACCGGTACGGGCGGGGGTATCTTTCCTTCTGCGGAACCTTCGGCAGGCTGCAGCGCCCACATCCTTTTGCGGGTAGGCCGAAGCGCCGCGCCAATTCCCGGGGCGGTTCATGGCGATACGGTTCCGGTGGGACGGGAAACTTCAGCCTGACATAATTTGGAATGAGTCACATTTGCATCCGGAAGATCGAGATATTTTTTTCTCTTGACCCCGCCTCTTGCTAGCATCTGCCATAACGCAACAAATCCAACCCAGAGGGAGTTTAATCATGTCGTTCAAAAGCGCCTCACCTTTTGCGCTGCTGCTTTGGCTGCTGTCCGGCTGCGCGGCGGCCGACGGCGGATCCGCCGGAATTTCCAGCTACAGCTTCGAGGGCTCCGACTGGACCGTCTACGAGAATTTCACCGTGGGCGGCCAGACCGATGCATCCGGAGGGCTTCATTCTCTCAAGATCGCCTCGGCGTCTCCCGCCTACATCGGCGCCTTCGGCGACGAGCCGGTGTTCAGCTCCGGAACGCGGACGGTGCATGATGACGGACGCATCGCCTTCGTGAAAGAAGGCGACAAAGCCTTCATGCTGGATGGCAGGATCACCTTCCGCTGCCAGAGAGGAACCGACGACTGCGTTCCCGAAGGCATCGAGGCCGAAAAGCTTGCCGACGGGATCTTCGCGGTGAACGCCTCAAGCTTTGAGCAGTGGCGGGAGGTTTACCGGAAGCTTTCTTCCGATCCCGGCATCAGAAAGTGCAGCATTTCCAGAGATTTCGGTCGCAGACTGAAACTGAACTGATAAGGAGGACACCACCATGATCAGCAGATACAGCGCGCTTGCCGTTGCGGCGCTTTCGGTTCTTCTTGCCGCAGGCTGCGGCGGCGGAGGTTCCTCCGGCGGATCCGGCAGTGCCGATCCCGATCCGACTCCCGCCCCGACGCCGACTCCAACTCCGGTTCCGGACGATCCCGAGCCTTCTGAGGACGACCGGTATCCTTCCGGCCAGATCCCTGACAGCATAGCCGAACTTCTTGATCCGGCGAATTCCAACCCTGCCGTGGGCAACATGCCTGCCTGGGAATTTGCGGACGAGGAGGATCGGATCTTCTTTTATGACCCGGAGCTTGATCTGGCCACCTCCCGGGAAAAGTATGTGGATTTAAGAATCCCGGTCACAAGCGACTTCGAGATTCTGGCGGTGAAGTACGGAGCGCTGCAGAAGCAGTCCGACGGCTCATGGCGGTACTTCCTGCCGCTTTACCGTCTGGATGATCCCGCCTGGAACGATTATCAGGAGCAGATCGGCTTCATTGCCAACGGCATCGAGTACACGGCCAGCTTTCCGCTGAGCAGGGATCCGCTGTTCTTCCAGCAGTGGCACCTGCGCAACACGGGACAGAGCGCGTTTATTGATGCCAAGTACGTGCAGGACACCGTGGCCGGTGAGGATCTCAACGTTTCATCCGTGTGGCGCGACGGCATCACCGGCAAGGGTGTTAAGGTGGCCGTCATCGACGACGACTTCGAATATACCCATGAGGATCTGGCGGCCAACGCCGACACGTCCCACAGCTACAACGCGAAAACCGGCACCTCCGACACCCGCTCCACGGTCACAGGCGAATACGGCGCCGGTCATGGAACCGCAGTGGCGGGGATCATTGCGGCCGAGGCCAACAACGGCGTGGGAGTGAAGGGGATCGCTTATGAAGCATCGGTGTTCGGTCTGGTTCCGGTGGAGCGGGAAACCCGCCTGATCACCGGTTCGGAGATCAGAAGCGCCGACGTGATCAATCAGAGCTACGGCTATGTTCGTCCGTACATTCAGTACGATCAGATTGACGACTACGACGCCTTCAGAGCCAGAAAGGTGGTGGTGACAAGAAGCGCGGGCAACAGTTTCCACGAAGCAAACGACACCTACGATTCCGGAAAAACCTGCCGGGAACTGGGAATCAACTGCTTTTTCGCCCAGGGCGACTACGCTCTTGTAAATCACGGCACCATTGCGGTGGCATCTCTTGCCGGAGACGGCACCCATGCCGGATATTCCAGCGCAGGCAGTTATGTATGGATTTCCGCATACGGCGGCCAGAACACGCTGCTGGTGACCCCGGATCGCTCCGGCTGCCAGTACCGTCTTGACGGAGGAGAGCACGATCTGACCTTCATGAGCGGCGAAAGTCCCTACAATCCGGACTGCAACTACGCCAACGTCCTGAGCGGCACCTCCGGCGCCGCCCCCGAGGTGGCGGGCGTGGCCGCTCTGATCAAAAGCGCCGTGCCGGGGATCACGCTGGAACAGGTGAAGTACGTACTGGCCAGAACCGCGGTGAACGACAAATCAGACCGGGCCATGGCCGATGCGGACGTGAAGGATCCTTCCCTGGGAAGCCTTACGGTGCATCGGGGCTGGACGGACACGGGAGTTTCCGGTCTGCGCTACAGCGCTCTTTACGGCTTCGGCCGGGTGGATGCCGCAAAGGCGGTGGAGCTGGCTGGCAGATGCCGCTACGACTCCAACTGCGCCAGAAGAGCCTCGGCGCCAGACATCTACCATACCACTGACATTCAGTGCGAGCAGGTGAACGGCTCCTCCTCCTATTACAGCTACAAATGCGCGCTGGGGAACGTCATGAACGACGAGGGCATAAGTTTCCTGGGCTCCGGTCAGATCGAGTACGCAAGGCTGGTGGTTACCGACTATCTCTTTTACGGCGATTCCATCAACGGAGCCTTCTCGTCGCCGTCTGATCTGGTGCAGAGCCAGTACGAGCTGCAGATGGACGGCAACGCCTCCCGCGTAAGCATTCCGAAGCAGATGCACGAGGGCATTTACAAGACTATCGGCAGTACGGAAATCCTGATGAGCAACAACGTCTTCTATCTTTCGCCGTACAACGGACAGAAGTTCATCCTGCACATCAGATCGCCAAAGAGGATCCTGACGGATTCCATCGATGCCCGGGTGGATCTGGAGGTATACCGGTAAGGACGCCCTCTGAATTCTGAACTGTAGTCTTGTGGCGGCAAAGCTGGAGCTGGGTCGCCATTGTTGTTTTTTGAGGCTCATTCAGGCGGGTGAAGATAAGTTGCTGGCTAGGCTGTGGAGTCTCGTCCTGTTCCGACCAGGGTCAGGAAGCCTCATCCGAGGTTAAATGGAACAGGGTTAGGATCTCTCGTTCGGGGTTTGAATGTGGCAGGGTTTGGAACCTTCGTTCGCGCCTGGATGGGGGTTCGGGCAGGAGAACTCTCGAATCGGAACTGTCGCCGCCCGCTGTTTCTCTCACGGTTGCCCCGACGCGTCAGGCGGCGTTGATCCTGCGGTTTCATATACCGTGATCTCGCCGTATGCCAGCATGACGACATACAGATGAAGATCCCCGACTGTTTTCAGCCGGTCGTCCCTGGCGTATGATTTCAGTTGCTTTTCCGCCTGCGCTTGCAGTTCGGCCTTCTTTTTCCTGATGGTTTCAGGATTTGATTTTTCGTTTCTGGCGTATTTGCATTCGAAAAGATAACTCGGTCCCTGATTGCGGTTGACGGCCACCAGGTCCGCTCTACCGGATTTAGGCCTGATGCCGGTTTTTCCGCTGCCGCCTGTGATGATGTCGGTTCCGCGCATGCTCCCTCTGGTAACGTGGCGGTTTAGGGCAACCTCAAATACGCTTCCCGTTCCTGCAACAAAAGCCGCGTACAGCGCAAGCGCGAGCTGAGATTCCCCAAGTTCGCGATTGTCCGTGTTTACGAACCCGTCTGCCACTGTTTTCAGCGTCTTGAGGATGGCTTCAGGGCTGTTTTTCAAGGCCAGCTCATTGAGTCCGGCATCAGTAAAGGCTGTCCATGGGACGTTTCTCTGCTGGAACAGGTATCTGGCAAACATTGCCAGACAGCAGGAGTTTGGGACCATCAGCAGTGTTTTTGGAGAACTGAAAACTATTCTGCTGGCCGGGCATGATGGCTGCGACTGGTGCAGATGATGCGATGCGGCTGCCTGAGGTGTGTCGGTCTGGCATGGCGCATGCGAAAGGGCAGAGCCTGCGCCCGGACGATCTGTTATGCGAGCGTTGAGGTTCTGGACGCCGGGGATTCTGCATAAGATGACATGCTCCGCTGATCTGTCTGCTTTTTCCGGCGTATTTTCGCGTTCGTCGAACTTTTCGAGTTCCGCCTGGGCGATTTCTTCGACTGACATTTGCGTCAGAAATCCAAGACAGTAAAGCAGAAGAAGTCCCTGGTCATAGGTTGGTCTGAAGGCTTCTTCGCCAAGAGCGATTTCATCCCTGAGGTTTGCCGCAATGGGTTTGCCCGTCACGACGTTGCATATGATCCTCTCCCGGTCCGTCTGATCCAGGAGATCCATGCAGCATTTGAGTCTTGCGTAGTCGCTCCCGCCGCAGTCTGCTGTAAATTCCGGTATTGCTCTGCAACGGTTTGCCCGGAAGTCCGCCAGGAATCTGAGACACCGACCTGCGTTGAGCGTGGTGGTCCGCTCCACTTGGGAAAACAGGTAGCCTCCGTACCGTTCCTTCATGATCCTGACGAGCTCCGCGGTGGAATAAGCCGTTTCCTGGGGATTTGCTGTTCTTTCGATAAGTTCGGTCACCTCGCTTTCAGTAAATCCGGCCAGCTCGTTGAGGGAGGGCTGTCGGGATATTTCCGTGAAAACAAATCCAGAAATCGCGTTGCCGAACGCGATAGGCCGGGTTCCGGTGATGAAGACTCGGGCGATAACGCCGGATTGCTGATATGACCTGATGTTGGCGAACATGGAGTCGATGGCGCCGGTTATCCGGGAGAGTCCTGCGAAGGGCGCGTCATGGCGGCTCAGAAAATCGCAGACAATACTGTCGTATTCGTCGACGATGACCATGATTTTCGGTCGGACGCCCATGCCGAGACGATAGCGTTTGAGGAAATCCTGCAGCGCCATTTGGGCGGTGAAGGATTCCGAGCCGGTGTAATAGTCGCTGATCTCTTCTAGGGCCGCAGCATCGGATTTTCCCCGAAACCTGCTGGGAATGCAGTCCGGATAGCGCCGGTAGAAATCGGAGATCCCTTCCACAATCTCGTCCCTGAGACAGCGCAACGCGGTTTCCATGGATGTCATGGCTCCGATTCCTGAAAAATCGAATCTCAGCACGGCGTAGGAGTTTTTGTTCGGCGCAGGGCGGCAATCGATGCAGGTTTGCGCAAGCAGCCTGCTCCCTTTGTCTTTCAGCGCCGCATCGTAGTAGTACATCAGGATTTGGTTAAAAAGTGTCCTGCCGGATCCGCGGGGACGCAGGAACAGTGTCGAGGTGAAGCCCAGCTTTCCGTAATGCTCAAGAAACATGGTTTTGTCGATGTAGACGTAGTTTCCGTTTCTGATAGTCTCGAAATCTGACAAATCGTCAGGAATGCTTTCGTTCACATGCGTTCCTTATCCCGTGTTTGTTTCTTTATGATATCACAGGAAAGTTCGGCAGAGCGAAACCGAAATGTTAAAATCTGAGGGATACTTTGAACTGTCATATCCCGGCTGTCGACTATCCGATATGGATATGGAAACGGATGTGGAAATGAATCGCAACTGGGGCAGGTAAGATCTGCTTGTTCTTCAGCGGCGGATGAATTCCAGCAGCCGCCTTTTGAAGTCCGGGGCGGTGTCGTAGGCCGCGTGTCCGTAGCCGCTCTCGTACATATGCATAGTGAAATCTTCCCGAAAGGCCATGCGCCCGGCGATGGTCTCGGTGGCCTCGGCTCCCAGCACGTTGTCGTCCCGGGCGCCCACGGCCAGGGTCGGACAACGGATTGCATCAAGATTTTGTGCGATGTCGAAGTTCCGGGCGCTTCGGGACAGGGCGGCGAAGCGTTCCAGATCGTCGTCCGTGGTCATCTCCGCCTCATGCAGAAGAGCGTCGCGGCATCCTGCGAAGATCTCAGGCGGATATACGGCCTGGCCGAACTTCATGAAAAGCCCGGCGCGGTCGCGTTTTTCGGCAAGATCAATCCACTCGGCCAGGACCGCAAAACGCTCCGGTTCGATTCGGGCGCTGGTGCAGCCCAGCGCCAGGCGACTGACCCGGCGGGGATGTCTGATGGCAAGCAGCATCGCCATCATTCCGCCGAAGGAGGCTCCGAAGAGGCGGAATTCATCAAGTCCCAGCCTCTCTGCGGCCAGCGCCGTGTCGTCGGTCATGTTTTCTATGCCGTATCCCGGCGGGATCGCCCGGGGCTTGTCAAAAACGTAGACGGTGAACAGATCGGAAAATTCGCGGTAGCTCATGGCCACCAGCGGGGCGTAATTCAGTATGCCTCTTATGCTCAGCCCCGGCAGGATCACCAGCTTTCTTGCGCCTGCGCCGAAACTGAAACAGTCCAGCGCGTTATTGCCAATCTCAACGGTTCTAAACTCAACGCTCATGGGTTCCTCCGCTTTTGCGTCCTTTGCGCCATGTCATTGCGCCTTGCGCCTATGCTCGTCAGTATACGTGTTTGCCGGCATGCGTTCAGCCATTTCTTTCATGTCCTGCCGATCCTGTCCGTCCAGGTCCTGCCTTTGCCGGCAGCGCCGGGGATGACGGTTTGCCGCCCTTCATGCGCCGGCGCGCTGGGAAGCGGCCGTCGCCGGCGTGCGCGCTCTTCTGCCGCCCCTTGGCGACGTCCGGAAAACGTCTTTGCCGCGCCTGGCATCGGCGGATTTTTCCAGTGAAATTTTATGCAATTAGCATTTGATTTTGGTCACAGAAATTCATAAACTCTGCTTTTGAAAATGGTCGGTCTCCGCCGTGTTCCCACGCCTTGCTCGTCAGGCGGCGCGGGGGTTTCGGGACTGATAGTTTTGCGGATTTTGCGATTTCTTATGCGTTTCTTTTGTAGGGAAAAACATGGCAAGACAGCTTGACGAATCACTGATCAGCGCAATCAGACATTCCACCCCGTATGTGAACATGCATGCCGGCAGAACCTTCGTGATCCTTTTGGGCGGCGACACGCTGCAGGATTCCCATGTGGAGGGTGTGATCAGCGATCTGGCAATTCTGCAGAGTCTTGGCATCAAGCTGGTGCTGGTTTTCGGCGCCAAATCCCAGATCGACGAGGCTCTGTCCGTTGCGGGTATCGAAAGCCGTTTCCACCGTCATATCCGGATCGCCGACGACGCCTCCTTCAGAATCATCAAGCAGATCTGCGGGATGATGCTGCTTGATCTCACCGGCCGGCTTTCCATGGGGCTGACCAACACTCCGATGCAGGGCGCCAAAATCAACGTCATCAGCGGCAACTTCATTACCGCCAAGCCTCTTGGCGTGGTGGACGGCATCGATTTCTGCCATTCTGGCAGCGTGCGCCGGGTCAACAAAAGAGAGATCAAGGACGAGCTGGACAAGGGCAGCATGGTTCTTATCTCTCCGGTATGCGTCTCCGTCACCGGAGAGAATTTCTCCGTCAACGCCGAGGATCTGGCCAGCCGCATCGCCATCGAGCTCAAGGCCGACAAGTTCATCACCTTCAGCAGCTTCAGAGGCGTGCTGGACGACAGCGGCACCGTCATTCCGGAACTGTTCCTGGAGGAGGCCGAGGAATACTTGGTGAAGCTGGGCGTGGACGACTTCTCCGGCACGGCCCGCTATCTCCGGGCCGCCATCGCCTCCTGCAAGGCCGGCGTGCCACGCTGCCATCTGGTAAGCCACGTGGACGACGGCGCCCTCATTCAGGAACTGTTCACCCGGGACGGCATCGGCACCCAGATCGTTCAGGAAAGCGCGGAGCAGTGCGTTCCCGCCACCATCAACGACATCGGCTCGCTGATGGATCTAATCCGGCCGCTGGAGCAGGCCGGAATTCTGGTGCACCGGCCGCGGGAGCAGCTGGAGCTGGAGATCGAGCACTACATGGTCATCAAGCGCGACGGCATGGTCATCGGCAGCGTGGCGCTGTACTGTTACGACAACCAGATGGCCGAGCTGGCATGCCTTGCCATCCACCCCAACTACCGCAACTCCAACCGCGCCGACATTCTCATGGAAAAGGCCCAGGAGGAGGCGGTGAAGAGGGGCATCAGGCGTCTGTTCGTGCTCACCACCAGCACCGCCCACTTCTTCCTGGAGCGGGGCTTCGTGGAGGGCGCGGTGGAGGATCTGCCAGCCAAAAAGGCCAGCAAGTACAACTACAGCCGCAACTCCAAGATCTTCATCAAGGACATTTCCGAGTCCTGAGCAAGACCGGACCGCGCCGGGCGGGCGGCGGAGAGGCGCGGCAGGACGGATGAGATCCGTTGCGTCGCTTCGACCCGGCAGGCTTCCCTCCCGACGGTTTCCGTTCTGATTTCCGTATCAGCCTTGTCAGCATTTATTCTCTCTGTCTTTTATTGTTTCTTTCTTGCGTTCGGATTTCATCCGATCTTTGCCTTGTCAGCTTTAGCCTCGCCTGCCTCCGCTTTGCCTGTCTGATTTGAGACCCGTCCGACCATTTGTCGTCCGATTTTTGGATCTCGGGCGGGTTTTGGGATGACCTGCAATGATAGGATAAGCCGTCATGATCGTGATTTTGATCCGATCCTCCGCATCCGGTAATTAAAGAGCCCTCGGGCCTGTCACTTGGGAGTTTACAAAAAGTGCGATACAAACTGTCAGCCCTCTTTCTGTCACTGACGCTGGCGGCATCGTCCGTATTGGCGGCCGAAGCGCCTTTCGTCGACGTGGACAAAGCCAGATATTTCCTGAAGGAGTTCGAAAAGGAGATCGAGCGGGCCCACGGCGCCAGCAACACCCGGTATTTCCACAAGCAGGACGCCCTCACCAGAATCAAAAAGCTCAATCAGGAATATCCTGACGATCCCCGGGTCCAGGAGCTGATGAAACGAGCCTCCATCGCCGTTCAGAAGAGCATGGGAGGCTTCAAGGAGATCACGCCGGAGATGGTGGCCTACAAGTCCAACGAGGCCCAGATGAGGCAGCGGATCAAAGGTCTCAACGAAGAGCAGTGGAAAAAGCAGCTGAGGGACAAGTCTCCTCTTCCCAAGCCGTTTCCGGCCGCCGTTCCCGAGGAGGTCACCATTTCCGACTACATCGGCCGGTACGTGGCTCTTGATGACGTGAAATATCCAGCCAACCAGTTCATGGGCGGCTCGGGGGAGTACATCTGGGTGGGAAAACCTTCGTCCGGCTACTATTTCATTTCCATGGACGGTCGCGCCTGGGCCGGAGCCTACGAGGCGGTCCGCCGCTACCGCAGCATGGTGGATGCCAGCATCGGCGACAATCTCAGCTTCAGGATTCTGGGCAGGATCACGGATCTGGTGAAGGAGTCCCCAGACGCCTCATCTGAAAAGAAGTCCGCCTATGTGTGGGGCTGGATCGTGCAGCCTGAAATGATTTACGCCAACGACACGGTGCTGGCGGTTTACGACAGCAAAAACGAAAAATCCGGCTACTTCGTGGGCGAGGATCAGGTGGATCGCATTAAGGAGTCCTGGTACACCGTGAAATCGGTGCCGGACAACGTGGATCCCAAGACTCTGATGGAAATCTTCGCCACCGCCATCAAGGAGAAGAACTATCAGCTCTATCTTGAGTGCATCTATCCCGAGCGCAGCAAGACCGACACGGGAAGCTCGCTGCTGAGGTACCACTGGGATCTGCATCAGGCCCGCTATCAGAACGAGTATGTCTACGCCGAATTCGACGAGCCCCAGATCACCGTCATCAAGGGCTTTGACGACAGCAACGATCTGGACACCTATTTCCTTGACGCCAAGCAGCGGGAGCAGATGAACAAAATGGGCGGCCAGAAAGAGGAGATGGCCATAGTGCTGAGCCGGGCCTACGACGAAAACGGGCGGCAGGTGGGTTCGAAGAACCGCCACGAACTGCGCCGCAAGGGCAACGGCCGCTGGTATGTCAACACCTACGACGTGCGGTTTTGAAACAAGGAGCGCAATATGAATTTCAAACGAATCCTGTCTTTGACCGCGCTTGCCGCGGCAGTCTCTCTTGCGCCGGCGGAAGGAGCTTTCGCCCTTGATTACGACGTCACCGCCGACAAGCCTGCGGACGGCAAGACCTTCGCCATCGACGGAGTTGATTTCATGCTCAAGAGCTACGACAGGCTTCACAACTGTCTTCTCCGCTACAAATCCCTTTCCGGCGTTCAGGTGCTGAAGGTGGAGAATGTGGGGGAGTGCGAGTCCGATCTGCGGAACTTCAAAACCTCCCGGCTGAATTTCGCCCGGCAGTCAAAACTGATGTTCGGCAACGAGCAGGAGCGCAAGCAGGTTATGGCCGACGGGGAGTATCTGGACAAGGTTCATGACGAGATGGTGAAGCTTTCCGAAATGTTCATCGGCTTCGGCAAAAAATCCTCCTACGACAGCCCTCTTAAAAAGACGGTGGGATGGATAAACTCCCTGGACGACTGGGGCCGCGAGCACGAAAAGAAATATATTTCGCAACTGAAGCAGATTGACAAGCAACTGGGGAATTTCAAGGCCGCGGCGTCCAGGTGCCGGAATATGGGGGATCATTACGAGTGCAGCCGGTCGGCCCTGAACGGTCTGGAAAGCGCCGCAAAAGTTCTGGGGCAGTATTTCACCTACGACACGGAAACCAAAAGAGTCAGGGGCGTGGGCTCCGGCGCGTTCCTGCATGATCTGGACAGCCACACCAGATTTCTCAAGTTCAACGACATCGACAAGCATCGGAACTCTCTGAATGCGGTGAGAGCGTTTTTCCAGTCCGGCAGCATAACGGTTTCAAAGCAGATCAAGACTCTCTACGACATGGCCGAAGGCAAGCGTCCCACCATTTTCGCGGAATTCATCAGCGTGCATGACTTCCCGTTCAAGATCCTGCAACTGTCGGACGAGTTTCGCGATTTCAGCGTGGAAATGTTGAAGTTCTTCGGGACTCTGCCTGAAATGAGCTACTGGAACCTGATCTCCCACAGCCCTCAGAAGCTGGGCCTGAACCATATCAGGTACGACGAGACGGACAATCTGAGTTATCTGAATTCCATCAAGCAGTTCTGCGACAAAAACGTGCTGAAGGTGAAGGACACAAACGGCAACATAGTCAATTTCTCCATCAGCGTTTCGAGAAAGGCTCTGCTGTAGAGACGCTAGAGCCTGGAGCCGAGAGGATCCGACGGTTTCCGCCAGACGCATGAGAATTTCGCAAAAGTTGCCCGGTTGCGCGGAAAGGATCAGGCTGGCTGTCTTGAGAACAGACCTTGAGAACAGACTGGCGGATGTGCGCGATCCGGTGGAACCTTCCGGCGAGGGCCTCAGCCTGACATGTCGGGAGGATCGGAGGCTGTCATTGCATCGGCGGCATCGCGGAAAAGCGCTTTGCGGGAGATGCCGTTTCACGTCCGCTTCCTGTATGTTTCAGGTTGTCTGCGCCGGGATTTTTTAAGTTTTATTAAACTTAATTGTATTTGTTAAGGTTTTGATTGTTTCTGTTCAAGGTTTAATTGTGTTTGTTAAAGATCTGATTGTACCTATTTGAAACTTAATTGTGTTGTTAAGGTTTTGATTGTGTCTGTTTGAAACTTAATTGTGTTGTTAAGAATTTGATTGTATCTGTCTAGAACTTAATTGAATTTCTAGAACTTAATTGAATTTGTTCAGGATCTGATTGTTGTTCAACATCGGCAGATTTTTCACGAACCGTCTTTGTTGTGTAACAAATTTCTTTGTCTTATAATCGCGCAACCGTTTCCTCTATCAGATCCGGAAGCGGTGGTTTCACATGATCGCAATCGGCGGATAAAGGAAAAATCAATGCGCTGCCCAGACTGCAAAAACAGCCCCGTCTCACAGGATCCCGTCCTCAATCCCGTGCTGAACTCTCCCGAGGACATCACCGACGATCTCGTCGATCGGATCATCGGCAACCGCCTTGAAAGCCTGACCATCAACTACGAGTTTTCCCCGCCAAGGGAGGCGCACTCGCTGTGCGTTTATGATTGCACGTTCATCTTGCCGCGCAAACTTTCAATGAAATATCCCGACGGCAATTATTCCCTCGCGGATCGGGATATCCATCTCGTCGGCGACGAGCCCCGCGATCTGCCCGGACTGAATGAGGGTTTAAACTGGCTTGCCGACCCCGAGTCTCTCTTCGGTTCCGGTTCGAACAGCCTGGACGATGGCTTGTCAGATTATCCCTCCGGCAGTCGCGCGGCCCGCGGCAAGATCGCGATTCGCAAATTAAAACTGGAGAGGTTCAGACTCAATCCGTTCTGGAGAGCGAATCTCAGGAGTCCTCTCAAGAGGATCGAATTCGATGTCGTGCTGACCCCCGCGGTCACCTCGCTTGCCTACGCCTTCGCCGAATTTCAGGAACTTGAATATGTGAACCTTGCCGACACCTCGGGCATCACCGACATGAGTTTGGCGTTTTTTAACGCCAGCAGGTTCAATCAGAACATCGGAGCCTGGGACACCTCCGCCGTCAGAGACATGAGCTACATGTTCTGCCACGCCGAGGCTTTCAATCAGCCTGTCGGCAGATGGGACACGTCGCGACTCGTCAGCGCCGAGGGCATGTTCCATGCCGCTCTCAGTTTCAATCAGCCGCTGGGTTCGTGGAACACCTCCAGACTCGAATTCATGAGCGAGATGTTCAACCGCGCCGTTCGCTTCAACCAGCCTCTTGATTCCTGGGACACATCCTCCTGCACGGACATGTCGGCAATGTTCGCGTCAGCCAGGTCCTTCAATCAGCCTATAGGCTCGTGGAACACCTCCCGCGTAAGCGATATGCATTCTATGTTCAGCGGAGCCGAGCGTTTCAATCAGAGCCTTGAATCCTGGGACACCGGGGAGGTCCGGAACATGGAATACATGTTCCAGGATGCGCCGTCCTTCAATCAGCCTATTGGCTCGTGGGACACCTCCGGCGTGCGTGACATGGAGGAAATGTTCTCCGGAGCCCGGTCCTTCAATCAGCCTATCGGCTCGTGGGACACCTCCAGCGTGCGGAACATGGAGAATATGTTCTCCGGGGCCGAGTCCTTCAATCAGCCCGTCGGCGACTGGGACACCTCCTGCGTGACCAGCATGAAATCCATGTTCATGAACGCCCGTTCCTTCGATCAGCCTGTCGGTTCCTGGAACACCTCCCGCGTATGCGACATGTCGTGCATGTTTAGCGGCGCTGCCGCCTTCAACCGGCCCGTTGAGGACTGGGACATGTCCAATGTCGAGAGCCTGGCCTACATGTTCGATGACGCCGTCGCCTTCAATCAGCCCGTCGGACGCTGGAACGTTTCGTCCGTCCAGAATATGTCGCAGATGTTCGGAAACGCCGTCTCCTTCAATCAGAGTCTTGAGGAATGGGACGTTTCCCGGGTAGAAGACATGTCAGACATGTTCGAAAACGCCGTATCCTTCAATCAGAGTCTTGAGAAGTGGGACGTTTCCAACGTCGCCAACATGTCAGGCATGTTCATAGACGCCGTCTCCTTCAATCAGAGTCTTGAGAAATGGGATGTTTCAAACGTCGAAGACATGTCAAGCATGTTCGAAAACGCCGATTCCTTCGACCAGAGCCTTGATGCCTGGGATATCGGAAGCGCGCAGCGCCTGGATCGGATGTTCGCGGGGGCGGTTTGCATGAGTCATCCTGTGGACGAGCTGCTGGAGAAGGCCGCAGCGTCAGGGGCGGACGTGGACAATATTCTGATCGGGACCCAGTGGGATCATGACCATGATCCCGATACGTCATTCGCCGGCTAAGGCAAGACTTCTGGGACGAGGATGATTGTGGCGTTGTTGCCTTGTAAAGAGTGTCAAGTTCAATGGCATGCCTTGAGGACAATGACGATACCTACTAAAACTTGCTCATAAAGTAAGATGTTTAAGTAGAATTTGTTGTCTTTGTTGGGGTAATTCAGCCTAGGATTTGATAAAAAGTAGCACTATATTGCTAATTCATTGTTTCAACCTGCTCCGAATATTGGTATAATAACACTATATAGTGTTATTCATGCAAGAATAGGTACAGGGAATGCCATTCATCCGGACGCAGAAATTAGTTTACAACGATGTAGGGAAGATCGTCTCAGGATCAGCTTCGATAATTGATGTTTCTTATGTTGCCAACGCTGAAAAGTACAAGTCAAAACAGACAGTGAGAGAGCGGCTTGGTAAGGTCGTAGAACTGTACAGCAAGCGCAGAGGACTTTTTCAGTCTCCAACTAGGGGGCTTGTAATTTACGACGCTGACACAGATTCGTTTTCGAATCCGATCGCCAGGAACGCTATTCAACAGCAAGCAAAAGAAGCTAGTACTCAGAACGGGAGAGGGAAGGAAGCGGAACAATCCGAACCTGAGGCAGGATTGACAGCTGATGCTGTTGTCAGTGATTACGCTGATATCTTCCCTGAGGAAGATGTTCACACCGTCTTTGGGGATGCCTATCTCTTGATAGAGATAATGAAGAAGACCGGTATCTGGCAGGTAATATCCGGTCTGTTTCCGGATGCAACTGATAAA
>JAFURY010000153.1 GCA_017480795.1 Succinivibrionaceae bacterium
CAGGTAGGTGCATACAGTGGCAATACCATCACCTTTGGTACCAAGGCGATGACGGCGGTGCTAAATGTTGCTTCGGTCACTGCTATGGCTCTTAGTATCAGCACAGGCGCAGCCGCAGCGATCAGTAAATTGGACGACATGCTCAAGAATGTCGACAGTTATCGCGCAACTCTCGGCGCAGTGCAGAACCGTCTTGAGTCCTCCATATCCAACCAGGAGAACGTCATCGAGAACGTAAGCGATGCAAGATCTCGTATCCGCGATGTTGACTACGCTTCCGAGACTGCAAAGATGACCCAGCAGTCAATTCTGCAGCAGGCTTCAACCTCTATTCTGAGCCAGGCCAACATGAAGTCTCAGATTGCTCTGTCACTTCTCGGTTAGTCTCGGGACCGGTAAAGGAACATCATTCAGAAGGCCGCCGCGCGCGGTCTTTTCTTTGTTTGAACTGCAACAGATTGTTTTTCAGATAATTGACTGCTGATATCGAGTTGGTTACAAAATGTCTTTCTGCAGGTTATACTTTAAATAGTATAGGAGTTAAATTATGCCTGTTTCTAAACTTTGACTGTCACGCTGAAATTTTGCATATCTTGAGTTGTCGTTCCAAGAAGTTTTTGTTGCTGTATCGTTCAATTGACAAAGTAGATCCTCTCGACAGATAACAGTGACTGCCATACCTCCGTGTCAGTCGTCAAATACAATCCCTCTGCATTCTGGATACCCTGAGCATCCCCAGAATTCGTTGCCGGTCTTGTTTGACTTGCGTCTTTTCATGGCTCGACCGCACTTTGGACATTTCGGCGCTTCCGCATCATTTTCATTGGAAGAGAAGCTTGAATTGGCAGCGGATGATGCACGTGAAGATGAAGACTTTGGCTTGAACGAACCGCCCTGACTCTGGCTTCCCTTGTTGTATCCGTCGATGTCAATCAGTCCCCGACAGTTGGGAAATCCGGAGCAACCCCAAAATTCGTTGCCGGTTTTTGACGATTTTCTTTTCACCATTGGTTTGCCGCAGTTGGGACATGCAGGCGCAGACGGATCTGCCGGCGCTCTCGGTTTGCTTTGTCTGTTTTCGTCAACAATGCATCTGCATTCAGGATATCCCGAACAGCCCCAGAATTCGTTGCCGGTTTTGGCTGATCTTCTTTTCACCATAGGTCTGCCGCAGTCGGGGCAGAGTTTTTGCATATTTGCTCCGTTTGCGTCACGGTTGCTGTTTTCGCTTGGCGAAGCAGGATTTTTCCCTTCATCATTGCGTTCGTTGCGACGGGATCCTGGCAAGTCAAAACTGTTGCCCGAAACGGCGTTCATGTCTGCGCCGTCTCTGAAACCGGCTTCTGGATTTTGGGCACTCTGATACCCGGCGCGCCCTTGGCCAGAAGGATACTGACTATCCGGATAACTTTGTCCAACAAAATCCGATCCTGCCGGGTAGCCGTCCTGGGAATAATTCCGAGCATCAGGATAACCCTGACTTTCATAATCCTGTCCTGCCGGGTATCCCTGCCCGTAGTGATCCGGTCCTGTCGGATACGATTCCCCGGAATAACTCCCGCCATCCGGATAACTCTGTCCGAAATGGTCCATTCCTGATTGAAATCCTTGTCCAAAATAGCCTTGTTCTGACGGATAGCCTTGTCCGGAATAGTTCTGACCATTCGGATAACTATGGCTGGAATAATCCGGCCCTGATTGATATCCCCGTCCTGAATAATCTGACCCTTCCGGATACTCCTGTCCGGAAAAATCCGATCCTGCCGGATACCCTTGTCCGGAATAATCCTGACCAGCCTGGTATCTCTGTTCTGGATAATCTGCACTAGCCGGATATCCCTGATCTGAATATGCGGGGATTCCCTGATTCTGATAACCGCGATCTGCAGAGTAACCAGGGTTTTCTGCGACTCTGCCGGCAGGATCTGAAGCAGCGCCGCCACCATTTTCTCCATTTCCGCCGTTTGCGTGATTGCCTGAAATCGGCAGAGTCTTTCTGCACTCTGGATATCCCGAACAGCCCCAGAATTCGCTGCCGTCTCTTGAGGCTTTTCTTTTTACCATTGGTCTGCCGCATGCCGGGCACATCTGGTTTTCGCCGGTGTTGCCGCCGTTGTATCTGCTGTCGCTCATTTCCGTTCTGGCCTTTAGTATGGAGGATGATTTTCCTGCTCTTGATCTTGTCGAGTCTGCCGAAGTCTTCCTTGCTCTGAAATTTCTGGCGCGTGTTGAAGTTTTTCCGTTTGACGCTGCGGAACCTGTCGAAGCTTTTCTGTCTGAGGCTCCGAATCCTGCTGAAGTTTCCCGAGACGACTCTGCAGAGCCCGTCGCTGTTTTCCGAGCCGATACCGCAGAGCCTGCCGAGGTTTTCCTGGCTGCCGCAGCATTGCCGGAAGCAATCGACACTGAAGTTACGGCAAACCGCCCCGGCTCCTGGTATTTTGCAATGAGACCCCTGATCCATTTTTCGATGTTGGTCATAAATTCGGAAAGATCGGCCTGGCGATGGGCGATTTTATCCAGCTCCTGCTCCCAGGCGGCGGTAAGACCTGCGGATTTTATGCCCTCAGGCAGGGCCGGGATCACTGATCTGGCCTTGGACGTGGACAGAATATATTTGGCCTTGCGCATCAGGTAATC
Source organism: Succinivibrionaceae bacterium (assembly GCA_017480795.1). GTDB lineage: Bacteria > Pseudomonadota > Gammaproteobacteria > Enterobacterales > Succinivibrionaceae > UBA2804. Next base: position 2,641 of record JAFURY010000153.1, read on the forward strand.
GTGACTGATGGCGGATTCCAGAATGGCCGCCCTGGTGGCTGGAGTGCCGATCCCGGCGGTTTCCTTCAGGATTTTTTTGAACCTTTCCTCGGTGACATATCTGCCGATATGCTCCATAGCGGCAAGAAGAGCGGCTTCGGTGAAGTGGGACGGAGGCGAGGTCATCCGATCCTGCACCTGGGGATCCGTGACGGTGACCGGATCGCCTTCCCGCGCTTGGGGCAGTTGCTGCTGAAATTCGAACTCTGACGTGTTTTCAGCAGACGGATCGCGGACTTCGGCGCCTCCTCCTGTATATCCTCCGCCTGCGCCAATGATATCGGCATTGGCGTCGGTGCCGCCGTTGTCATTGCCACAGGTTTTTGCGTTGGTGGTCGCTTTGCCTTTGCCGGCCGCCCCGCCGCCGCTCCCCGCTTCGTCGTCATCGGTGCTCTGCTCGGAAAGCCTGACAAGTCCCGCAGCATCCAGCAGTTTCTTGAAGCCGGGATTTGCAAGCGTTCTCCCCCCTGCGGCAAACAGCTCATCCTGGCAGGCAAGTTCGATGAGGGTTCTGTCATATTCGGCCTCCGGCAGAAACTGGATGATGTAGAAGCATCTCACCGCATTGTAGATGTTCCGCTCATCAGGCGCGAGTTCGGAAAGATCCGGAACTTTTGTGGTGGGAATGATGGCGTGGTGAGCCTCCACTTTCGGCGTATTGAAGCAGCGTGGCTTTCTGGCCGGCAGCGGCGCTGGAAGATACGGGGCAAGAGCCGGATCGGATGCTGCGATTTTTTCCAAAATAATCTGCGCATCCGGATACTGGCTTTCCGGAATGTACCTGCAGTCGGTGCGGGGATAGGTGGTTGCCTTGCGGGTTTCGTATAGACCCTGGAGAATTTCAAGTGTCTTCTGGGCGCTGTAGCCGAAGCGTCGGGAGGCGAAACGCTGCAGCGATGTGAGATCAAAGGGCAGAGGCGGATTTTCCTTCTGCCGCTTCCTTTCCGCTCTGGTGATGACTCCGGGCTGATTGTTCACTTTGGCCGCCGTCGCCAGGGCGGTTTCTCTGTTCAGACACCTTCCCGCCTCGTCCGCTACCGCCTCGGGGACTTTCCATTTGGCCTTGAAGGCTCCTTTATTGCTGATCGCAGTTATTAGCAGCTCAAAAAAAGGCACGGGAACAAAACTGTCGATTTCGTTGTCGCGGTTTACCACCAGCGTGACGGTGGGGGTAAGCACCCGTCCGATCTGAACGGCGCTGCCAAAGCCGCTCTGGCGCGCCAGAACCGAAAACAGCCGGCTGAGGTTCATCCCCACCAGCCAGTCGGCCCGGGATCTTCCCAATGCCGAGCGGTAGAGCGGCTCGGTTTCGGATCCGTTTTTGATGGCGCCAAGCGCTCTTCTTATGCTGGTGTCGTCCAAAGCGGTAAGACATACCCGGAAGATCGGACCGCCGTAGCGGAACCTTTCCAGGAGGGATCGGGCGATGGCCTCTCCTTCCCGATCATAGTCCGTGGCGATGTAGATCTCCGAAGCCTGCTTCACCAGTTCGTGCACAGCCTTGTACTGCTTGGCGGATGCTTTTTTGACCTTGTAGGCGTATCTTGGAGGAATGATGGGCAGATCCTCCAGATTCCATCTTTTGTATCTGGGATCGTAATCGGAAGGCTCCTGGAGCTCCAGCAGATGGCCGAAACACCAGGTCACCACGCTGTCTCCGTTTTTCAGGCAGCCTTCCCCTCTGGTACGGCAGCCGAGCACGGCCGCCAGATCTCTGCCCTGGCTGGGCTTTTCGCAGATGTAGAGTTTCATGGATTTTTCGTCGGCAGGAATTTATGACCGAGGGCAATTTTAACAGACTCAAAGACCGCTTCGCGGCGCATAAACGGACCGCGGCAGATGTTTTCTGGTCGGCGAGACCTCGTTATGCGGTTTGTGACAGGTGAACCGTCGTCAGACTGCTGCAGCCCCGATCACCGTTTCTAATTCTCCAGAGAGCGGATAAACACTGTAAAGGGTGAATGTTTCCAGTGATTCCTTGCGTGCCGCGCTTTTGACTATCCGGATGAGTCGCCAGACCCGACCTGCCGTGCTTCCGCGCGTATCTCCCTTTAGGATTGCCTTCGCCGCATCGCAGTCATGCCGTGATTTCCGCGTAGTGCCAAGAGGTCCTGGTTTGCAATATCTGCGGGAGCGATCATATCGGCGGGTCAGAAACCATGCTATCGGGTATGTCTGGCGTCTGTCTGGATTAAGCCGGGTTTCTTAGCAGGCTTTTGGCATTTGAACCGAGCCTGATGTTTATATCCCAGCAGAGATCTCAAACAGCCATTTCATTCATTTCATAAAGGAGAATACCCGTGGCGGACGTTCTGAATCGAAGGAACGAAATTATCCGCCTTCCCATTTGATCCAGGCAAGTCCGGTGCGTGGCTGGCCTGAGGTTTTCGTGTCTTTCTTGCGTGTCTCGAACCGCCTTTGGCGGTTTGTTCTCCCTTTGGCGGTCATGCCTGATTGGCAGTTCGTTCTCACGTTGGCGGCTTGCGCCATCTTCGGCGCTTTGCGCTTCATTTGGCAGTTTGTGTGCTGCGGGCCGGGATCGACCTGAGCTTTCCGCCATCCTATCTGGCCATGAGTCTGGATTTCATTGCCTCGCCGTCTGCTGCACATGTCTTCATGTTTTTCTTGTAGTGATCCTGAACCGCGGAGGTGGCGCGGGTGATGCTGTCCTTCTTGGCCGCCGTTCCTTTCTCCTTTTCGTAGCTGATGAGAGACAGCAGCGTGTTTTTGGAGGACGAGTTCAGCACATTGTGATAGTAGGCGCAGGCCAGATTCGGATTTGGCTTCAGATCCTTGCAGCCGGTATACGCCAGCAGATAAAGATACAGCCAGCCTTCTGCCGCATCCTTTTTTACGCTGATTTCCTTTTCGTAGTAGTCGGTCGCCTTCTGGCAGGAGCCTTCGGTTTCGTAACTGGTGGCCAGACCTATGAGCGCGTCGCTGTCTCCGTTTTCCGCCGCCTTGCTGATATAAAGGCGCGCCAGATCGCTGTTGCCCTGTTTTTCGTAATATTCTCCCAGGGACCTCTGAGCAGCGGGAACGTTGTTGTCAGCCGCGTTTTTTATATGCTCGATGCCTTTTTCAAAGCGGGTGTCGGCATCAAGAAAGCCGCCGAGTATCTTGTCGTCGGTGTAGAGCAGACCAAGCACGTATTCAGCTTTGTGATCTCCTTTGGCGGCAAGACGCTCGCAGGCCTGCCAGGATTCGTAATAGCTGTGATTTGCGGCGATCTGCGCCTTGCTGACGCACAGCTGACTGTCCGAAACCTTTGGCTTATCGCCGTCGTCATCGCCGAATCCGAACCAGGACAGCGCGCTGCAGCCGCCAAGGGCGGCGGATGTCGCGGCTATCAGCAGAATTTCTGAAAATCTCATGGACCTTGCTCCAGTATCAAACCGCGCCTATTTTACCAAATCGCGGAACGTTTTTATAATCCGGCATTCCGGCTTTCCTTTTGCAGCCGGCTACCTCAAAGCGTCAGGGCGTCGGAATGGAAAATCCGGCATCTCGCGGACTTCTTTGGGGAACCTTTCCTGATCGCTGCCGGATCTTCGCCGCAAGGCCTGCGGCGGACCGTCGATGGCGGCATTCCGCGAGACAGGCCGCCCGTGCCGGGTTACTATTCACACCCCATGGATGGGTGTCAAATGCAACGTCCCCACCCATGACGGCAGCATGACAGGAGCGGAAAACTGAGCCGTAGCATCCGCCCCTCCTACCCTGCTGAAGGAGGTGACGAAGAGTAACGATGTTGA
>JAFURY010000065.1 GCA_017480795.1 Succinivibrionaceae bacterium
ACAAATTATTTTTCAAATTTGATCCTTGTATCACATTTTTTGGGTATTTTAGGGTAGTAGACAGGGTTGTTGCGTGTGAGGTGTATTGGATGGTGCTATGCCCATCCGGGGAGGCTGTCCCCGGGGGTGTGAATAGTAACTACGGGCTGCGGAGAGATCCGCGGCCTTTATTGTCAATTTGTCGTTTACGCACAGAAATGCAACTCCTGACATGCTAGAATTCTGCGGTACAGTTGGCATATCGTGTATTGAAATAAAGGATACGTTCAAAAATCCGACTGATAAAATTCACCAGGGAAGGAGAAAAAGATATGAAAAAACAGATCAAAAGAAAAGGATTGACATCTTTATTTTTTGCTGCGACTTTTGTTTTATACGGTTGCGCAAGCCAGGCGGAGCTGGTCAAAACCGATACTCCCCATGAAATGTCCAGCAGTAATGTCAGGGTGAATCTTTCCGACGATGCCGGTGACTTTGTGTTACTCAGCGAATCGGTGCCTGATGCAATATTGGAAATCAGATATTATTCGACATATAATTTTGTGGGCACTAGAATTGACGGATATGAAGAACCGGTCGCCTTGCTTACCAGGGAGGCTGCAACCGCACTCAAAAAAGTCAGTGATGAATTAAAAAAGAAAGGATACCGTCTGAAAATTTTTGATGCCTACCGACCTCAAAAAGCTGTCAATCACTTTATGCGCTGGGCTCTTGATGCTGATGATGTGACAATGAAATCGTATTTTTATCCTGAGCTTGAAAAGAATGTTCTTTTCCCTCAAGGGTATATAGCCGAGCATTCGGGACACAGTCGCGGCAGTACAGTCGATCTGACTCTTTTTGATATGAATACTGAAAAAGAAGTGGATATGGGAGGAACATTCGACTACTTTGGGTTGTTGAGCCATCCGGATTATAAAAAAATTACTAAAGAACAGTATAACAACCGAATGATTCTTCGAGAGGCTATGTTGAATAATGGTTTTAAACCTTTGGAAGAAGAGTGGTGGCACTTCACCCTGAAAGATGAACCTTATCCTGACACTTATTTCACTTTCCCTGTATCTGCGACTTCCGTTTCGAATAACAGATGTGTCACAAAATAAGATTTCTATGCCTCTGTAAAACAAAATTCAGGAAGTAGCCTGTTAAGGAGTCAGGCTTTGATCCGGAATTGGCGGCATTGGCAATTCCGTCATATCTGTATTGAACGAGGCATGTGGTTCAGCATGCACGCTGGTGTGGAAGGAGGAACTGAATTCCACATCTGCCTAAACCATTCAGGATTTCAAGCGTTTTTTCAGACAGTTTGCAAATTCATTCTGACATCCCGGGAACTCACTTTTGACTCCCGGGTTTTTTGTTTGACATAATGGGGATCGATGCCATTGAAGCGGGGCGTCTCTTCCGACTTTGGGAATGCTTTCAGACAGATCGGGATCTTTTTTTGACAGATTGGCTTGTAGGCTGGCATCTTGGAGTGTGTTCCATCGGGGTTGGCAGGATGCTGAGAGGTGGCAGGCTGCCGGGTCGGTTCCCTCGGAGGTGACTGTTTTGAGCAAGTGTTTTATGCTTAAACATGGAGCCTGAGCGCCAGGATTCAGCGGCTACCAACTGGCGTTTCGACCATCCTGGGCTTGGCCTGGATTGTACGGCGGTTTCTTTGTCAGACTGATCGCTGCAGATGACATGAGGCGGATATGAGGTTTATGCGCATGGCTTGTGGAGGCATGCCTCCGGCAAATCGCATTCCCGCGCAGAATACGCCAAAAACAAATCGCATTTTCGTGCAGAACATGCTGAAAACAAATCGTGTTTTCGTGCAGAATGTTCCAGAAACAAATTGTATTTTCGTACAGAAACTGCCAATAACAAATCGTGTTTTCGGTTGTCCGTCCTTGGATGATGAAGTAATATGTTCTTATGCAATGGGTGAGCGATGATGTTTCACAGAAAAGTATACCAGTATCTTAAAACCTGGAAGGAAGAGGCCGACGGCGCTTCCGCAGTAATGATCGAGGGCGCAAGACGCGTGGGAAAGAGCACTGTCGCCGAGGAATTTGCAAGATCCGAGTATGAGGATTACATCCTTATCGATTTTTCCACGGCCGATAGAGCAATCAGGGACAACTTCGACAACATAGCGGATATGGAAACCTTTTTCCGTAATCTGTTTATCCTGACCGGTAAGACGCTGAACAGGAGAAAGGGAGCGATAATTTTTGACGAGGTGCAGTTTTTCCCAAAAGCCAGACAGTCCATAAAGCAGCTGGTGAAAGACGGCAGGTTCGATTACATTGAAACCGGTTCCCTCATTTCAATCCGTAAGAACGTAAAGGATATCCTGATACCGTCTGAAGAGGAAGGCGTTCGGATGTATCCCATGGATTTTGAAGAATTTCTCTGGGCAACGGGAAACAATGCGGTAATGGATACCATCCGGACCGCCTTTGAACAGCGAAAACCGCTGGGGCACGATATCCACAGAAAGATACTGCAGCTGTTTCGGGTGTATATGGCCGTGGGAGGCATGCCGCAGGCAGTGGCGGCATATGCGGCCGGTCAGTCATACCGGCAGATTGACAGAGTGAAGAGAGGAATTCTCAGACTTTACCTGAATGACCTGAAAAAGCACGATGCGGAAGATGGCGACAGAGCCGAAATCGTGTTCAAATCGATACCTCATCAGCTGATGAACCGCAACTCGGTGTTCAGATTGTCTGTGGTTGATGAAAATGCAAGAACACGAAACATCAGAAACGCGATTGATTTTCTTGACGAATCCATGATGATCAACACCTGCTTCAACGTGACGCAGCCTGAAGTCGCTCTGCAAATGTATGCGGACAGGGCAAAGTTCAAGATGTATATGGGCGATACGGGGCTGCTGATAACCCATATTCTCGGCAATGGCGGAGATACGGACAAAATGTACCGATCTCTGATCATTGATGATCTTGGCATCAATCAGGGCATGATATTTGAGAATATTGTGGCTCAAATGCTCCGCGCCAACGGACATGGCCTGTATTTTCATGAGTTTGAATATGCTCCCGAAGAAAACCGCGTCAGCAAAAAATATGAAGTTGACTTTCTGACCGTGAATGGGAAACGCCTGTGTCCGGTGGAAGTGAAGTCTTCAGGATACAAAAGCCATAAGTCGTTTGACTACTTCAAAGAGAAATACCGGATAAAAATGAACGACCGAGTTATCGTGTATACCAAGGATCTCGCTTTTGAGGACGGGGTGCTGTATATTCCTGTTTACATGACGATTTTTCTGTAAAATATGCTCTGCGCCCGCCGACAGATTTTCTGAATGTCACGGAACAGCAGATTGTTTTCATCAAGTCTCTCGTCACGCAAAGATCTTGTTCAGGATCATGAACCGGCCGTGAAACGGTGTCCTGCCAATGTGTTTCCGCATCGTCTGCTGTCTTTTCCGAAGCGTTTTGTCAGATCGCTCTGATGGTTTATTCTGGTTTTCATGGATTGTTGCTGCGGGAAAATTACTGAGTTGCATGATCGTCGGATCCTGCTCTGTGAGTATGAAGCGAGAGTATGAAGCAAGGATCTGAAGACGAATTTCAAGGAGAGTGAACCATGGCAACGTGGAAGAAAGAGAGCATAACCGCAGATGACGGAAGCAAAGTTGAGGCTATGAGCCCGATAATCGTTTCCGCAAGCCGCAGCACCGATATTCCCGCCTTCTACGCCGACTGGTTTTTCTATCGGCTTATGAAAAGCGGCTATTCCGCCTGGACCAATCCCTTCAATCAAAAACTGAGTTACGTCTCCTACAAGGACACGCGCTTTATCGTTTTCTGGTCCAAAAATCCCGGAAATCTTATCGATTACCTGCCTTGTCTGAAGGAGCGGAACATCGGCTTCTATCTTCAGTATTCGCTGAACGATTATCGGAAGGAGCATCTGGAAGCCGGACTCCCGTCATTGGAATCGCGCATCGACACCTTCAGAAGGATTGCGGATCTCTACGATGCGAACCATGTGATCTGGCGGTTTGATCCGCTGATTCTAAGCGACAGCCTGACGATGGACGAACTCCTTGAAAGAGTGAAATTCATAGGAGATCGACTGAAGGGGTACACTCATAAACTGGTGTTCAGTTTCGCCGACATCCTTTCCTACCGCAGGGTTCAGAGCAATCTCGATAAATTCGGATTCAGATACCGTGACTGGACGGTTGAGGAAATGCTGGAGTTCGGCAAGAGCCTGGCCGAACTCAACCGCAGCTGGAACTTCGAACTGGTCACCTGTGGTGAGGAGGTTGATCTGTCTGGCTTTGGGGTAAAGAAAAACCGGTGCGTGGACGATCGGCTGATGGCGAAAATAGCCCATGACGATCGGACGCTTATGGATTTTCTGAAGGTCAGGATCGTTGACCGAAATCCATCTGGAGCCGGTAGCAGGATCGGTAGAGTCGACTCTGACAGACGCCGCCATGAGAATCTTCACTTCGGGGGGCAGGGGAGTCTTGATTTCGGGGGGCAGGGGAGTCTTGACTTCGGAGGAAAGGAGAGTCTGGACTTCATGGCGCAGGAAAACTCTGATTTCGGAGGGAACAGCGTCGCGGGATACGGCGCCCAGGGAAGTCTCTTTGAAACTGACGACGGCGTTCAGGGAGATCTGTTTGCCGTGTCCGACGGCGCAGGAGGAGTGAGTGATGCGAGTTCGGTCTTGTCCGTCACTCAGAGTGGCTCGGCGGCGCTACGGGATGACGTGATCGATCTTGGCAACGGTAAAATCGCGATATTTGACCATGACAACCGGGACAAGGGACAGCGCAAATTCTGCGGCTGCATCGTCAGCAAGGACATCGGCGAATACAACACCTGCATACACCAGTGCCGGTACTGCTACGCCAACGATAGCATTGAAACTGCCAAGCGTAATTTCCAAAGACATCGGACAAATCCATACGGCCAGACTATCACCGGGAACGGAAACCAAGCGTAATTTGCTTTTCGACAGGAAGTGACTCAGGACGGCAGACAGCGGCATGAGTTTTGATGCTGAATTCATAAAAAATCTCCAGGTTATGCGGCTTGTTCGGGAGGCGGCGGATCGGCTGCCGGAATACTGTCGCAACCGGCCGTGGGACTTCAGAGATCCTAAAGGCAACACTCTCCGGCGCGGCGTTGCGCTGCTGGAATCCGAATCCCTGTGCGACGCCTACCTTGCCGCCTACGGTCTCATGCATATCTACAAGCTTCTCAGGGCGTTCGACCCCGACGTTTTCCGTTACGGCCTGCTTGGCGAGGATTTTGAGGTTTTTGACTGGGGCTGCGGTCAGGGGCTCGGCTCGGCCACATTCGTTGAATGTCTTCAGGCTGCGGGAGGCAACGCGTTCAGGCCCGTCGAACATCTGAAGAAGGTTACCCTGGTGGAGCCGGCCGGGGTGTCCGGGCGCAGGGCGCGCGAGAATATCACATCACTGCTTGACGGTCGGGATACCAAGGTTTGCCTGGTCAGAAAATTTCTGCCGTCCTCCGTTTCATCAGGCGAAGACTTTGTCAGCGGTATCAAAGCGGGCCAGAAGCTTGCGGTGCATATCTTCTCCAATATTCTGGACATCCCCTCGGTGGATCTGCTGAAAACCGCCCGGCTGCTGCGCGCTTGTGGCGGACGGCATCTGGTGGTGTGCGTGGGACCGGCCAGGCACCGCGAAAGCAGGATCAGCTATTTTGTCGATCTATTTAAATGCAGCACTTTCAGCAGTCTTGACGATTTCGGCGAAGTAAACTTCAGACTTTTTGAGAATTCGAAAAGATACTACAGCTGTCTGATCCGCTCCTTCATGTTTGAAGCGCTGAATGATTTCCCGCCTCCAGCCGACGGGTTCAGATATGTTCCGGCGGTATGGTTCGCATGCTACGATGTCAAGCCATCGGACAAATGCTGCAACGACTGCTGCTTTCAGGTTCGCGCCGATTACGATCTGACTGCTGCATGCGACGTAAACCCGGTTTACGCCACCCTTGGCAACATCATCAGCCGGGGTTTTAAAACGCTTCCCAGTATGTATCTTCTCAATGCGGTCTCGGCGCTTCCGGAACGGGATCGGCCAGAGGCTCTTCAGGCCGCAGCCTGGTTTGAAAAATGCCTTGCGGAACTCTTTGTGGCGGGAAGAATTCCGCCCGGGGCGAAATCGGTCAGGATCGCGGTGCTGGAGGACGGAACATCGGTGGCCTCCGCCGCCTTTGATGATTTTCTGCAGATGCTCAACCATCTGGCCGCCATGACCGAGAACTGGCAGCATCTTGCGCTCTCGGAAATTGTGGCGGTTCCGGCTGCCAAGGCGGATCCCGGGGAGTCTTTCGATGCCTTCATCGATCTCTCCGCGCGCCGCTGCTTTGATCCGGAGAGAGATCGTTTCCCGGATCTGCGCGTCAGAAGCGATGCAAGGCTCATTGTCCGCCGCTTCCCGGCTGAGGCGCAGGCTGAAAAGAGATTTGTCTATACCGCTCAGAGAATTAAATATCTGCCCATGGCAAGAAGAAAGCCGTCCGGCAGCGACGGCTTCGGCGGGTATGAGGAAATCCATGAGAATGTCGTCCATCTGCGATATTTTCTGAAACTGCTTTTCGGCTTTGACGACCTCAGACCAGGCCAGCTGCCGATCCTGAGCCGCGCCCTGCAGCTGAAAAACGTTATCGGACTGCTGCCGACCGGCGGCGGAAAATCATTGACCTATCAGCTGGCCGCCATGCTGCAGCCTGGGGTCACCTTTGTGGTGGATCCTCTCAAAAGCCTTATGCGGGATCAGTGTCTCGGTCTCAAAAGACGCGGCATCGACACGGTTTCCTTCATCAACAGCGACCTGGAGCATGATGAGAAACGCAAGGCTGAAGCGGATCTCTCCGCCTCCCGGATTCAGATCATGTTCGTGACTCCCGAACGCCTGTGCATAAGCCGGTTTCGGGAGGCCATGCTGGCGATGCACCAGAGCGGAGTGTATTTCGCATACGGCGTCATCGACGAGGTTCACTGCGTTTCCGAGTGGGGGCATGATTTCAGGATTTCGTATCTGCACCTTGGAAGAAACATCTACAATTTCGCTCTCCCGAAAGCCGATGTCGCGCCGGACGACGGCGATAACGAGAACGAGAACGAGAACGATAATTCATCAGGTGTATCGGAGTCGGCGAAGGCGGCTGGAAAGAGCGCCAAACAGTCCGGACAGGCTGATGCTCATAATCCTCCCAGCGCGGATTTCCGGCTGGAAGCGGATGCCGGCTTTCTGCAGGAGGAAATACCGGATCCGGATCGTCATGTTTCCCTTTTCGGTCTTACCGCCACCGCCTCCTTTGACGTGCTGTCGGATGTGGAGCGGGAGCTTTCCGGCGCCATGTTCTACAGTCTTGACGACGAGGCGGTAGTCCGCTACGAGAACACCAACAGGCTTGAACTGCAGTACCGGGTGGAGGAAATCGATGTGTCCGCCTCGAAAAACGCCTGGCAGGCATCGTCGGAAAAGGACAACTGCGTAGGCGGCGTACTCAGGGAGGCCGCCGGCCGCCTTATGGAGCTTGAAACTCCTGAAAGCCAGATGCGCATCAGATCCAGATTCCTGGAGCGGGAAAGCATTTCAGATCCGCAGATGACCCTGGAGGTGATGAATCGGGATCTCAACGCCAGGTTCGATGCCGACTGGATGACCGGAACCGGGCCGAAAGGAGCCGGCATCGTCTTTTGTCCCCGCGTCAGAAGCGGCAGCAGCAGCGTCGAGGGCATCGCAGGTCGACTCAGATCCTCGGCCAGGAGTCTGGTGTCGTTCTACGGTGGCGCCGATTCGTCCTCCCAGGACAGATTTCTTTCCGGTGAGACCAACCTGATGGTGTCCACTAAAGCCTTCGGCATGGGCATTGACAAGCCCGACGTCAGGTGCGTGGTTCATCTGAACATGCCTTCATCCCTGGAATCCTTTGTCCAGGAGGCGGGAAGAGCCGGCCGCGACGGCAGGATGGCGCTGGCCACCGTGATGTATGCGCCGAAGAAATTCCCGGAGACGGATGCCAGGCGCGGCATCACCGAACTGCGCAGCGCGGACTGCAGCACCAACATGTATTTCTATGACACCAGTTTTCTGGGGGAAACCTTCGAACTGTCGGTGCAGAATCTGCTAATCAGTTCCATTTCTCTTGATATGAGCAACGAGGACATGATTGCCGACTCTACCGTCAGCGATCCCGCCTTCAGCGTAAGGCTCGGCAATGTCAATGGCCTGCTCACCCGTCTGTCCCGCTACCCCAAAGGATCGTCCCTCACCTTCTATCTCAGGTACGAGCCCCGGGAGGTGGCGGGCGAGCTGAGGGATCACAACCGGATCCTTTACCAGAACGGTCAGCCTCTTTTCAGATGCTCCGACGGCAGCGAAAAAACGTACCGGGACGCTTCAGGTAAAATGTATACCAGAAGATTCGGCCAGGCGGATTACAAGCTTGCGCTGCAGAAAGCCATCTACCGCATGTGCGTCATCGGGGTGATTGACGATTTCACCGACGATTACCTGGGCAAGTTCAGGATCAGCGCGGTGTGCCGGGAGCCGGAGTACCACTTTCAGTGTCTGAAGGCCTATTACAGAAAGTATTATTCCGCCGATCGCGCCGACGCCATGGTGCAGGCGCTGAAGGAGCGGGCTCTGGATCCGAATGCGCTTGCCCGGAAATACGGTCGGAACATTGCCGAGCGGGAGATCCGCTTTGAAACCGTCAGAGCCTGCTCGGAGAACCTGACGCGTTTCATATACGGCAGCATCGCCGACAAGCGCCGGCGGGCGATCGCTGATGTGGAGCATTTCTGCAGCATCGGCATTGCCCGGGATCGGGACTGGAAGGAGATCAACGAGGATCTGAAGGACTACATCTACTACTACTTCAATTCCAAGTACGCCCGGGAAGGTTATCAGGTTTACGATGCCCGCGCAGGAAGAGAAGTCGGCATGAGCCTCAGGGACGACACCAACACCGATCTGCGCCGGGAGAACGAGATCGTCTCCTTTGATCTGGTGCGCAAATATCTTCGGGTGGTGGACGACGACATCGTGGGCGCCGGATCCCAGAAGGACAACGTGAAGCATCTGCTGGGGGCGGTGCGGCTGATCCGGCGGGCGTCGGCGGATGTCAATCCCGCGCTGTGCCTGCTCAATGTGTTCTGTCTGATCTTTCTTGAACAGGAGAATACGCCTGCGCTTGAGGACGAACTGTGCCGGGATTATCAGCAGGTTTACGAAAGGTACCGGAGAGAGGGCTGCGTCGAGCTGCTGGGAGAGTTCAGAAAGATCCTTGCCTCCGGCGCCTTCGGCCAGTGCCAGCAGTCGTATCTTGCAAGGCTTCACGCCCTGTCTGCCCTCCGCACGGCGGGAAAAAGAATCGCGGAATTTTCAAAGGAGTATCAGTTCAGGTGATTGACGAGAAAATAGAACAGACACTTGCTGAAATCGAAAGGAATCTCAAAAGCGTGGAGAGCGCCAGGACGATGGTGGACAGGACGGTGGAAGCCATCGATCAGGTTCCGGCCGGTCTTGCGGAATGTGTCCGCGAGCTTGAGGAGATCAACGCTCAGATAAGGCAGCTGCTTGCTCTTGTGAGAGACGACTACGGTCGCAGCACCGAGTCCTTCATTGCGGGGCAGCGGAAACTGATTGAAATGACTGCCGTCGAGGTGCGGGAACTGAAAACCCGCGCCGCGGAAATAAACGGCTCCCTGTTTGACGAGATCTCCCGAATTCTCGATGTGTCAAGACAGAAACTGCTGGAGCTCATCAGGCTGGTATCCGATGACACCGCAAAAAACATAAGTCTCTACGCCGACAGCCAGAAGGAGCTGGTCGCAAGCGCCGCCAGGGCGGTGGCCGAACTTGAAAAAACTCCCGAGCGGCTGTCTGCGGAAATGACGAAAAGGGCTGAGGAACTTTCCGACCGGTGCAGCCGGATCGTTTCCGAGGCCATTGCCGCATCGTTTCGGGAGTATTCCGAAGGTCTGGAAAGTCTCAAAAAGGAACTGCTGGAGAACGCCGCGCTCTCCGACCGGGATCTGATCCGGACGGTATCAGGGGACATCGCCGACAGTCGGGAGAAAATCGCGGGAACGGTGGAGGAGAACCGCAAATCGCTGTCCGCCGAGGTTCGCGACATCATCGCCGAAGGGACTGAAACTCTCAGCAGAAAGCATGGCAGCCTGAGACAGCAGCTGGTCTCCGACGCCTTCAGTCTGAAGCAGACGATGACGGAGGAAAACGAAAATATCAGAAAGCATCTGGCGCGGATGAAAATCATGCTGGCGGCGAACGCCGCGCTGATGGCGATAATTCTGGGGGTGTTGCTTTTCCGCTAGGAGCGAGATCTGCTTCGCGACGCCAGGCGCTGGCTTGCAATCCGTTCTGTGCCGCCTTGGATGAAATCAGCAGCGGCTGCGGCAAACATGTCAGCCGCGCCTGGCGCATCGCATCGCATCGCATCGGAAACCCGTCTGTTCCCACCAGGCGCCTGGCATCGGCAAATCTCCGGCGGGGAGAGGATCAGGCTTCACCGCTGATGATTCTGCACTTTTTGCTGAAAAACGCCAGTCCGTACTTGCGAATGGTCCGGTAGGTGGCCTTGAAATCCTGGTCGTAGTTCGTCTTGTCAATCTGTTTGAGAGCATCTTTGCAGACGCGCTCCATGGTCAAAGGCTCATCGTCGTCGCTTTTCTTCAGTTCAAGAATCGCCGCAGTCAGCGCGCGATTGTCTTTGATAATCAAATTAGCATATCCGTCGCCGCTTTCCCGGTTGGACAGAAGCTTGATATCGTCCGTAACGGTCATTCCCAGCACGCCGCCAAGAAATCCGTGATAGAAACTTTCGTAAGCGGAGTCTTTCAGACTGATGAATAATTTCAGCATGCAGTTGACTAGTTCCTCGGCCTTCTGGACATCCCCTGCAAGAAACGCATCCCTCATATCAAGCGCCTGGTTGCGCCATTCGTCATTTTCAGTGCTGAACAGATCATCCGCCTTGTCGGCAAAACACTGACGTACCTCCCTGTTGGGGATTTTTATCAACATTCTTGGAGAGTCTGACGAAGTGTTTTTGCTCTTCTCGCTCTTCTTGCTGTCCAGCTCGTTGTCGTCGTTGTCCTTGACTTTGGTAAAGTATCCGGTATGCAGCATCAGAGTACCAAAAACATCAAAACTCGTTTTGCCGGTGATCTTCGGATAGGAAGTGAATTCTCTGAGGGTTATTTCCTGCGGTTTGCCTTCCATCAGATTCTGCAGACGCATGGTGTCGGTCTCGTCGGGATGCCTCATGCAGATTTCCAGAATGTCGTTGCCGCTGGAACTGGCCCAGTAGTTCTGAGGCCTGAAGGTTGCCGGATCGTTGTCCAACGCGTCCTGCATGAAATTCAGCACGCTCCATGGACAGAGCATATCCGTTCCGGAGAAGTTGTAGCCGTCGTACCAGTCAACCGCGTCCTGCAGTCTGTTTTTCAGACCGTACTCTCTGAACAGTTTTTGTGTTTCAGGCACTGTAAGTCCAATGAAGTCGGAGAATCTCCTGTCCTGCGAGCCAAAAGTTTTGAAGTTGTTCACGTCAGTAAAAATGCTCTGGTGGGATATTCTTAGACATCCGGTGACGTAGCCCCTGAACAGGTAGGTGTTGTCCTTCAGCGCGTTTCCCATAAGCGCCTTGATAACTTCCAGCATTTCTGGGTAGTAGCCGTTTACGGTTGCCTTCTGCAGCGGAACGTCGTATTCGTCAATGATTACCACTGATGGCAGTCCGAATTCTTTGAAAAGAAGAGTGTTGAGAAATCTGATGGAATCCTCAACTATCGTTTTTGCTGTGGACAGGTTGTTTTCTTTGGACAGATCAAAGGATTCGTTTTCGCAGATTGCGATACGCCTCCTTAGAGTTTCGATTTTTAACGGATCGAGTTTTTGGCTTTCGCCGAGGAAATCGTATCTGCTGTACAGTTGTCCGATCATTAAGAGCATTGATTTCATGGAACTTGTGAAATCGGAACCCTGGGCGGATTTCAGCGAAATGCTGATAACCGGATAGCGGCCCATGAACTGGTCGCAGAGAGGCTTGTCCTTTTCGTAAACATTCAACCCTTTGAAAAGCTGCTCCTGGCGACTCCGGTCCTCTGGATTTCGATAGTTCATTTCAAGAAAGGCTGCCAGCATGCTCATGGAAAGGGTTTTGCCAAAGCGACGAGGTCTTAAAAGCAGATGCACAGCTGTGGATGATGTCAGCAGCGGTTTTAGAAACTGCGTCTTGTCCACGTATTTTGCGTTTCCGGAAATAAGCGCCTCAAAATCTGAAATTCCAATCGGTATGTTCTTTCTGGCAATATTCATGGACTGATCTCCTAATCAGCAAGTCACAGCAATGGACGCTCGCGCAGCATCGTTACGAACACTATACCACAGCAGGCGGTCTCTTGGTAGAATAGCGGTAGGTGTGTTGACCATAATTGACAAATAGTTTCACTAAAAGGCTCACATCACAGAGAACTTCTGCAGATCTCTGATCCGCAGAAGCATTCGGAGAACACCCATGATTCTGAGTGTGATACCACAGGCATGAGCGCTTTATGCGATTGTCTTGCGTTCATCAGTCCATAGTCAGAACTTCATGTTAAAAACGGTTGAGAATATGCTGCGGGAAGCGGTTATGGCGCAGATAAAGAAACTCCCTGTTGCAATGACGGATTTCAGGAAGATCATTGATGACGGCTATGTCTTCATCGATAAAACCCGTTTTTTGGAGATTTACGAAAAAAGCGGGGCGTCGGTTTCTCTGTTTCTGCGGCCAAGACGTTTTGGCAAAACCATGTTTACCGAACTCTTGAGATATTACTATGACAGAGCTTTTGTCTCCGAGTGCGATCGGCTGTTTAAAGGGTGTTACATCGCTTCCCATCCGACGGCGCATAAGAACTCTTTTTACGTTCTTCAGTTTGATTTTTCCACCATGCCTCCGGATCCCCAACGATTATTTTGAAACTCTGTTTTCAGGGATACAGCTGGAGAACGGTCCTGGCATGATCCGGAATTTTGAAAAATTCAGAAGCATAAGCGGCATGGCGGACTTCAACGACATTTCAGCCCTTGAGGCAATGCTGAACGGGATTGCCGGAGCCTTCATTCAGACAGACAATTCCAAGGAGGGCGAAACCCAGATCGGACTGGCGGTCTATACTGCCCTTAATCTCGTTGCAGGCGGAAGATTTGAACTGAAGAGAGAATACGCCGTCAGGATTGACGGAAAGTTCGTGTTTGAAGACGGGCTTGACGAGGATGAATACATTGACCCGGATCCGGATGCACTGGAGCGGGAGAACTCGGCAGAGGAAGTTCAAAACAGGACTCTTTCAGAAGAAGAGAATGAGGAAGCCAGGGCAGGAAGGCTGCTTGGCGAGATGTTTGACGATGCTGCCGGAGGGAAGACCAGGATCATTGATACCTCCAGGGGGCGCGCCGATCTTCTCGCAAGAAATACCGGGACCGGTCCGAGCTATATTTTTGAGTTCAAGTATCGGAGGAACGGCAGATCACGTGAAGTTACGAAGCTTAAGGTAGTCAGAACACTGTATGAAAGAGCGGTTAAGCAGCTTAACTTTTATGTCAGGGACGACAGGATCAGGACCATCGGGGATCTGCACAAGTACGTCGTTATCTACGCCTACGGCCGGTTCTATATCAGGGAGACGCAGTAGCGCCAACGGCGATTTTCCGTCCCTTTGCCTGAGCGGACGGTTTTCCGGAAGGGCGGCATCAGGCGTGCTCGCCACGATTGACGGCTGGCGCTTCCTGCTTGCTGGCGAGCGATGAAACCTGCCCGATCCGTTCAGTCTGAGTTTTCCACATCACTGATAATGAAAAACGCCGACCTGCGCTGCCACGTTTGTGATGCGGCAGGCCTGTCAGCGCTGACGGATGCAGAGCTGGTTACTTGCTCACCTGTTTGACCAGCCTGTACACGGTCTGCTTTCCGTCTATCGGGAAGTAGCCGTACTCGGTGACTTCGTAGTTGTCTTCTCCCGGGTGCTCGCTGATCCAGATCTTTTCCTTTACCTTCAGGACCAGAGCGGCCTGCATGGCTGGAGTCATTCCCTTGGCCATGTTCAGGATTGCCGTCTGATCCTCTTTGGACAGCTTGCTCATGAACGGCTGCTGTTCCAGCGGCAGTTCGTCCTGGCCCATGGTCGGATCCTCGAACATGAACTTCATGCCGCTTTTGCGGAACGCAAGACAGGTGGCGTTCACAGGAAGTTTGTACGAGTCGGCTCCGCTGTATTTCATGACTCCGGAGTCATTGGTGTTGGCCAGCAGCGCGAAGTCTCTGTTCTGCATCGGATCGCCGCCTCCGCAGTTGGCCGCGGCGGAGATGTAAATCGAAGCGTTGGGATAGGAGCGTATGGAGACTGTCGGATTGACCAGCTGCCTGAGTTCGGGCTCGCTCAGGAATCTCCCGCTTTTGTCGTCGTACCAGAACCAGCCGGTGACCGGACCGCGGGTGGAGAGAATTTCGGAAAATTCCTGGTGGGCTCCCGGAAATACTCTGGTGTCCTTCTTGTAGCCTGATGCATCAGGCACCGAAACCGGAGCCTGCTGGATTTTCGCGGTTTTGTAGAGCTCCCGGATGCTGCGCGCGTAGCTGCTGGAGTTGTTCTGATTGTAGGTGACGGTCTGATATGAGCTGACGTATCTGAAGCCCTTCTTTCCCACCGGCAGAGGTCCCACTCTCAGAAACTGACCTTTGGGCTCGCCGAATTCGCCCTGAGCCGGACGGTAGACAATATACGTAATCGGCTGACTGCTCTTGGTATCCAGTTTGTAGTTGAATTTCTGCTGGGTTCTGTCCGGATTGGATTCGGCGATATCAAAGACGCTCCAGTCGTCGCCCTCGAAGGCTATGATGATGTCGCCGGCTCTGAGACCGGATTTTGCGGCCGGCAGATCCCAACTGATCTTCTCGATATTGACGAGGCTGGTTCTGTCTGCGGTCGCCGTAATGTTGGTGGAGCTGATTTTTTTGGGTCTGAGCAAAATCTTGTTGGAAAAAAAAATCTGTTCAGATCTTGTACAGCCAGATTTTGGAGGCTGAGTCCGATATTGGAAAACGAGATCTGAACAATTAAAATGAATGGTGATTTAAACAAACTTCTATGAAA